>NZ_CP120983.1:7736665-8046132 GCF_030719215.1 Streptomyces sp. Alt3 | reverse complement strand
GCCCCGAAGCGCTCGCTCCAGGGCCCCTCGGATGCGTCGTGCCGGCCCGAGGGACCGGTGCCGCTCCGGCCGTCCGTGTACGGTCAGGCCAGCGCGGGCTCCCGTTCCGTTCGGGCGGTCGCTCGGACGGCGGACGGCGCTTCTCGCCAGTAGCCGCAGAAGTAGATCCGCTCCTTGTCGATCCCTCGCTCGTTCACCAGATAGCGCCGCACGGACGTGGCCAGGGCGGACTCGCCGGCCACCCAGACGTACGGCGTACCGGGCGGGAAGGACAGGCTGCGCAGCGCCTCCACCGTTCGCGCCCCGTGAGCGCCGTGAGTATCGGATCGGTACAGCCAGTTCACCCGGCCGGCCAGCTCCAGCACGTCCTGCTCGTCCTGGACCTCGAGAAATGCGTGAACCGGGGTGCGGGCTTCTTCGAGCATGGAAGAGATCGCGGGCACAGCCGTCTCGTCACCGATGAGGAGCTGCCAGTCCGCGTCGCCCGGTCGGTAGCGTGCTCCATCGCTGAGGATGCCGATCCTGTCGCCTGGCGCCGCGGTTCCGGCCCAGGCGGACGCCGGCCCGCTGTCCCCGTGCAGTGCGAAGTCGATGTCGATGCGTCGACGTGCATGGTCGATACGACGCACGGTGTAGTTGCGGACCACCGGACGCCGGTCGGCCGGCATCGCCTGCAGTTCGGCCCACCAGTCCGAGCCGGTCGGCAGTCGCAGATCATTGCTGACCGGGAGGAAGATCCGGACCAGGTGGTCGGGGCCGGCGTATTCGAAATCGCCCACGCCGTCCCCGGTCAGCGTGATCCGGACCATGCGTGGCGCGAGTCGGCGCACCTCTGTGACCGTTGCGAACATGGGCCGCTGCGGTGGCACCTGACGGGCTGCAAGCGATTCGGACATCGAAGGACCACTCCCCACGAACAAGCGACACCGGAATTAGGTTAGGTTTAGCTTAGTTGCAAAATCCTGGGCCGCCACATCGCCCCCGCGACGGAACGTGGCTCTCAGGTCCTCCAGGCCGTCCGCGCCGTAGCCGCACCTCCCCATGCCTCCACACGCGCGGCGAAGCCGGAGCCGGCGGGGCGAGTGCGCTCACCGCGTCGAGCCGGTCACAGCGCAACTGCTCGACGCCGGCTCGCACCGAGCGGGCGGGGCGCCGTGGCGGGAACCGGTCTCCCCGCAAAGAGCCTTCCGCCGGGGCCTGTTGCGCGCCGACGTGTTGCGCGTACCCTCCCACCAGCCGTCGGCGTGGGCGGGCACGGGCCGCCGGGGAGGGCTTCCGTTCTCCAGGTGTACGGCGTGGTGTCACGAACCCACCCCCGCCCGGTACCCCGGGACCGCTGTCCTTGGGTCGCCCCTGATCCCCCCACCACCCAGAGGTCGTCCCCCATGACAGAGCTCGACCGTCGCAGGTTCCTGAAGATTGCCGGAGGCACCGCCGCCTTCACGATGCTGAACGAGAGCATCGCGAGGGCCGCGGCCATCCCGGCGCGAGGCAGCACGGGAACGATCCAGGACATCGAGCACATCGTCGTCCTCATGCAGGAGAACCGGTCCTTCGACCATTACTTCGGGTCGCTGAAGGGAGTGCGGGGCTTCGGGGACCCGAGGCCGGTGCTCCAGGACAACGGCAAGTCCGTCTTCCACCAGTCGAACGGCACGAAGGACGTCCTGCCCTTCAACCCGCAGGTGGCCGACCTCGGGATGCAGTTCCTGGAAGGGCTGGACCACGACTGGGCCGGCGGCCACCAGGCCTACAACAACGGCAAGTACGACAAGTGGGTTCCGGCCAAGACGGCCACGACCATGTCGTACATGACGCGGAACGACATCCCGTTCCACTACGCCCTCGCCGACGCGTTCACCGTGTGCGACGCCTACCACTGCTCGTTCATCGGAGCCACCGACCCCAACCGCTACTACCTCTGGTCCGGGCACACCGGGAACGACGGTACGGGAGGCGGCCCTGTCCTCGGCAACCAGGAGGCCGGCTACAGCTGGAAGACCTATCCCGAGCGGCTGGAGTCCGCCGGGATCTCGTGGAAGGTCTACCAGGACATCGGCGACGGCCTCAACGCGGCCGGGTCCTGGGGATGGATCAACGACGCCTTCCGCGGCAACTACGGCGACAACTCCCTGCTGTACTTCAACAGCTACCGCAACGCCCAGCCCGGCAGTGCCCTGTACGAGAAGGCCCGCACCGGCACCGACGTCAAGGCGGGCGGCACCTACTTCGACCGGCTGCGCGCGGACGTGACCGGCGGGACGCTGCCGGAGGTCTCCTGGATAGCCGCGCCCGAGGCCTTCAGCGAGCACTCCAACTGGCCGACGAACTTCGGTGCCTGGTACATCTCTCAGGTCCTGGACGCCCTCACGGCGAACCCTGCGGTGTGGGCGAAGACCGCCCTGTTCATCACCTACGACGAGAACGACGGCTTCTTCGACCACGTGGTCCCGCCGTACCCGCCCGCCTCGTCCGCATGGGGCCTGTCCACGGCTGACGTGTCCAAGGACCTGTACCCGGGCGGCGGGAACTACGCGGCGGGACCGTACGGGCTCGGCCCCCGCGTGCCGATGATCGTCGTCTCGCCGTGGAGCAAGGGCGGCTACGTCTGCTCCGAGACCTTCGACCACACCTCGGTGATCCGCTTCGTAGAGCAGCGCTTCGGTGTGCGGGAACCCAACATCTCGCCATGGCGCCGAGCCGTCTGCGGGGACCTGACCTCGGCCTTCGAATTCGGCCGCGCGGATGCGGCTCCCGCTGCCCTCCCCTCCACCGCCGGATACGTGCCGCCGGACAGGAACCGCCATCCGTCCTACCACCCGACGCCGCCGGCCACGGCCGCACTCCCCGAGCAGGAGGCGGGATCCAAGCCGACCCGTGCCCTCGGCTACAGCCCGTACGTGGACGGCCGGGCCACCGTCTCCACCGGGAAGTTCACCCTGACCTTCTCCGGTGGCCCCTCCCTGGGCGCCCACTTCCACAGCACCTCGGGCAACCGCACGGACGGCCCGTGGCCCTACTCCGTCGAAGCGGGCAAGACCCTCTCGGACACCTGGAGCACCAGCGGCTCCACCGGCAACCAGATCGATCTCACGGTCTGGGGGCCGAACGGCTTCCTGCGCACCTGGCGTGGCCCGGCGAAGAAGAGCGGCCCCGAGGTCACCGCCCGCCATGTGGGGACCAGCGGCAACCTGACGCTCAGCATGACCAACTCCGCCTCGGCCGCGGTCAACCTCACGGTGACCAACACCTATGGCGGGACGCCCCAGACCTTCAAGGTCAACCCCGGCGCGACCGTGTCCCACACGGTCGACCTGCGTGTCACCGCACGGTGGTACGACGTCGAGGTCGTCTCCGACGCGGACCCCACCTTCCTGCGCCGCTTCGCCGGGCACGTGGAGAACGGCTCCCCGGGCGTCTCCGACCCTGCGCTCAGGACAGTCTGAGGCGCAGCACAGGCCGTGCGTCCCGCCACGCCTCCGGGCGGGACGCATGGCCCTGCCCGGGCGACGTCCGCGGTTCAGGTCCGGCTCGTACCTGCCGGCGGGTCGGCGTACACGTCGTGCAGCATGCCGGTGGCCTGCCCGACTTCGACGAGATGGCCGTCCGGGTCTCGCACGTAGCAGAGCAGCTCGGCCTTGCGGTCGATGGGTGACGTGAGAAATTCGGCGCCTTTCGCACTCCACTCGCGGTGGCATGCCTCGATGTCGGCGACGCGGAGGTTCAGGAAGCTGTTGACGATGCTCGGGTCGGCGGGCGGGTGCAGAGTGACGTCCGGCTTGTCGGGGGTGGGGCCACCGCCGTGGTTCAGGCCGGGGGACGGCACCGGACTGCCTCGCCCAGGTGGCCGGTGCCCCGCGCCCGGGATGCACTGAGGCCGTCGGCGCGGATCGCGTGGCCGACGGCCGATGACGAGGAGTACATGATGAGACACCACACCCGGACCGCCACCGCACTGGCCTCGGTGCTGCTGGCGGCCGCAGCAGCCGGCTGTTCCGAGGACACGCCAGGCGGTGGCAGCACCGGCGGCACGGACACGGAGGTCCGGGGCAGCGGCCGCCAGGCCGACGCACCCGCTGCCGCCTCGAAATCCCCTTCGGCGACCGTCTCCGCCAGGAAGGGCATGTACGGCGAGTCGCTCGTGGACGACAAGGGCATGACGATCTACGTGTTCGACAAGGACACCGAGAACAAGTCCAACTGCACGGGGGCCTGCGCGAAGGCATGGCCGCCGCTGCTCGTGGCGGCTACGCCGACAGCGGGCAAGGGGGTCGAGTCGAACCTGTTGAAGACGACGCCCCGCAGTGACGGCAAGAAACAGGTGACCTACAACGGTCACCCGTTGTACCGGTTCGATGAGGACCAGAAGGCCGGCGACACCGACGGACAGGCCGTCGACGCCTTCGGCGCCAAGTGGTACGTCATCGGCCCCGAGGGCAAAAAGATCACGACCGAGCCGACGAACGGCACGGACGGCGGCTACTGATTCCGGCCGTGCCCGATCCGGTCCCGCACGCCGGAGGGCGTCCGGCAGGAACTGTGGGCCTACCTCGCCGTCCACCACGCGATCCGCAGGTTCGCCCACGCCGCAGCCCTGGCGGGCCCCGTTATCGACGCCGACCGCGTCCCCTATCTCAGGTGCGTCCGCATCATCCGTCGAAGCGTTCCATCCCAGCTCGGAGCCACCACCGCCAAACTCACCCGCTCCCTCGCAGAGGCCGGACAGGAGGCACGCAGCCGATTACTCCCGCCCCGCCGGAACAGGAGCTGCCCACGAGCGATCAAGAAGCCCAACCGGTGGCCCGTGCATCGGACCCGCGCCAAACGAGGAAGGGTCGAGCCGGTCGCTGGGTCCTCAACCAGACCAAGAAGGTCAAGTCACACCGACGGGCGGGGAGGCCCGTGCTCACGTAGAGCCTCGAACGTCGCGGCACAGTTTGAACTCGACACATCGGAAGCTCTGCGCCGCCCTGGCGGGACTTGCGGGTCTTCGCACTCACGATTGGTGATGATGGAGAGCCCAGTGCCGGTCGTTCGGCGTCGGCACGGTCCGCCAGCGAGCCCGGAGAACTCCGTCTTGGTCCGGCATGACAGCGGCGAACAGAGGCACACGTTCATCCGCATAAACGGACAAGAGTGCGGCGGTGGAGGCACTGGATATCCGCGCGGTCAGCTCGGGGAAGTCTTCCTCGTTGGCGACGGCACTGAGGATACGACCGGATTCGTCCTGCCAGACGCCTTCGATGAGGCCTTCGGTAGGGAGTGCTCGCAGAACGGTCTCGACGTCGGGGGACAACGGAGGCCACACCTCTAGGCGGGCCCGGGGTGCCAGTCCGGCGCGGACTGTGCTGATGGTGTCGACCGTCAGGTGATGCCATCGTGTGGCACCTTCGAGGTACGTCTCTTCCAGAATTCCGGCGACACCGTCGCAGACGGCCCGGTGCAGGCAAGCCCAGAAGTCGTCGTCGCCGGGCCGCTGAATGCCTTCTTCCTCCTCCTCGAAGCCATAGGGGGAAGCGTCCATGCGTTCTGCGAACAGTCCGAGATCACGAGTCCGGACCAGCGCCTCCACGCATGGCTGGCTGCTGCTGATGTAGAGGTACTGGTCCCACCCCACGTGGGCCGCGAAGGTGTCCTCGACCTCCAGCCTGCACCACGCGCCGTTGTCCCGCAGCATGGCCCGCACCAGTTCCAGCCCGACATCGAGCGGTACTTCGGCCCCGTCGTGGAAGTCAGCTGGGCCGGATGGGAAGAGCCCGTCTAGTCCAAAGCCATCTAGTGGAGGCTCGACGCCGAAGTGTGCCAGGGAGGCGACTTTCGGTTCGCGTACGGCCAAGTGACCGATTCCAGTGTCCTTGGCGAATGCCGCGAGCGCTTGTAGATAGGCCGCCTCGACCTCGCCGTGATCGCTGACGGTGTCCTCTGGCCCTGTATAGGACCCGTGTTCGTCGCGGTCGGAGGGGTCGTACTTGGTGACGCGGTAGAAGTAGGTCAGCACAGCACCATCCTCCAGGAGATGCCGAACTGAGACACCAGGGGCAGGGGCCCCTGACACGTCGGAGACCTACTGGGCAGCCGGACGTCGTGTGCCGCGCGAACCTACAGCTCAACCTTCCCCGACCCCGGCACCGCCCCTAAAGCAACTGCATTGGCCTGCCCCTCCCCCCGGCCCGGCGTCCGGCGCGGCAGCGGGCGCGTCGGACGAGGGCGCCTGCGTACGAACCCCTTGTGCCCCTGGCAGGGGCCGCCCTAGAGTTTGCAGCAAGCGCTTTCTACCACCGGGGCACCTCATGGGCGCGGCTGGTACGGCCAACTGCCACCCAGGGGACGGCGCCGGCGCGACGCGTGACGGCGCAGGCCGGGGCCACGATGTGTTCGAGAGGGAGACGTGACGAAGGATCACGGTGTCCAGGCACCGTCAACCGGCAGGCACCGCTTCGACCACTCGCCGTGGGCCTTCTGGTCCGAGGCAGGTGCCGAGGAGCACGCCCGTCAGTCGGCCCTGCAGCAGGCCTTGCTCGACGAGCACCCCGCATACGCCTTCGGTGACCGGTGCTACGTCTCCGGACTCGCCTCGGTGGACAACACCGAACTGGAGTTGGGCGACAGCTCGTACATCGCGGCAGGCGCGTACCTGACCGGATCCCTGCGTGCCGGCCGCGACTGCACCATCAACCCGTACACCGTGGTGCGTGGCCAGGTCGGACTGGGTGACGCCGTACGGATCGGTGCGCACACCTCCCTCCTCGGCTTCAACCACACCATGTCGGATCCCGACACCGAGGTCTTCCGGCAGCCGCTCACCTCGAAGGGCATCCAGGTCGGGAACGACGTCTGGATCGGCTCCCATGTCGTGGTGCTGGACGGCGTGGTCATCGGCGACCGTGCTGTCGTAGGGGCGGGAAGCGTGGTGACCAAGGACGTCCCGTCCGGCTCCGTCGTCGGCGGCAATCCCGCCAGGGTGCTGCGATGGCGTGTCCCGGGAGCGGAACCGGCCCGTCCCGCCGGACCGGGCGATCCGGCCGGGGCCGTCGCCGCGTTCGCGGATTCCGCGCGCGACCAGGCGCAGGAGGTCCTGGGCAGGTATTTCGACGGAAGGACAGATGACGGCATCTTCACCGACCGGCCCGGTGTCGCGCCCACTGTCCGCGCCCAGTGCGACGCGATCGAGATCGCCGACGTGCTCCTCGGCCGGGCGCCGGACCAGTTGCCCGTCGACCGCCAGATCCGCCGGCTACGGGACTGGCAGGACCCCACGACAGGCATGGTCGGGACGCTGCTCCGGGACGGCAGTCAACTGAAACCGGAACCGGTCCTGTTCGATGAGGAAGCCGGCTACCACGTGCTCTGCGCCGGCTACGCGCTCGATCTACTCGGAAGCGCGTTCCCCTCACCGATACGGGTGGTGGCGGACGCCTCCGCTACCGACGTGATCACCCACCTGGAACGACTGCCCTGGTCCACGAACGCGTGGAGTGCCGGGCACTGGGTGGACATTCTGGGAACCGCGTTCCTCTGGAACGCCCTGGCCGACGAGAAGGGGCACCCGGGCTCCTACGAGTCCCTGTTCGGCTGGCTGTTGACCCGAGCGGACCCACGCACCGGCATGTGGGGCACCCCTCGCCGCTCCGACGGGCTGCTCCAGATCGTCAACGGCTTCTACCGCGCCTCTCGCGGCACCTTCGCGCAGTTCGGCCGGCCACCGGCCCATCCGGAACGCGTCATCGACACGGTTCTCGAACACGCCCGGGACGTGCGGTACACGCGACCCGAACGGCAGAACGCGTGCAACATCCTCGACATCGCCCACCCGCTATGGCTGACCCGGCAGTCGGGTTACCGCACGGAGGAGGTCGACGCGCTGGCGCGGCGCCTGCTCACCGACGCGATCGGCCACTGGACGCCCGGTCAGGGCTTCGGGTTCCGGGCGCCGCACTCGGGCGTACGCATCCATGCCGAGTCCGTCCCGGGTCTCCAGGGAACCGAGATGTGGCTGGCCATCATCTGGTACCTCGCCGACCTCACGGGCCTGGAACAGCTGCTCGGTTACCGCCCTCGCGGGGTACACCGCCCCGAACCGCATCCGGGAATCACCTCGGCCGGCGCCAGGAAGCTCTGAGAGCCGAACCGATCGAGCGCGTCGACCTGCGTGGCGCGCAGCGAAGAGGCGCGGGATCGCCGACGGCCGACGCGTCACGGCGCGGCACTCGCCGATCGTGGCCCGCCGACGTCGGCGTGCTCTTCCACCCACCCGTTTCCGCGGTCCTTTCCGGTCCGCCTCCCAGGGATCCGGGCCACCGGTGCGTACGGCCGGGTGAACACGAACCCCCACAACACCCCCACACCCGGGCCCGAATCGCAGCTCACCGGTCTTGTGGAACGGACCGTCAAGTCCCAGCTACGCGCGGTGCGATGAGGGTAAAGAAGTCCTCCACATGTCGACATTCCTCCTGTGAAGATTGCGTAGATCACAGGACGATTACTAAGGTCAGCCATCGAACCTTCGCGCGAATGCTCACCCATCCGGGGTGGCTGCGAGGGAACCGCCGAGTCCGTGACGTGCACGGAGCCGGGGATACGTTCGTCATCCCCACCACCCGGTAGGCGGGCTCAAGGAAGAAGGAGCTCGCCATCGTGGCGTCCCACCGTCGTCCCAAACAGCCGAGCCGCGCCCGGGTGACCGTGCTCACGGTGACCGCCACCGCGGCCGTGGCCCTGACCTCCCAGGCCGCCCACGCCGACCCCAAGCCGACCAAGAGCGAGGTCAAGGCGAAGGTCGACAAGCTCTACCACGAGGCCGAGGAAGCCACCGAGAAGTACAACGGCGCCAAGGAACAGCAGGACAAGCTCAAGAAGCAGGCCGACGCGCTCCAGGACCAGGTCGCCCGCGGCCAGGACGAGCTCAACACCCTGCGTGGCGAGCTCGGTTCACTCGCGACCGCGCAGTACCGCTCCGGCGGCCTCGACCCGTCGGTCCAGCTGCTGCTCTCCTCGGACCCGGACAGCTTCCTCGACCAGGCCTCCGCGCTCGACCAGCTGACGGCCAAGCAGGCCGAGTCACTGCAGAAGATCCAGGCGAAGCAGCGCACCCTCGCGCAGCAGCGCAAGGAGGCACAGGGCAAGCTCACGGACCTCGCCGAGGTCCGCGAGGCGCTCGGCAAGAACAAGGCGAAGTTCCAGAGCAAGCTCGCCGACGCCCAGAAGCTGCTGAACACCCTCACCGCGGCCGAACGCGCCAAGATGGCCGAGGACGACCAGCGCGCCAGCCGCTCCGCGGGCGACCGGGTGGAACTCGGCAACGAGGCACCGGCATCCGCGCTCGGCGCCGCCGCCCTCCAGGCTGCGAACACTCGGGTGGGCACGCCGTACGTCCGCGCCGCGACCGGTCCCGGCTCCTTCGACTGCTCGGGTCTGACCCAGTGGGCCTATGCCCAGGCCGGGGCCGACATCACCCGGACGACGTTCACGCAGATCAACCAGGGCACCCGTATCGCGCGCAGCCAACTCAAGCCGGGCGACCTGGTCTTCTTCAGCAGCACCTCGCACGTGGGCCTCTACGCGGGCAACAACACCGTGCTGCACGCCCCGTACCCGGGTGCCTACGTCCGCTACGAATCGATGAGCACCGTCGGCTCCTACGAGGCCGCGGTACGCATCTGAGGACGCGCCGACGTACGAGGTCCTGGGCACTGACGTCCCCGCCCGTGGCGAGGAAGCCTTGCGGACTGCGCCGGCGGCCGCGCAGGACCTCTGGCGACCGCGCGCGGCCTGCCTGATCGCTGACGATCCGGCCGTGACGACACCCGGCCGGATCAGGGCTTCCGCCTCTCAGCGTGAGCACGAAGGGTGACGGCGGGGGTCACACCGTAGAGCCGACGGTAGGCGGCGGCGAAGCGCCCGACATGAGGAAATCCCCACGTGGCCGCGATCTGCGTCACGCTGGAGGTGTGGGGGTCGGCGTTCGCGAGATCGACGTGAGCGCGGGTGAGACGGACCTGGCGCAGGTGGCCGAGGGGCGTGGTGTCGGTGTGCCTGCTGAAGGCGTACTGCACTGCGCGAGGGGTGACGAACGCGGCAGCCGCGATGTCGGCGAGACCGATTGCTCGGTGGGCGTTCTCCTCGATGAAGCCCTTCGCCCTGCGCAGGGTCTCGGTGTGCGCGTCACGGCTGTCGGTGCGGTGGTCCTGCTCCTCGGTCGTGATGCTGGGCAGCGCGCTCAGAGTCACAGCGGCCAGGTGCTGGGCGGCGGTGGCGACGACGAGACCCTCCACGGCCGGGCCGGTGAGGACCTGGTCCCGCAGGAAGGCGACGGTGCTGCCCAGGCGTCGGTTGGCGGCCGCGTCGACCGGACGCCGGCCGGTGAGCCGAACCGGTCCGCCGACGTTCGCGCCGACGGCGGCCACCTGGTCCAGCAGGGCGGGGTCGAACATGGTGATGGTGTAGCGGGCCGAGTGGAGGGCGCCGGTGTAGGGGCGGTCGGGAGGGGCGATGAGGAAGGTCTCTCCGGGGCCGTAGACGTCGTGCCGGCCGTCCGTGGTGTCCACCATGCTGCCCTTGTGCACGGTGATCAGGCAGATCGTGTCCAGCCGGTCGGCGTCGTAGGACATGGTGTAGCCGAAGTCGAGACGGTCGACGACGAGCCCCTCGGCCGCGTTCCGGACTATTCGGGCCCGCGTGTCCTGCGGCCGCCCGCCGATCCGCATGGGCGTGTACGCCCGCGACAGAAACGCCTCGGTCGCCTCCAGGCTCCCGCTGTCGAAACGCTCCGTCTCCAACTTCCCCTCCCGCGCCCGCGGGGCCTGGTGCCCGGCTCCCCGGCTCACGGTACGCGGTCCGGTTCCTGGACGGGCGACGAGCATCGGCACCGGAGGTTGCGGGCCACCCTGTGACCACACGGCTCGGGCCGCGGGCTTCGCAGGGCGGTACCCGTCGGCGACGACGCTCCCTTGCTCCGCAGCGCGCAGCCGGGAAGGTCGGAAAACGAACTCACGAAGCCTCTGCCGCGAAACCCTGACGGGCTCGGCAAGGGCCAGGGGTGTTCCCGGCCGGGGCGGGGGCACTCCGAGAATCCGAGGGGCCGTCGACGATCAGCCGATCAGGGCCGTCATACGGCCGGGGAAGGAGGGCGGCGATGCTCGCAGTTCGCAGGACTCGGCACCGCAACGGCAGGGCTGAGCTCACCGCGTACCGGGAGGCGTGCGCAGGAGGTGAGTGGCAGCTGTACGTGGCGGGCGAGTTCGACGACGCCACCACCGGCTCGCTGGCCGATGTGCTCGACGACGCCTGTCGGGAGCGAGCCCGGCGGATCGTGATCGACTGCTCGGCCGTCACCTTCGCCGACGTCGCCTTCCTGCGAGCGCTGCTGACCCCCCACGCCCACGACGTCCAGGTCGTCCTGGCCGCGCCGTCGGGGGCCCTGCGCCGACTTCTCCAGGCCACGGGCACTGTCAGCCGTTTTCCCGTCACGAACCGTGCCGGGTCCGTACCGACCGGGTGATCCGGAACTGCCTCGTCACCCCGCCGGGATAGCCGCCGGGAAAGCCGCCGAGCGGACGGCACCCTGGTGTCCGGAGGTCCTGTGTGTCGTGAGGTCCTCGTCCGTGACAAGGCCGGACCACTCGACAGGACACCCCGAGCGCGACGCTCATCCGGGGATGTCGCGGCTGACGAGCGGCGCGGGCGAGGCCGCCGAGGTCTTCGGACGGCCCACGTGCCACCCGTCGGCGCATCGAACGGCCGTGCCCCCTGGGCTCGTATGATCAACGGCAGGGATGGGGGTCGTAGCGCAGAGGTCGTCGCGCCTTCACCGCATGTGGGAGGACGCCGGTTCGAATCCGGCCGCCCCCATCCCGTCGCCGCTGCACCGGCCTCGCCTTGAGAACAGAGGGGACAGGCAGCCGCCGGGGCTCCGACCAGCAGTCGGAGTCAGTCGGTCGGGGTCAGTGCCGGGACTTGTTCGCGAACACCCAGCGGTTGCCCTCCAGCGCGTCGTTCGGCTCGGGCAGCGGGCCGCGTCCGTGCCGTCGGGTGAAGTCGAAGGGGGTGTGGACCGATGTGGACCAGCCCTTGCCTTGCAGATCTCCTGCGGAATCGGGCCGTGGTCCTCCGTCGAACAGATTGAGCAGGTCGATGCCGAGTTGCTGTTCCGTCGAGGTGTAGAGCGAGCTGTCGCGGTATTCCAGCAGGTCCTTCTCCAGCTTCACCTCGTAGGCCAGTGCGCTTCCTCTCGTGCTCAACTGGTCCACCGTGTCGATGAGGTAGGTCTCGGCGGTGATGGGCAGGTAGAACAGCAGTCCCTCCGCCAGCCAGACGCTCGGGGCAGCCGTGTCGAACCCGGCGTCGGTCAGCGCTGTGACCCAGTCGGCTCGCAGATCGATCGGGATCGGGACCCGCGCCGCCTTCGACGTGGCCGACAGTCCGCCGAGTACGTCGTGCTTGAAATCCAGCACTCCTGGCTTGTCGATCTCGAAGATCACGCAGCCGGACGGCCAGTCGAGCCGGAACGCCCGTGAGTCCAGTCCTGCGCCGAGCAGCACCACTTGTCGAGGGGCGCCGGCGTGCACCGCCTGGAGGAGGAAGTCGTCGAGAACCCGCGTACGCAGACCGAAGTACCGCGCGAAACGTCCCCACAGAGGGTTCGCGTCCCCGTCCGGGGCCTGTTGGATGCGGACCGGCCAGTCCGCGGACGCCGGTGCGGCCCGCACGAAGTGTTCCGCGTAGACGTCGCGGGCCAGGCTGTCGTGGCGGTGGGTCTCGATCGCCCTTGACGCGGCGACCAGGAGGGCGGTCAGTCCGATGCCCCCTTCCACGCCCTCCACATCGGCGTTCCGACGAGCTGTGTCGACCATGTGCACTCCTTCTGTGCGAAAAGGCAGGACTTAGGGGCGCTGCGCGTGCTGGATCCGGGGCCGCCCCGCAACTCTGCGGCTCCCGTGGGCCGCTCCTGGGTGCTCCCTTACGGAATAAGGACGGGTTTGACCACACGGCCGGCTTCGCAGTCGCGTTCGGCCTCGTTGATGTCGGCGAGGGGGTAGGTACGGATCAGTTGGTCGAACGGGAACCGCCCGGCCTGCCACAGTTCGGTCAGCCGCGGAATCAGCAGTCCCGGCACCGCGTCCCCCTCGCAGATGTGGGAGATCTTCCGGCCGCGGTCCAGTGACCCCGGTCGGAGCGGGAGCGGGGTGTGTATCCGTGCGACCAGACCGAGGTGGCCGGTCGGACGCAGGGCCTGGAGCGCGTCGTTGATCAGCTCGGGTGAGCCCGTGGTGTCGAGTGCGTACTGCGTGCCGCCGTCGGTCAGCCGCCGGATGCGGTCGGGCAGGTCGGCCGTCGAGGCGTGCAGAGGGATCGCACGCAAGCGCTCGGCGGTGGCCAGCCGTTCGGGATGGCGGTCGACGGCCACGGTCACCGCTCCGGCAGCGGTGGCCGCCATCACCGCGGCGAGCCCCACCGCTCCCGCGCCGAACACGGTCATGGTGTCGCCTGGGCCGATGCCGAAGGAGTTGAGGACGGCTCCGGCACCGGTGAGGAAGCCGCAGCCGAGCGGTCCGAGCAGTTCGACGGGCAGGGAGGGATCGACCCGGACGGCGTTGCGTGCGCTGACCACGGCGTACTCGGCGAACGAGGACTGGCCGAACCATCGGGGGGCCAGTTCGCCCCCTGCCGCGTCGGTGAACCGGGCGGCGTTCTCCTTCCGTCCCCCGAAGAGGTTGAGCGAGGCGAACGAGTCGCAGTAGGCGGGTGCCGCACCCAGGCAGTTGCGGCAGTGTCCGCAGGAGTCGAAGCTCAGCACGACGTGGTCGCCGGTGTTCAGGCCGGTGTCCGGGCCGCCTGTCCCCACCACGACCCCCGCGCCCTCGTGACCGAGCACGGCCGGGAGCGGTGTCCGGCCTGCCGAACCACGGACCGCGAGGTCGGTCCGGCACATCCCGCAGCCCGCGATCCGGACCAGGATCTCGCCGTCGGCCGGTTCCTCGTGCAGGGCCACCTCCTCGACGGTGAACGGCTTCTCGTAGGAGCGCAGCACCGCCGCCCGGAACCTCGTCGTCATGCCTCCTCCGGACGGTACGGGCGGTGCACGACGAACGGCCTGAGATTGCCGTAGAGACCCCAGGGGCCGCCCGCGACGCCGGCACCGCTCTCCTTGATCCCTGCGAAGGGCTGGGCGAGGGACAGTTCGGCGTGGTGGTTGATCCACGCCGTCCCGCACTCCAGCCGGCCGGCGACGGCCTCCGCCCGGTCGAGATCGGTGCCCCAGACCGACCCGCCCAGGCCGAAGCGTGTGCCGTTGGCCGCTTCGACGGCTTCGTCGACGCTTGTGTACGGCAGCACCGGCAGGACCGGTCCGAACTGCTCCTCCGTCACCACCGGGCTGGTTGAGGGGACGTCGGCCAGGACGGTGGGAGCGAAGAAGTACCCCGGCCGGTCCAGGCGGTGGCCGCCGGCCGCGACTCGTGCACCGTCCGCCTGGGCCCGGGCCGTGTAGCGCTCGACCCGGGCCAGCTGGGCGGCGTTGTTGACCGGGCCCAGCTCCGAAACGGGGTCCAGCCCGGATCCGACGACTACGGTCTTCGCGCGCTGCGCGAGGGCTTCGACGACCTGGGAGTGGATCCGGGCCGGGGCGTAGACGCGCTTGACCGCCATGCAGACCTGCCCGCAGTTGCGGAACGCGGCCCAGAACAGCCGGTCCGCGACGCGTTCCACGTCCACGTCCTCCAGCAGGACGGCGGCGTCGTTCCCGCCCAGCTCCAGGGTGGCCCGGGTGAGTGAGGCCGCCGCGCTCTCCGCGACGGCCCGTCCGGTGGGGATCGAACCGGTGAACGTCACATGGCGGATCCCCGGATGGGATGCGAGACGGGCACCGAGGGGTTCGCCACCGGTGACGATCGTCAGTACGTCCTCGGGGAGGGCGGTGGAGAGGACCGACCCCAGCAGGCGTGTGGCGAGAGGGGTGTACGGCGAGGGTTTGAGCACCACCGTGTTGCCTGCGGCGAGCGCGGGCGCGAACTTCGCCGAGGCGAGCTGGAGGGGAAAGTTCCAGGGGACGATGGCGGCGACCGGACCGATCGGCCGCCAGCGGATCTCGCTGCGTACCGGCCGCCCGTCCGTGATGGGCTGTGAGCCGGGGTCCAGCTCGGCGAAATAGCGAAGACGGGCTGCCGTCCGGGCGACCTCCGCATACGACTCGGACAGGGGTTTGCCCTGCTCACGGGTGAGCAGGGGGGCCAGGTCGGCCCCTGCGGCCTCGACGGCGTCGGCCGCCGCGAGCAGCGCACCGGTGCGGGCGGCGGGGTCCTCCCGCCACCCGCGCCAGGCGACGTGCGCCGCGTCGACCACGGCGTCCAGCGTGTCCGGGTCGTGGTCGGGAGCCTCGTCGAACGGCTCGCCCGTCGCGGGATCGAGCACGGCGAAGCACTTCTCACGGCCTCCAGGCTCGCGAGTGGGTTGTCGCGTCGGCATGCCGGGTGATCAGCTCGCGGCGACCGCGGTTGCCGCGTACGCGCGGGCATGCCGGTCCATCTCCGCCCGGAAGGCTGCCACCAGCTCCGGCTGGATCCTGCCGGTGGTGCGGTCCCCCCGTTCGCAGACCGCCCCGCGCACTCCCACGATGTCCGTGCCGATGCCGGTCAGCGTCGCGAGGTCTTCCGCCTTGATGCTGCCGGCCAGCGCGGCGAGCAGATCGGCCTCGTGGGCCAGCCGCACGAACTCCGCGCAGGCGTCGGGCGGTACGTGGTCGAACAGCCGGGTCCCGTCCTTGACCGCGGTGTCGAGCATGGCCGCGTCGGAGCCGGAGAGCCGGGCGATCTCGGGCAGTGCGAGCGGGTTGACGCAGCCGATCCGGTGGGCGTCCGCGTAGCCCGAGGCGACGACGAACGCGTCCGGGCGGTAGTCCTTCACGGCGCGGACCACTCCGCGCATGACCTCGACGGCCTGTTCGGGCGTCGTGCATCCGTAGAGACCGACCTTGATGTACGTGGCGCCGGAGACGGCCGCTCCGAGCGCGGCCTGGGCCACCGTGCCCGGCTTGTACGGTACGTCTCCCACGGTGGCGGACACCGGCTTGTCCGCCGGGACCGCAGTGCGGATGTCTCTGATGACCCACGGGTAGTTCGCGCCGAGCGAGCCCTCGTCGGGCTTCTTGACATCGACGATGTCGAGGTGTTGGGCGGCCTTCGCGCAGTCGAGTGCTTCCTCGACGCTGTCAGGAGAGATGAGCAGCAACAACGCGGGTTCCTTCCACCGTAGGTCCACCTGTCGGAGACAGGTGTGCGGAGTCGCTCGGATCACGTGCGGTGTGCTCATCATTGCTGCGGTCCGGGGTGCCCGGCAGGGCGCGCGGAGTACCGCACGGATCACTGCCGTACCGCGCCCACGCCCCTCCCGACGCGCCGTCCACGCCGGTTCGCAGCAGTCACGCGATGCGGACGGTCCGGCGGTGCCGGAGGCGGGACGTCGGGTGCGGGATGTGCAGGGGGCCGCACGCTCGCCGGGATGGCGGCCGCTCCCATGAGGTGCTGACGGGGATGCTCCTAACCGCGCTCGACGTCGTGCTCGCACAGCGGTCCCACGCGCAGACCGAGTCGTCGGCATTCGGCGAGCAGGGCGGGCAACGCCTCCAGCGTGGCCCTCCACGCGTGCGGCGCGCTCCACCGGTCCGCGTCGTGCAGCAGCACGGTCCCTCCGCCGGTCAGGTCCCTCAGGACCGACGCGGTCACGGAGCGGGCGTCGGCGTGCTCTGTCCAGTCCTGGCCCCACGACGACCAGAGCACCGTCCGGAGTCGGGCGCGGCGGGCTGCCGTCAGCCGACCGCCGGTGAGGATGCCGTAGGGCGGCCGGTACCACTGCGGGTCGGTCCCGCAGATCCGCCGGACCGCGTCGGCGGCTCGACGCACCTCCCGTACGTCGCGCAGCGGCGCGGGGTACCAGGGGCGGTCGTGGTGCCAGCCGTGCACCGCGACCTCGTGTCCTGCCGCCACGAGGGCCCGGCCGAGGTCGGGATGACGGGTCAGCGATTCGCCGACGAGGAAGAAGGTGGCCCGTACCCGGTGCTCTGCGAGGACGCGCAGGAAGTGTGGGGTGCTGTCCGGGTCCGGTCCGTCGTCGAACGTCAGTGCCACGTGGTCGGGGCTGCCTCGGCCGTCCAAGGAGGGGCTGAGGATCTTCCGTACGGGCGGCAGCCAGGTGGCGGCGGGTCCGATGTGCCATGCGGCAGCCGCTGCCAGCGCGCCCACGCCCACGGTGCCGGGGTGTCTCACCATCGTTGGGCCTCCTTGCCCGAGACCAGGGGGGACCTGCTCAGATGTACACAGGCGAACGCGACGAGGCCGAGGGACGCCGCCTCCGGCAGCACCCGCCAGCCGAGGTCGATCCGTTCCTCGAACAGTGAGATACCCAGGATCACGCTCAACAGGGAGTCGCCGAGGGTGAGGGCGGGCTGTGACGCCGCCAGGGAACCCGCCCGCAACGTGGCCTGCAGCATCAGGAAGGAGCCGAGGCCCACCGCTGCGGCCGTGTAGATCTGCCACGTGGTGAAGACGTCCCCCGATCCGCCGGAGACGAGGCCGAGGGTGTCCTTGATCAGCGCCGCGGTGAAGGCGAAGCCGATGGCGGTGACCGACCCCAGCACCGCCGCCCGCGCCGATCCCCGCAGTCTCCTGGCCACCACGGTCAGCAGGATCGTCACGGCGAGGGCGGGAACGGCGCTGATCAGCCATCTCCTCGGCGGGACGGTCTCCATGCCGCCGGACGGGCCGGCCAGCAGGAGGAAGGCTGCCAGACCCAGCGCCATCCCGAGGAACGCCGCCCATGTCCGGCCGCCCGGCGGCCATCGGAAGACGAGGGCGGCGAGGACCAGCGTGAACAGCAGCTCCGTCGTCATCACCGGCTGCACCACTGCCAGCGGGCCGGTCGCCAGGGCCAGGGCCTGCGCCGCCCCGGAGAGGGCCAGGAGCCCCGCCCCCCAGCGCCAGGCGGGGCGGCGTACGAAGCCGAAGCGTCCGCCGGGCCGGCCGCCCGAGGTGTCGGCCAGGTCGGCCGCCGCGGCTTGGCGCTGGAGTACGGAGGCCGCCGCGTTTCCCAGCGCGGCGAGCAGCGCCATGACGACGGAAAGGACGATCATGTCTTCCGCCCTCCGCGACCGTGCCGGGGGCGGGGGCCACGCTCAGCCAAAGCGCGTGGCCAGCCTGCGGAAGAGGTGCGGGGCCAGGCCCTGGATGCGGCCCGGGGCTCCCAGCCAGCGCGGCACGGTGATCTCGTCCCGCCTCCCGGCCAGGGCGTCCTCGACTGCGGCGGCGACGCGCCCTGCGGATACCGGCCGCGGCCAGGAGCGCGTGTACGGGGTGTGCCGGTGGGCGAAGAACGGGGTGTCGACGGGGCCGGGCTGGACCAGGCAGACATGGACGCCCGTGCCCCTGAGTTCGTAGCGCAGGCTCTCCGCGAAGGGAATCAGCGCGCCCTTCGTCGCCGCGTACGCAGCCTCGCCCCGTACGCCGAAGCGGCCGGCGACGGAGCCGAGCAGGACCAGCCGGCCCGACCCACGGGCGACCATGTGCGGCAGCATCAGGTTGACGAGGTGGAGCACGGCACTGACGTTGACGCTGACCAGGCGGTTCACCACGGCGGGTGTCATGTCGGTGTAGGCGCCCGCCCAGCCGAGCCCGGCGGCGGCGACGAGCGCGTCGACCCGGTCACTGCGTGTCAGGGCCGCCTCGGCCAGCTTCCGGCAGCCCTCCGGGGAGGCCAGGTCCATCGGCAGCGCGGCACCTCCGGTGCGGTCGGCGACCGCACCGAGCCGCTCCTCGTCCCGTCCGTTGAGCAGCAGATCCCATCGGCCGCCCGCCGCGAGCCTGGAGGCGACCGCGGCGCCGATGCCGGACGAGGCGCCGGTGATCAACGCGACCCGTCGCCGGCCAGGGGCAGGACGGCCGCCCGCACCCGACGGTGCCGCATCGGCTTCGGCCGCCGGACTGCTGCGTGGTGCTGGGCTCGCGCGCATGGGCCTTCCGTCCTCCGTGGCCACCGGCCACGCGGGGCTCCGTTCCGGGCCCGGCCTGCACCGGACCGTACTCAGTCATCCTTCGGTGCAACCGCCGCACCGGCAAACGCGCGTGACCGCACTGGGCTAACGGCTCGCCCGGTCCGTGTCTGGCACCCGGGCCGTCGTCCGGGGAACATGCGGGAATGAGTAGGTTTCTGATCATCAGCGCGAGCATGGGCGCGGGTCACGACGCCGTCGCTCGCGAACTGGCCGGACGTCTGAGGGCCGACGGTCACCGGGCCGCCCGCGTGGACCTCCTGAACCTGTTGCCCTCCGGTGCCGGCCGCGGACTGCGCGCCGCATACCGGACGGCACTCCGCCGCTGCCCCTGGGCCTACCAGACGGTCTACTCGACGTTCTTCCAGGAACGCGGGGCTCACGGCGACAAGGTCGGCTTGTCATCGGCCACCGGTCCGCTGGCGGCTGTACTCGCGCCGCGCCTGCGCCGTGTCGTCGACCGGTGGCACCCGGACGCGCTCGTCTCCACCTTCCATCAGGCCGCCCAGGTGACAGGGCGGTTGAGGACAGTCCGTGGGGGCGACTGTCCACCGAGCACCGTCGTGGTCACCGACTTCGCCGTGCACCGGCAGTGGCTGCACCCTGGCAACAGCCTCTATCTGTGCCTGACCGATGCCGCCGCGGCGCGCGTCACGGCCGCGACCGGGTGCCCTGCGAAGGTGTGCGGCCCGGTCGTACCGGCGGCCTTCACCGATGCGGGACGGCCGGTCCCCGGGCGCCGGCCGTCCCGCTGGGATCAGAAGCTGGCACGGCACGGAGCCGGCGCCGGCGGTGGTGGTGTCCGCCGGTGCCTGGGGGGTGGGCCGGGGGCTCACCGCCACCGCGCGCCTGCTCGCCGACGCAGGGCACCTGCCGGTGCTGCTGTGCGGCAACGACGAAAGGCTGCGGGCCCGTGCGGCGGGGCTCCCCTGCGTCCTGCCGCTGGGCTGGATCGAGGACCTGCCCGACCTGATGGCCGCGTCGAGCGCCCTGGTGGACAACGCGGCGGGGCAGACCGCGGTGCAGGCCCTCGCCGCCGGGGTGCCTGTCGTCGGATATCGTCCGATCCCCGGTCACGGGATCGAGGGTGTCCACGAGATGGCCGAGGCCGGCATCACCGAGTACGTCACCGACGATGCCGCCCTGCTCGGCGCGCTGGACCGTCTGGCGCGCCCCGGTCCCGACCGCGAACGCCGGATCACAGCCGGGCGGGCCGTGTTCACCGCGGACGCCGCCCGGTTGGTGGCCTGTTGAGCCCCGTCCTCCCGAAGACGGAAGCCTGCCTTCCGCCCTTCCGTCCGGCCTGCCCCGCTAGCCCCGGAGCACGCGAAAGGGCCGGAGGTCCGCAGCTCATGCTGTGCATACGATGTTGTCCGTGACGCAGAACGAGGACGAACTGGACGGCCTGGTACGCAAACGGATCCGCGCGCTGCGCGTGGCGCAGGGCTGGTCACTGGAGGAACTTGCCACCCGTGCGCACATCAGTCAGTCCACGCTCTCCCGCATCGAGAACGGCCGGCGCCGCCTCGCACTGGACCAGCTGGTGATCCTCGCCCGTGCCCTGGACACGTCCCTGGACCAGTTGGTCGAGACGGCCTCCGACGACGTAGTCACCAGCCCGACGATCGACGCGGCCCACGGGCTGATGCGCTGGCCGGTCAAGGGCGACCCGGGCATGAGCGTCGTGCGCCAGCGTATGACGGAGCCGCCGCCGGACAACCCCGCGCGCATGCGCGCGCATCCCGGCCGGGAATGGCTCGTCGTCCTGTCCGGCACCGCGATACTCATGCTGGGGCATCGCCGCTTCCGTGTGGAGACCGACCAGGCCGCGGAGTTCCCCACCATGCTTCCGCACGCCATCGGCGCCGAGGGCGGCCCCTGCGAGATCCTGGGAATCTTCGACCGCGACGCCCGCCGTGGCCATCAGCGCGAAGGGGCCGGCCCGAGCGGCGGGGAGCAACGCGAATCGAACGGCCCCCGCCCATGACCACCTTTTGCCGCGCTCATAGTGCGTGTTCGGCACCTGCACAGGTCATTCCCTTGCGTATTCGGCAAGGGAATGTGCTGTAGGCGCACGGTCCGCCTAGCGTGAGGGCATGACCCACGCACACCCGCACTCCCCCGGCCACGACACGCACCACCACCCTGATCACGCCGCCGACTCCGGCGGCCAGGCGGAGATCCTCGACCTGGACGCCGAAGTGCTCGCCGAACACATCGCCTCCATCACCGCATGGCTTCCCGTCGGCGCGCCCCCGCGGGAGATCGTGGATCTGGGCTGTGGAACGGGCGCGGGCACCTTCGCTCTCCTGGCGCGTTTCCCGGAAGCACGTGTGACCGCCGTCGACTCCTCCGCCGAGCACCTGCACCGGCTGCGGGAGAAGGCCACCGCCGAGGGGGCGGGCGACCGCGTGCGCACCGTCCGGGCCGACCTCGACGCCGCCGACTGGCCCGATCTCGGGACACCCGGTCTCATCTGGGCCTCAGCCTCGATGCACCACATGGCCGAGCCCGACCGGACACTGCGCCAGGTGCGCGACGTACTCGCACCCGGCGGTTTGTTCGCCGTCGTCGAGCTGGCCGGTTTCCCCCGTTTTCTGCCGGCGGACGCACCCGAGGAGCGGCCCGGCCTCGAAGAGCGCTGCCACACCGCGACCGACCACCTCCACATGGAGCACGTACCCCACCGTGGTGCCGACTGGGGGCCGCTGCTGACCGCCGCCGGGTTCACGGTCGAAGGCGAGCGCACCGTCGAGGTGAACATCGAGGGCACCCGGACCGGGGGCACCGGGGGCACCGGGGGCACCGGGGGCACCGGGGGCACCGAGGCGATCCCCCGCTATGCCCTGAGCACCCTGCAACGCATCCGTGGCGCCGCCGCCGAGACGCTCTCGCCCGAGGATCTCGCCGCCCTCGACCAGCTCCTCGACACCGACAGCCCTCGCAGCATCCTGCGCCGCACCGATCTGACCGTGCGCACGGAACGGATGGTCTGGGCCGCTCGCCGCAAGGAGCGAGGTGGAGCGGCGGCTCGGTGGTGGCGCCGGCTCCGTCCGAAGGCGCTGCGGCGGGGAGCATACTGGGCTCATGGACTCGTCCACGCGTGCCGCACCCGGTCTGCGGGAACGGCTCGGCAGCGCGGTCTTCGCCCGGGTCGCCGGTCCCGCGGGGGCGGAGAACCGCGCCCGTATCCACGGGACCCCCGGCCCACGCTGGTTCGGCCCAGACCGGCCGATCCGGACGGTCCACGGCGACGCGTCCATGTTCATCGGTGGCCTTCGGGCACTGCTGCTCCAGTCCCTGCACCCGCTGGCGATAGCAGCCGTGGAGGCCCACTCCGGCTACCGTGGCGATCCCTGGGGCAGGCTCCAGCGCACCAGCACCTTCCTCGCCGTGACCACGTACGGAACGGCGGACCACGCGCGGCAGGCGGCCGACCGGGTTCGCGCCGTACACGGCGCGGTGCACGGAACGACTCCGTCCGGAGAGTCCTACGACGCCTCCGACCCTCACCTTCTCGGCTGGGTGCACGTGGCCGAAGTCGAGAGCTTCCTGCTGGCCCACCGGCGTTACGGCGCCGAACCGCTCGACGCCGCCGGCTACGACGGTTATGTCGCCGACACGGCGAGGGTGGCGGAAGCCCTCGGCGTGATCGACCCTCCGCGCAACCGGGCGGAGCTCGTCGCCCGGCTCGCTTCCTACCGCGCCGAACTGCGCTCCACGCCGGAGGCGCGCGGGGCGGCACGCTTCATTCTGTTGCACCCGCCCCTGCCCTGGGCCGCCCGCGCGCCCTACGCGGTCCTCGCTGCGAACGCGGTCGCCGCTCTCCCCCGTTGGGCCCGTACATCGCTGGAGCTGCCCCGGCTGTCCGGCGTGAGCGAGGCGTGCGTGACCCCGACCGGGCGTGCGCTGACCACCGCGATCCGCTGGGCGATGGCTCCGGCGCGTCAGCCGTACCCGACGGCGCGGGACTGAGGCGCCTCCCCCGCGCGGAGAACCGGGTTCGCGGCGCGCAGTACCGCCTCCGTCTGCCGGGCCGGGGCCTGTTGGCCGGGTTTGCCGCCGAGGCGCCCGGTACGGCCGCGAGAGGGCCCTGCGAGGATCGCCCCATGCCAAACGGTGATGCTCAGCCGACACAGGTCGCCTTCGACAGCCCGGAGGCGTCGGAGACGGCGCGCGCCGAGGCCCTGCGGACGCTCGCAGTCGACACCTCGCTGCACACGGAGTGGATCGTGGGTCTCGCGACGAACAGGGAGGCACCGTACGAGGTGCTGCGGCGCGTGTTCACGGTCGATCCCCTGCCCGAGGCCCGCTACTGGCTCACGTACTCCGCGCCGGCCCCCCGGGCGGCCGAGGTCGCGGTCGCCCACCCGGATCCGCGGGTCCGCGTGATGGCCGCCGAGAACCCGTGTCTGCCACCGGAATCGCGCGCCGTGCTGGCCGAGGATCCGGACCCCAAGGTGCGGCGCGTCGCAGTGATGGTGGCCCGGGAGTCCGGCGTCGAACTGCCGGTGGAGTTGACCGTGCGGCTGGCCACCGGCCCGGAACCGCGCCTGCGACATCTCGCCGCCGGGCTGCCGGGCCTGCCGGACACGGCCCGGCTCGCTCTGGCCGAGGATGACGACCCCCGCGTCCGGGCCGCCGCCATCACTCCCTGGAGCTGGTCCCGACTACGCCCGGAGGTACGGGCGTCGGCGGAAGCCGACCCCGATCCGCGGGTGCGCGAGGCGGTCCGGCGCGCCACTCACGTCGACGCCCCCCTGCCGGCGACGGTGGAGGACTTCCTCGCGGAGGCCGACGGGCGCCGTCGCCGCGACGCCGCCTCCACCGCACCTCTCGACGCCGCCCTGGCGGCGCTTCTCGTGGACCACGAGGACAGTTCGGTACGCCACGGGGTCGCCCGGAACCCGCACGTCCCCGCGGCTCTGGCCCTCCGGCTGGGCGCCGACCGCGACCTCTTCGTCCGCCTCGCCGTGTCCCTGCGCGCGGATGTGACGGAGGAACAGCGGGCCGCGATCGACTACACCGTGCCGCCGGGCCGCCATCCGGTCCCCGGCTGGGTGGAGGAACGCTTCGGAGACCCGGATGCGCTCCGGGAGATCGCGGCGTCCAGCCATGTCCTGCTGCGCCGGGGAGTCACATGCGCACCGGCGCTGCCCGCCGATGTGATCGAGCGGCTGACGGCCGACGAGGACTACTTCGTCAGGCTGATGCTCTGCGAGAACGACCACGCCCCGCACGAGCTGCTGGTGGAGATGTTCGCCGACTGGAACGGGCTGAGCCGGGGCATGCTCGCCCGCCGCAGCAACTTCGCGCGCCCCGGTCTGGCCAGGTTCGCGGACGACTCGAACGCCCGGCTGCGGTATGCGGCCCTCTTCGACCCCCGAGGTGGGCAGGACCTCGTCGAGCGGCTCTCCCACGACGAGGAGGAACTGGTCGGACGCCGGGCGGCCGCCGACCCCCGTCTCCCCCGCCAGAGGCTCGTCGAACTGCTCGGCGAGCGGCGGGTGGCGCGAGCGGCGGCCCGCAACCCCACGCTGCCCGCCGCGCTCATGCACCAGCTGCTCGATGTCGCCGGCGTCGACCGCTGAGAGGTACCGCACAAGGCACGCCCGGTCTCCTCACAGCACCTGGTGGTACCAGCGCCGGTGCACCGCCGGCTCGACGCACAGCACCGCGGCACCCGCGACCACACCGACCAGGAGGGACGAGCGGCCACCGCCGTTGAGGACCGCGCCGGCACACGCCGCCATCACGGCGAGCGGGCGCAGCAGCGTCAGCGGGCCGAGGCCGATGACCATGGCGAGGGTGCCGGCGCGGAAGGGCAGGGCGAAGTAGGCGGCGAGCGAGAGCAGTACGGCGGTGGCGTAGACGGCGAGTGGGAGCAGGTAGCCGATGCCGCCGGCCGTAAGGGTGTCGTACGTCCGGGCCTGGTCGGCCGCGGCCAGCAGCACGAGGCCTGCGGTCAGTACGGGGGCGAGGAGAAGGGCACTCCCGACGCCCAGCCCGCGCAGCGCGGCGCAGGCGATCGGCCGGTGTTTACGGATGCGCGCGTCGCGGCCGGCGTACGCGCGGAAGCCGCTGAACGCGGCGTCCACCAGACCCAGTATCAGGAGTGGCACCGCGGGCGTCATCGGGTGGCCCCGGCGAGGTACTCGGGGCCGGCCAGACGGCGCGCGGCCCGTCCGAGGGCTAGACGGAAAGGCGCCTCCAGCGGCGGGCGCACCCCGATGACCGGGCGCAACGTGGTGCAGAACGGGTTCGCCACGCCCCTCGCTTCGTAGAGCAGGGGGCGTATGCCGGGCACATCGGCGGCGCGCAGCAGCGTCTCGTCGCTGTGTGCGCGCTGCGCGGAGACCACGCCGTCGTGGCGGCCGAGGGGATGGCGCATCCGGGCGCGATGGAAGATCCAGGCGCCGATGGGCGCGAGACCGGTCGCGGCGATGTCGAAATGGCAGAAGGCCAGTGCCGGTGAGGCGGCCTGTGCCTGGAAGAACGCGGCCAGGTCGGGACCGCGGAAGTGGTGCAGTACGCCCGTGGACACATAGACGGTCGCCGCCTCGGGCAGGGCGAAGGCATTGCCGTGGACGAAGGCGCAGTCGAGCCCTTCGGCCCGGGCGAGGCGGTCGGCCTCGCCGACCAGGGATGCGTCGAGGTCCACCCCGATCAGCTCGACGTCCGCTCCGAGGGCGTTGGTGGATGCCAGCCGCCGGATCAGATGGCCGAGGCCGCAGCCGACGTCGACCAGGCGGAAGGGCCCGGGCCGTCCGGTGGTCGTCCGGATCGCGTCGAGAAGCGGGCCGAGTACGTGGACCAGACGTTCGGCCACGCGGAGCTCCTCGCTCAGGCGCTGCAGCTCCGTGTGCACGCTGATGAGGAGTCGGTCCACGGCGAGAGGGTCGAGTATGCCGTCGGAGTCCGCGGGCAGGCCGGCGACGAGCGCGGCCGCGCGTTCGTCGCCGCTCCCGCGAAGCTGCTGGACCACCTCGGCGCGCCGCACCGGGAGCCGTCGGCCGGTGCGCGGATCCACGGCGGTGATCAGATCGGATATCTCGAGTCGAGGCACGAGGCAGAACCCTACGGTCCGCCGGTGCGGGGGCCGGAGACGGGCCCTGGCGGCCATGGTGTCGGCCGTACCCCTCGGTGGCCCTGTCCGCCCGGGGCCACCGCCCCCCTGACGCACCTTTCCGTACCCTGGGGGCATGCGTATGCGCCCCACCCTGAGCTGGACCCCCACCGAGGACGTGTCGCCGGGCACCACGGACCTGGGGCCGCTCGCCGACGCCCTGAGCACCGGTGACGTGCTGGTCCTCAGCGGGGCGGGCATCTCCACGGAGTCGGGCATCCCCGACTACCGGGGCGAGGGCGGGAGCCTCAGCCGGCACACCCCCATGACGTACCAGGACTTCACCTCCAGCTCCCAGGCCCGGCGCCGGTACTGGGCGCGCAGCCATCTCGGCTGGCGCACCTTCGGCCGCGCGCGCCCCAACGCGGGCCACCGGGCCGTGACCGCGTTCGGGCGGGAGGGCATGCTCTCGGGTGTGATCACCCAGAACGTCGACGGCCTGCATCAGGCCGCCGGCAGCGAGGCTGTCGTGGAACTCCACGGGAGCCTGGACCGGGTCGTCTGCCTCACCTGCGACAGCTTCAGCCTGCGCCGTGAACTGGCCCGGCGGCTGGAGGAGGCCAATCCGGGGTTCCGGCCGGTGGCCGCGGCGATCAACCCGGACGGCGACGCCGACCTCACCGACGAGCAGGTCGGGGACTTCCATGTGGTGCCCTGCTCGGTCTGCGGCGGCATCCTCAAACCGGACGTGGTCTTCTTCGGCGAGACCGTGCCCCCGCGGCGGGTCGAACAGTGCCGCGAACTGGTCCGGGAGGCGGCTTCGCTGCTGGTCCTGGGGTCGTCGCTGACCGTCATGTCCGGCCTCCGGTTCGTCCGCCAGGCGGCTCAGGACGGCAAGCCCGTGCTGATCGTCAACCGGGATGTGACCCGGGGCGACCGGCATGCCGTCACCCGCATCGCGCTCCCGCTGGGCACGGCGCTGGCCACCGTGGCCGGCCGGCTGGGCGTCCCCGTCGAGGAGGGCGGGGCGGCTGGGCCTGTGTGAGGGGGTGGCGCACCGAGGCCCTCTCACGGGTCACCGGACCGAGGGACGTCCGTGCGTGACCCAGAACTCGTCGGCGGTGATGCCCAGCAACACCATGTCGTGATAGCCGCCCGCGAAGTACTGGTGCTGGCGAAGGCGCCCTTCGTCGACGAATCCCAGCTTGCGGTGGAGGGCGAGGGACGCCTCGTTGAAGGCGTAGACCTCCACCTCGCACTTGTTGAGGCGCTGTTCCCCGAACATGTAGGTGAGGATCAGCTCGGTGGCCTCGGTCGCGTACCCCTTCCCGCGGTGGTCACGGGATATCTCGATGCCCGTCCTGAACCGACCGGCACGGTTGTCGGTCTCTCCGACGGTCACGGTCCCGGCGAAGACAGGGTCGGCGAGCACCTCGACCACCAGTCGAAACGCTTCGCCGCCAGGAGGCCTCCGGGCGCGTTCAGCGGTCCAGGACCGGAAGCTCTCGTCGGAACGCGGGGCTCGACCTGGTCGGCTGCGCGTGCGTCGGCAGTGTTCCGGGCCGGTCCCGGAAGCCTTTCCAGTCCTCCGGCTCGACGCCGCGGAGGCGCACCTTGCCACCGGTCCACATGTCGTTCATGGCACCACTCCTTCAGGTCGGACGCGCAGGACGAAAGAGGACGACGGCCGCGCGCGTCGGCCACCGAACAGCGGCAGCGGGACCCGGCCGCACACCCGGGAGCGCTTCCCCGCGCAGGACAGCGTCCGCCGTGCCCGGCCGGGCACACAGGGTGCCGACATCAACGTTCGGATGCAAGACAATGCGTCGGACGGCGGGCCGGTCACCCGGCCCGGCGCTCCCCCACACCCGAGGCCACTTTACCCAGCCGAAACCTCTGAAATACCTCAGATTTGTTTTCGCCGGGTACGCCGCACTGCCAGAATCACAGGGTTCCTGATCATGCGCCTTCGAGCCATCGCCGGATTGCCCACCCCCCACGGGCCCGGCCGGGACCGACCATCTCCCCCCTCACAAAGGCGAACCCCCTACATGAGTGACGGCAGCATCACAGCAGCCGATCAGCTCGGCGCCGGCACACCGGCGACGACTTCCCCCCACGTGGACGCCGGCGACGCCGGTTACAGCAAGGACCTCAAGTCCCGCCACATCAACATGATCGCCATCGGCGGCGCGATCGGCACGGGGCTCTTCCTGGGCGCGGGCGGCCGTCTCGCCGACGCCGGCCCCTCGCTCGCCATCGCGTACGCCGTCTGCGGCGTCTTCGCGTTCTTCGTCGTGCGCGCGCTGGGTGAGCTGATCCTCTACCGCCCGTCCTCCGGCGCCTTCGTCTCCTACGCCCGTGAGTTCATGGGCGAGAAGGGCGCCTTCGCGGCCGGCTGGCTCTATTTCCTCAACTGGTCGACCACAGCGATCGCGGACATCACGGCAGCGGCGACGTACGCCCACTTCTGGGGCATGTTCAGCGACATCCCCCAGTGGGTCCTCGCGTTGATCGCCCTGGCCGTGGTGCTCACGGCCAACCTCATCTCGGTGAAGTACTTCGGCGAGATGGAGTTCTGGTTCGCGATCATCAAGGTGGCGGCGCTTGTCGCCTTCATGCTGATCGGTATCTTCCTCGTCGTCACCCAGCATCCGGTGGACGGCCACACCCCCGGGCTGAGCACGGTCTCGGACACGGGCGTCTTCCCCGTCGGCACGCTGCCGATGCTGCTCGTGATCCAGGGCGTCGTCTTCGCCTACGCCTCGGTCGAGCTGTGCGGCGTCGCCGCCGGTGAGACGGAGAACCCCGAGAAGATCATGCCGCGCGCGATCAACTCCATCATGTGGCGGGTCGGACTGTTCTACGTGGGCTCGGTGGTCCTGCTCGCGATGCTGCTTCCCTACACCGCGTACTCCGGGGACCAGAGCCCGTTCGTCACCGTCATGGACAAGCTCGGTGTACCGGGTGCGGCCGGCGTGATGAATCTGGTCGTGCTCACGGCCGCCCTTTCCAGCCTGAACTCCGGCCTCTACTCCACCGGCCGCATCCTGCGCTCCATGGCGCTCTCGGGTTCCGCTCCCCGCTTCACCGGCCTGATGAACAAGGGGCAGGTGCCCTACGGCGGCATCCTGCTGACCGCGGGCTTCGGAGTGCTGGGCGTAGGGCTGAACTACGTGGTGCCCGGCCAGGCGTTCGAGATCGTGCTGAACTTCGCGTCCATCGGGATCCTCGGCACCTGGGGCATGATCATGCTCTGCTCGCTCGCCTTCTGGTACCGGTCGCAGCACGGCCGGGTCACCAGGCCTGCCTACCGCCTGCCGTGGGCCCCGTACACCCAGATCGTCACCCTGCTGTTCCTCGTCGGCGTAGCCTTCCTGATGTGGTGGGGCGGCGGGGTAGGCCGGACCACCGTGACTCTCGTACCGCTGATCGCGGCGGCGCTGGTCGGCGGCTGGTTCCTCGTCCGGGGCCGGGTGCGCGAGATGGCGCGGGCCAGGCAGGACGCCTGAATCGTTCCCGCGCCCGCCCGGAGCCTCAGCGCCGGTCGAACGGTGTGGCCCCCACCCTCCAGTGGGGGCCACACCCGTATCCGGCCGCCCACGGGCATATCGACGTGGAACGATCCCGCGCCGAATCATCCGCGCCCCGAGTGGACCGGCCTCCGAGTGGGGAGCAACAGGACGGCACACCACCGGAAACGAGGACGGTACGTACGCATGGGGCTGGTCCTGCTCTCGGCACTCTGCACCGCGGTCGCCGCAGTCGTCGTCACGGGCGTGGTGCGCGCGGGACGGCGGGAGGCGCGGGCGGAGAGGGCCCGGCTCGCCGAGGAAGCCCGCCGGCAGGCACGTAGGTCGCTGGAGACGGTATGGGCGATGAACGACCGCGAGTTCGAGGAGTACGTAGCCGGGCTGTGCCGCCGAGACGGCTGCACCGATGTCAGGCGGGTCGGCGGTTCGGGCGACCTGGGAGCCGATGTGATCGGCCGCCTGCCGGACGGCCGGAAGATCGTCGTCCAGTGCAAGCGATACGCGAAGCACCGCACGGTCGGCAGCCGCGACATCCAGACCTTCAACGGCACCGCGCGCGCCGAACACGGCGCCGACGTCCCCGTCTTCGTGGCCTCCTGCGTCTTCACGAAGCCGGCCCGCGCATTCGCCGCCCGCCAGCGTCTGACGCTCATCGACATCAATCTGCTCGGCTTCTGGAACAACGGCACCGCGCTGGCATCGCTGCTGGACCTGGACATCGGCCGTTCCGGCACCCATCGCAAGCTCCGCTCCGACCACGACTGACGACGTGTGCAGGTCCTGCCCGCCGGTTCCCGAGCCGATGACGCGGGCGAGGCCGGCCGACCGGTAGCTGTCCGGCCGATCATGTGACCGCCAGCTGATCTGCTCGGTGTTCCAGGCCCAGACCGCAGCCGACATGGCGGGCCAGATCGACTGGGACATCTCGATGGATTCCACCGTCGTGCGCGCCCACCAACACGCGGCAGGCGCCCGCACCACCCAGCCGCCCGCGCCAAAGGGGGCAAGGTGGCAGAACATCAGGACGAGACTCCGTGGCAGAGCCTGGTCGGCCAGCTGGTGGAGGTGGTGAGCGAGGCGAGGGCCTGGGCCGCCCGCCTGCGCAGAGTAGCGCGAGGCGGACGTCCACCAGGCTTCGACGAGGACCGGTACAAGAAGCGCAACACCGTTGAGCGGGCCATCAACAGACGCAAGAACTCCCGGGCCGTCGCGACGCGATACGACAAACGCTGCTGCGTCTTCCTCGGCACCGTCACCGTCGCCGTGCTCCTCATCCGGCTAAGTTCATGACCGGTTGACCGACAGGCTCAATCCCCTCGGATTCGGGCATGCAGATGCATGTCGTGCCGGCCGTCGTCATGCATGGCCGCACTGCACTGGGTTCCTTCGAGAAGGTAGCCGGACTTGGTGGCAACCCCGCAGGAGGCGTGGTTGCGCGTCGAATGCTCCAGGTACAGGCGGTGGAAACCGATCTCATCCAGCGCCCAGGTGGAGAGTGCTGCCAACGCCGAGGTCGCGACACCGCGGCCTCGGGCAGTCGGGAGAACCCAGTAACTGACGTCGGCGACACCGTCGTTGAAGTCGAAGCCGCGCAGCGCGATCCGGCCGAGGACCTCACCGTCCTTGCGGGCGGCAGCCCAGTGACCGCCCTTCTCGCTTCTCCAGTCCTGGTGGTAGGCATCGAACCACTCCAGGACGCGCGCCTCCGTCCGAGGGCGGCGCGTGTGCCAGCGGCAGATCTCATCGTCCTGGTAGGCGGAGAGGAACACCGGAGCGTCAGCCTGTTCCCAAGGTCGCAGCAACAGACCTTGAGCAGCGGGCAGAACGGGCTGAGGGGAGCCCGAGAGCAGACCGAAGGAAACTGCGGGCGGCGTCGACAATTCGCGAGTCACGAGCAATGATCGCCCGACAGCGACGATACAGGTCAAGACCAGCCGCATCCCCACCGGACGAACCGTGGACAGTGATCGTCAGGACAGCTCCTGGCCCTCCGGCAGGAAGCGACAGTGCCGGGCGACCGCCCGAGAACTCCGGTCGGCCACCCGGCCGAGGCAGCCGCCCAGGGCGCCGGTTCGTCCAGATCCGCCTGCGCGCTCACCGGGCGGACACGTCGTGGGGAGCGACGCCTAACGGTCGACAGCCTGCGGGGCGAGGCCGTCTGCGACCAGGCCTTCGAGTACGGCCTGTCCCAGGGCGTGCACAGCCGACTGGGGCCGGACCATCACGGTGAACTCCTTGATCAGGCCGGCCTCGTCGAACTGGAGCAGGTCGATTCCATGGATCTCCTTGCCGTTCACCGTTGCCCGGAAGACCAGGATCGTGGACCTGGCATCCTCGCCGTCGGCGCTGGTCAGCGCCGTGCCCTCGAGGTCCCCGACGTAGCGGAAGTCCTCGAAGGTGCGCAACAGGACCCCGAAGAGTCCCAGCACCATCGGCTTGCCCTCGAAGGGCGTGAACTTCACAGGACTGTAGAGACGGATTTCCTCCGTGAACAGGTTTCCCAGCGCGTCCAGTTCACCCTTCTCCACCGCGTCGCGGAAGCGTTCGGCAGTCTCCATGACCTCTCCCAGTTACTCAAGAATATGACTAATCAGTTTCTTGAGTATGATGCAGCGAGGGACGAGGAAAGGGAAGGGGCTCTTCGATGGCCTTGCGGCATGCGGTGCTCGCGGCACTGCTGGACGGCGAGTACAGCGGATACCAGTTGGCGAAGGCATTCGACATCGGCGTCGCGAACTTCTGGCACGCCCTGCCGCAGCAGCTGTACGCCGAGCTGACCAAGCTGGAGAAGGAGGGGCTGGTCTCGGGCCGGCAGGTGGTCCAGGAGACCCGCCCGAACAAACGGCTGTTCCAGGTCACCGACGCCGGTCGCGCCGAACTGGAGGCGTTCGCCGAAACCGTGGCGAAACCCTCCTTCATCCGCGACGACCTGCTGGTGAAGGTCCAGGTCGCCGACCGAATCGGCACAGCGCCGGTGATCGGACAGCTCGAAGAGCGGGCGTCCGCCGCCGAAGCCAAGATCGAACTTCTCGGCAAGCTGCTACGGCAACTGCGCGGCGACATGGACGAGGAGGAGTTCCTCCTCCGGGGCGAGCGGATCGGGCCGTACCTCACATGCCTGCGAGGCCTGGCCTTCGAGCAGGAACACCTGACCTGGTGCCTCAGAATCGCAGGCATCCTCAGGGAAAGGCAGTCGAACCATGCCGAACGGTGAATACCTGCGCTACGTCGCCCTGGGCGACAGTCAGACCGAAGGGCTCGGCGACGGGGACGACACCGTCGGGCTGCGCGGATTCGCCGACCGGCTCGCCGAACACCTCGCCGTCGGCGGCTCCGAGGTCCTGTACGCCAACCTGGCCGTGCGCGGCCGCCTCGCCGGGCAGGTCCGAGCCGAACAGCTGGGGCCTGCTCTCGCCCTGCGGCCCGATCTGGCGACCGTGGTGGCCGGGGTCAACGACGCGCTCCGGCCCCGGTTCGACGCCGCGGCGGTGATCGGGCACGTGGAGGAGATGTTCGCCGCCCTCACACAGGCCGGCGCCCATGTCGTGACGCTGACCTTCCCCGATGTGACGAAGATCGTGCCGCTCGCCCGGCCGATCAGGCCCCGTCTCCTGGATCTCAACGCCCGTATCCGCTCGGCGGCCGCCCGCCACGGGGTCACGGTCGTCGAGACCGGCCGATCGGCCGTCGCCACCGATCCGCGGCTGTGGGGTGCGGACCGGCTCCACGCCAGCCCTCTCGGTCATGAGCGGATCGCCGCTGCCGCCGCCCGTACCCTCGGCCTGCCGGGTAGCGACGACACCTGGTCGCTGCCCCTGCCTCCCCGGACGGTTCCCACCGGCCGGCAGGCCACGGGCGCCGAGCTGCGCTGGGCCGCCGCGTTCCTCGGCCCGTGGCTCGGACGCCGCCTGCGCGCTCGGTCCTCCGGTGACGGCCGCACCTCGAAACGCCCCCAACTGCTGCCGGTGATCATCACGTCCCCCTCGGCGGAGGACATGGGCCGACGGGAACTCCCGTAGGGCCGGCGACACCTCGGACCGGGCCGCTGTACCGCCGGTTGCGAACCTCGTGCGGGTCCGTGCGAACCGCCTGAGCCCTGCTCGGGTCGACACCCGGAGGTACGGCACGCAGCCGGTGCCGGGCCGTGGACGGCGCTGCACCGGCAACGGCGTCGTGGTCACATCACGCGGAGGCCTGCCTGCTGGGCAGGCCGTGCGCCAGGAGAAATTCGGTCGCCCGGGCGATGGCCTCGGTGGAGGTGCCGTGGACGGCCTCGGACTCCTCCTGCTGCTGGTCCGCGGCGGTGGCCGCAAACCACCAGGAATCGGAGTCCGGGTCGTGATGGATGAGAGCGGAGCCCCCCGCGTACTGGAGCGGAATGGACTGCCCGGCGGTCCTCTTCGCCACGGCGTGGGGCCACTTGAGACGGGCGGACTGACGCTTGATGCCGCCCCAGGCCGCACCCAGCTGCGTGTAGCTGGCCCCGCTGCGGCCGGCGACGGTGGCGGCACTCTCCGCCAGCCGGTCGACGGACCGCTTGGTTTCGTACAACGCCCGGAGCAGCGCCAACTGCACATCGGGCGCCGCCATGAGCGCGGGATCGAAGGGGCGACCGGCGGTGCGGTAGGCCAGCGCACGTGTCGAGATCCGTTCGGCGAGCGCCCGGACCGCTTCGAGCACCTTGTCGTCCATGGAGAACGCGTCATCCTCGGTGGGCTCGCTCCAGGCGGGCTCCACCTGGGTCATGACTGTCGCCCAGAAGGTTTCGTCGTCCTTGTCAGGGGTCGGAATCCCTGTCACATCATCCATGCGACAAACATACCTGCGAGAAAGGTGCACGACAAGTAAAACTGTCGAGAAAGGCCACGGCAGCCGATCCTGTCGCGAGTCTGCCCCCGACCCGAAGGCCGACGCGAGGCGCATGACACCCCGACCGGACCGCGCTGGACTTCGAGTCGGTGTGGCGGCGAGAGAGGACGCGGTCGAGCGCGGCATGGACAGCGGGTAGCTGCTCGGCAATCAGCAGTCGAAGGCAGGCGCTCGGTTCGACGCTCAGGCTGAGCTGTTCGACCCGGTGACGTTCCGCCACGTCGACGGGATCGGCGTCACCCGCGGAATGCGGTGCCGGGAGGTCGGGGCAGGCAGCCCCGCCGGCCTGGCCGAGCGCGCCGGAACCGCCGGCCGCGCGGTGTGCACCGACATCGACGTGTCGTAGGCCCGGGAGGCCACCTCCCGCCCAATTCCGCGAGCCACGGCGGGACGCGGCGCGGACCTCTCGCACGGCCACACACTGCCCCGGCCGCTACGCGAAGCCGGCCTGCGCGACATCCGGGCCGACGCCCACTTCCCGATCGCCTCTGCGGCGTGCACCGTCCTCGATGCGGCGACGGCCCGGCAGATCCGCGGTCGGCTCGTGGCGGCGGAGATCGCGACCGACAAGGACATCGGCCGACACATGTCGAACGTCGCCACCGGACGACTCGATCCGGCGACGGCCCCCTTGGTATCCACCTGGGAACGCCGCCCGCAGCCTGCGCCACCGTGCGAGGAGCAGGGCCGGGCGGCCCGCCGTCACCCCATAAGGGGAGGTAGCGCCTAGTTCCGGATCAGCAGAACGAGGGCGGCGATCACCGCGGCAAGCAGCACAGCGGCCACCCCGTAGGCGAGCCGGTGCGCGCGCAGGCCGGGCAGGAAGCGGTCCACCGCGATCCGGCCGGGCCCTGTGAGTGCGAGTCCGGCGGCTCCGGCAAGCAGGAGCACCTCGTATTCGACACCCGCAGGAGCGAAGAATCCGCCGCCCCACTTGACGGCCAGCGCGTTGATCATCGTGCCGAGGACGGCGGCTCCGGCCAGCGGCGTGAGAAGACCGAGCACCAGACCGAGTCCGCCCAGGGTCTCACTGAGGCCGGCGATCACGGCCATCGTCCGCCCGGAGGGATACCCGCTCATGGTGAAGAACTGGCCGGTGCCCTCGATGCCCCCGCCTCCGAACCAGCCGAACAGCTTCTGTGCGCCGTGCGCGGCCACGGTCACTCCGAGGACGACACGGACGAGCAGGAGACCGACGTCGTACGCGTGCGGCGATGCGCCTTCGGGGGCGGCCGAGGACGGGGTGAGTGAGCGGTTCAGGACGGAAGTCATGGGGACGAATTTCCTTTCCAGGTGAACTTGAACTTTCAAGCGTGCCCCGAGCCTAACCGATACATGAAACTTCAATAATTCCTGGGTGAGGGACTTACGGCAGCTCACGGCCGCCGAGGACAGCCTGTAACCCGCACCGGGGACGCGCTCCAGCGGCCCGTCGGCAGCGATGTACGGGGCTCACCGGGAGTCGGCCGACGACCGGTACCGGGAAAGAGTCAGCCTGCGCCGCTGCCGGTCGACATCCAGGACGACAACCGCGATCTCGTCGCCGGCCTCGACGGCGGGCCGTGCAGTTGCCGGGCGGTCCAGGGCGAACTCCCGTGCGTGGAGCAGCCCTTCGACACCATCGGCGACCCGGACGAAGACACCGAACGTGATCATCCTGGTGACCTTCCCCCGCAGCACTTCGCCGGCCGTGACACTGTCGGCGAACACCTGGAACGGGTCCGGCCGTGCGGCCCTGAGAGAAAGCCGAGCCTCTCCGTACCAGGTGTCGAACCCCAGGAACACACACGAGACGTGGTGTCCGACCTGAACGACGTCCGACACCGCCTCGACGTGCCGCCACGACAGCTCGGGAATCGTGATGAACCCGACGCCCGGAAGGACCGGATGCTCCGGGCCGTCCTCCAACGCCACGAACACGCCGAACGGTTCGACGGCCGCGACCGTGCCGGACAGGATCTCACCGCTGCGCCGCGATTTCAGGAACGCCCACAGCTCCGGGTTCTCGGTGGCGGTCGTCGCCAGCCGGGCCCGGCCCTCCTCCACGTCGACGGCGATCACCTCCGCCGTGATCCATCGCCCGGCCTTCATGACCTCGGACGGACTCGAGCTCCACGAGACGTCATGAGCCCAGATGATCCCCAGCGGGCGCGCCGGGAATCCGTCCAGGACCACCGTCACCCGGGACCGCTCGACCTCTGCGACGGTCCCGCCCCAGAGGTCACCGACACGGATACCCGCCAGGAACTCCCGATGATCCCGCTCACCCGACGCCGCCCCCATGCCGCCCATCCTCCCAGCAGGGCCGCGCGCATGCGACGACGTCGCCGCGCCGGGGCGGCTGCGCGGCGTCGACCGCCGGGCCTGATGCACCTGGCGGGAGCACCCTCTTCTTACTCTGGAGTAACCTCTGTGTCCCGCACCGTCGGTCAAGGTCCAGGAGCCCTCATGGAACGCATCCCCCTCACCTCACGCTCACCCCTGCTGCTCGCAGGTTTCCTGGCTGCGGCCGGGGTCGCGCACTTCGCCGCTCCCGCGTCATTCGACGCGATGGTGCCGCGAGCCCTCCCCGGCAACCCCAGGTCCTGGACCCGGGTGAGCGGCGCGGTGGAACTGGCGCTCGCCGCGGGAATCGCGGCGCCTCGCACACGGCAACTCAGCGCTCAGGCGACCGCACTCTTCTTCGTCGGTGTCTTTCCCGCCAACCTCAAGATGGCGTACGACTGGCGCACCCGCCCCGCACCTGCGCGGGCACTCGCCTACGGCCGCCTCCCTCTCCAGCTCCCGCTCTATCTCTGGGCCCGCGCGGCAGCACGCCCCACGACCGGCTGAACGGCCCGCCGCCCCTCCAGGCGACCGGTGCCCGCTCCGGCGCGGCTGCCCGGGCCGGGACATGACGCCACGAGTGCCGCTCCTCATCAGGTCGCTCCCGGCCCTAGGATCGGGGCATGAGCAGAACCGACCGTGCCGGCCGTGTGATCGCGGCGTCACCGGCGACTGTCTACAACGCTCTCCTCGACCGGGCGTCGCTGGAGGCCTGGCTGCCACCTGAGGGCATGCGCGGGCGGGTCGAGCACTGGGATCCCCGCCCCGGCGGCGGGTTCCGGATGGTGCTCACCTATCTGGACCCCACCGGCGGTCCCGGCAAGACCTCGGACGCGACGGATGTCGTCGACATCCGGTTCGCCGAGCTGGTGCCCGCGGAGCGTGTGGTCCAGCGAGCGGTGTTCGAGGCCGACGACCCGGCGTACGCGGGCACGATGACGATGACCTGGCACCTCATCGGCGCCGGTGGCGGCACCGAGGTGACCGTCACCGCGGTGGACGTGCCGGCCGGCATCGGTCAGGCGGACCACGAAGCAGGTCTCGCCTCGTCGCTGGCCAACCTGGCCTCCTACGTCGAAACCGCCCGCTGACCCGGGACGGCCGCTGGGCTCCGGTCGGGCCGAAGCGCTCGCGTCGGCTCTCGGTCCGGGCGCCGCGTCTGCGTCCCGCCTAGCGGGTGGAGCCGGCGCGACGCGGTCAGGCCTTGACCTTCGTCGTCCGGGCACCGGGAAGGCCCTTGTCCCACCAGTGTCCGTAGCGCCGGTAGACGGCTGGATCCCGGTCGGCGAGCAGCGCCGCAAGTTTCTCCGCCTCCTCGGTCAGGCCCTGCCACGCGGCCTTGCCGAGCTTGTGGAAGGCGGTCAGTTCCAGTCCGCCGTCGATCGCGCGCCACACTCCGGCCACCTGCCCGTCGACGAGCAGGCAAGGCAGCATGTCACCGTTGCGCCGTACGACGAGCGGCCGGTACTCCTCGGGCACGACGCGCCCGGGTACCGCGTGGGCCAGCAGCGTGCTGTCCCACATCGGCAGAAGCCTCGGCGGCGCAGGGACGTCCTCGGCAGGGACGGTGGCTCCCTCCAGGTCGAACAGTGCGGCGCGGCCAGGACCTGCCACACGCACCACCTGGTCACCGAGCTCGTGCAGCGCCTGGGTGATCGCGGGGCGCGTCAGCAGGGTGAACCGCGCGAAGTCCTGCGCCGACGCAGGCCCGAACGCCCGCAGGTAGGCGAGCAGGAGCCATCGGGTCCCCGCTCCCGCGTCCTGCGACGGAGCACCCGCGGCCACCGAGGAGTCGAGGTACGTGTTCGGCAGTGTGAACGACCAGGGACCGCCGGTCGGGGCGTGACGCAGCGGCGCGTACGTGCGCAGCGCCCACCACACACGGTGCGCGTGCTCGCCGAACCGGGCGGTGACCTCGTTCTCCACGTCGGCGCCGGTGCGGGGCCGTGCCAGGAATCCGGCGAGCTCGGGCAGCAGTGCGTCCGCGTCTGCGGGATCCAGTCCCGTCGAGGTGAAGCGTCGGTCGTACAGCCGCGACGCCCGCAGGGTGCTCAGCATGGCAGCGTGGTGGTGCGCGTAGTCCTCTGCGTGCACGGCGTGCAGTGTGATCCGCATGAGGCTCGCCTTCACGATCCGGCCGTCCGCGAAAGCAGCGTCGAGCTGTTCGGGCGCGAAGTCCCGCACCCGGTTCCACAGCGCCAGGTACGGCGATGCGGGTGTCTGCGCCTGGAGGGCGCAGACTCGGCGCACCGCGTCCGCCACACCGATGCGCCGCCGCTCCAGCAGGAGCTGGCGGTCCAGGGTGGCCAGGGCGAGCTGCCGCACGGTGAAACTCATGGCCGGATCATGCCACCTGCGTCCTTCGCGTGGAGTAATTACCCCGGCCCTCGGCCCAGTTGAACCTCGCGCCGTCCGGTCCTGGCCCTCGTGCACACGAGCACCGTCTCCTCGTCCCCCTCCGAGCACCGGTCGTGGGGTACGGGTGGCGAGACGCCGGCTCCCTTCCGGGACCGTCAACACACGTCGGACGGTCGAGCGTTCGTGGTGGCGCGGAAGCGCGCTTCTTCGTGGTCGTCCGTAACGCCGTGCCCCGTAACCTTCCGGGCATGGCTACTGTCGCGCTGGCCGTCACCGACGGCATGCTGCATTTCGAGCTGTCCCTGGCGTGCGAGGTCTTCGGGGCGGACATGCCCGGCTCGGTCGCACCCTTGTACCACCTGTCGGTCTGCGGGCCGAGCGCCGTGCGTATCGGCCGCTTCCGGCTGGAACCCGATCAGGGCCTCGACCACCTCCCGCACGCCGACACGGTGATCGTGCCGGGGTGGGCCGACATCGACACGGACCCGCCGGTCGAGCTGGTCGACGCGGTACGCGCGGCTCATGACGCGGGTGCTCGCGTGGTGTCTCTCTGCACCGGTGCCTTCGTGCTCGCAGCTGCCGGCCTGCTGGACGGCAGGCGAGCGACCACCCACTGGGCCCACACGCAGGAGCTGACCAGGCGCCACCCCCGCGTGGCGGTCGACCCGGACGTCCTCTACGTGGACGACGGCAGCGTGCTGACCTCGGCCGGCAAGGCCGCGGCGATGGACCTGTGCCTGCACCTCGTCCGCCTTGACCACGGCTCCTCGATCGCCAACACACTCGCCCGGCGTCTGGTCGTGCCGCCGCACCGGGACGGCGGTCAGGCCCAGTTCGTGACCACTCCCGTCCCCGCCCCGGACAACCATCCGCTCGCCGATCTCCTCCCCTGGGTGGTCCAGCGCCTGGACCACCCTCTCACCGTCGAGGACATGGCCCGCCGGGCACGGATGAGTTCGCGCAACCTGGGCCGCCACTTCAGGACGGTGACCGGCACAACCCCCTTGCAATGGCTGCTCACCCAACGGATACGCCACGCACAGGAGTTACTGGAGACCACCGACGACACGCTGGACACCATCGCAGCCAACACGGGCATGGGCACCGCCACGACGCTGCGCCGGCATTTCAACCGCACGGTCGGCGTTCCCCCGGATGCCTACCGCCGGACCTTCCGTCCGCACCGTCAGGGCCGGGACGGGAGCCGGCCGCCCCTCTCCCTTCCGGCGCCTTGACGCCCGTCAGTCGTGCGAGCGGAGGGCCGGAACACCTGGAGGTGTGTCGCCTGTTGAGCAGCTCACGGCTACGACAGCGGGCCGAGGTCTCCTTCGAGGACGGTCCGGACCATCCGGGGCCGGCCCCGGAGCACCAGGATCTCGTTGGCCACGTCGACGACGCACTGGGGGTCCTCATCTTCCTGCGCTGCGACTGAGGCGGCCGAAAGGGTGCGTGGGACGGCTCCGGCGTCCAGGAGGAGCCGCCAATCCCGCGTGCCGAGCTCCAGGAACTCCAGTCCCGTGAGCCGGGCGACCTCCAACGGCTCGGCGAGAGTGCCCGGGTGCGCGATGAGGGTACGAAGGCGCGGCAGCGCGGTGACGGGCGCGAGGCTGATCGGAGCGTGATCCCCTGCTCCGACCGTCAGGACCTCCAAGGCGCGGTCAGCGGCCGCCTCGATGGTCTGCGTGCTTCCGTCACCGATGCCGGCCACGACCGGAGGGCCGTCCTCACGCCGGCCTCGGCGTTCCTGCTTCGTCCGGTTCAGGACCAGATCGGTGAGGGAGTCGGCCCTGAGTTCGGCACCGATGCTCTGCTCGTGGTCGATCCGGATGATCTGCCCGGTGTATCCGCGCGGGCCGGGTGTCAGGTCGACGGCCAGTTCGTCGCCGTGGCCCGAGAAGACGAGCCAGCCGGGAGAGCCGGCCAGATTCTGCACCGAGTCGCCGGGCCGGGTGACAACCGCCGTCCTCGCCCCGGAACCCCAGCGGGGGTGACGGGCCGTCGCCTCGACGCTGCGCAGGTCGTCCAGAGCGGAGAGCTCCCAGCCGACCGCAGCGTCGGCTCGCCGCCGGGCTTGCTGGTCCTCGCGCCGTTCCCCCCGCCTCGCCCCCGTCACCCGGTAGAGCACCTTGAGCTCGTCGGGCAGCGTGATGCCGAGTCGCGTCTCGGCGGCGGAGATCTCCTCGTCCGTCGCACCGGTGGAGTCGGGCAACCGCTCGCGAAGCGTCCGGTCCAGCGCTCCAGATCCACCGATGGTGCCGCGACTGCCCTCGGTACCGGGTCGGGGAGGCGGCGCCAAGGTCCGGGAAGGGCCCCCTCGGCCAGGACGAGTACGCCGACGCCGTGGTGGCCGGGGGCGGTTTCCACGGACGGGCAGTCACGGATCAGGCCGAGTGTGGTCCTTCCTGTCGGCCGGATGTCCGCCGTGAAGGTGATCTCGTCGACCCCGCCGCGCGTGAGCTCCTCCTGGAGACGCTCCACCACGGCCCGGTCCGCCGCCGGCCTTCGTCCCCGACCCAGGCGCAGACTGCAGCCATGTCTCCCGACGCTCCCACCCACACGGACGGGCCGGCCGTCCCGCCTCCGGGAGTCGGCGGCCAGCAGGCGCCTCACCAGAGGTTCCCAGGTCGCGAAGTCTTGCAACGATGACGGAAGGGGTCGCTGATCGGCCATACACAGACCGTAAGCGGCGCCACTGACAGCCATCGCCCCGGGCCGGGGTGCGAAGACCGGGCCGCGCGTCCAGCGGGGCTTCTCCGGCCGGACCACGACCTCGGACCGCCGGGAGGGCAAGCTGCTGCCCACGGCCCGCTGTTGCGGGCTCACCGCACCTGGTCACGGAGGGTATGACCTCCGTAGCCGCAATCGGCTCCGTGTGCCACGGTGGCGGGCATGGAGGGGAATCAGCACACTCACGCGCCCGGCCACCGACACTCACCTGACCACCACCAGGGACACGGACACACCCCCGAGGAGGACGGGCAACTGCGCCGGTCCGCCGGAGCACGGCTGAAGCAGCTGCGCCACGTTCTCGCCCATGCGGTGGCACCTCACAGCCATGAGGCGGCCGACAAGGTCGACTCGGCGATGGAGACGTCCGGCGAGGGCATGCGGACGCTGTGGATCTCCCTCGCCGTTCTGGGGGCGACCACGGTCGTCCAGGCATTGATCGTCGCCCTGTCCGGGTCGGTGGCGCTGCTCGGTGACACCATCCACAACGCCACCGACGCGTTGACCGCCGTTCCGCTCGGTATGGCCTTCCTGCTCGGACGCCGGGCGGCGAACCGCCGCTACACCTATGGGTACGGCCGCGCCGAAGACCTCGCCGGCATCCTCATCGTGGCCACCATCGCCGCCTCCGCGGTCCTGGCCGCCTGGATGGCCGTCGACCGTCTGCTCGACCCACGTGACATCACCCATCTGTGGGCCGTCTCCGCCGCCGCGCTGACGGGCTTCGCCGGCAATGAGTGGGTCGCCCGCTACCGCATCCGCACCGGGAGGAGGATCGGCTCGGCCGCCCTGGTCGCCGACGGGCTGCACGCCCGCACCGACGGATTCACCTCGCTCGCCGTACTCCTCGGGTCCGGCGGCGCGGCTCTCGGGTGGCCGGCGGCCGATCCGGTCGTCGGTCTGCTCATCACCGCCGCGATCCTGTTCGTCCTCAAGGACGCCGCCCGTGAGGTCTACCGGCGCCTGATGGACTCCGTCGATCCCGCTCTCGTCGCCACTGCGGAGATCGCGCTGCGGAGCGTGGACGGGGTGATCGGCATCGGAGCCGTCCGGATGCGCTGGATCGGCCATGCCCTGCGGGCCGAGGCCGACATCGTCGTCCACGCGCATCTCACGGTCGTCCAGGCACATGAGCTGGCGGTCGCGGCCGAACACGCGTTGATCCACACGGTTCCGCGGCTGACCGCAGCGACTATTCACACCGATCACTCCCCCACCACCGGCCCCGACCCGCACAGCGCGCTCGCACACCATGGTGATCGCCCGGACCCGGCCGGTGCGCTGCGGTGACGCCCCGAACCGGCCCTGTCCCTTGCGTGTCCCTCAGGGCGACGGAAGGCTGTGGTGGCGAAGGCGCCGGTCGGGTCGGCCCCAGGGGCCGGCGGCGGCCGGGCGTCGGGGATGCGAAGAAAGGGAGATCATCCATGCCGGCACAAGCAACGGGGCGGCAGCCCACGGCTGAACTCGACGCCCGCTACAGCTCAGCACTCGATCCACGCCCTGGTGCGGCGGACGTGACCGCCACCCCCTGGAGCGAGGCGCGGCAGCAGCTGGAGCGGGCCGAGATCTTCTGGGTGTCCACCGTGCGGCCCGACGGCCGGATGCACGTCACTCCCGTGATCGCCGCCTGGCACAGGGGGGTGATGTATTTCTCCACCGGCCCGCAGGAGCAGAAGGCGGTGAATCTCGCCCATGACGGGCACTGCGCGCTGACCACCGGACGTAACTCGCTCACGGAAGGACTGGACATCGTGGTCGAGGGCGAGGCGAAGCGGGTGGCCGACCCGGCGGTGCTCGAGGAGGTGATCACGGCGTACGAGGCGAAGTACGGCCCGCACATCACATCGGCCGAAGGCACCTTCCACGGGATCGCAGAGGCATTCCGGAGCGGGGACGCGGTGGTCTTCGCGGTGGCTCCGTCGACCGCGTACGGCTTCGGCCGTGACGACGGGGTGTACAGCCACACCCGTTGGACGTTCTGAGCCCGCCAGGCTGCGGTGACGAACCACCGGTACGGGGTCGCCGGACCTCGCCCCCTGCACCCCCGCACCGGGGGCCCCGTGTCTCTTCGAACTGCCCGGCGTCCGCCGATCGAATGAATCCGGCCTGGCCGGAACCGATCGTCCGGCGTGTAACTCGCACAACTAAATCGAACAGACGTACTATCCAAGTGTGCCGATGTACGACTTCCCCCAAGACCTGCGCGACGCCCAGCTCGCCCTCCACCGGACCCGCACGGCTCTGGACCGCTGCGCCGCGAGTCTCCCCTGGTCCGCCGAGCCGATGACCGGCTGGCAGACCGACAAGCAGCTGCACAGCGGCTACCGGTCCGAGAAGACGGACAGCCCTGGCTACACCTGCGAGCAGCGCGACGAGGTGGCACGGCTCCGGAAGCAGTTGCTCGACCTCAGCGTCACGGTGTCCACCCACCCGTACTGGGCGACGGTGGAGAAGGGGGACGCCGTCGAGATCCGCATGGCACTCAAGCACGCCCACGAGGCGGCGGACGGGGTGCCGCGGCCGTGACCGGCGGGATATCCCGGCTCGAGAAGTGGCGGGCGACGCGCGAGTACCTCGCCTGGCAGCTTCGGCATGCCGACCATCGCATCCGAGAACTCGAGGCACTGGAGCAGCGGGAGAGGCACCTGCGTGAGCGGGCCCGGGCCGAGCGGTCCTGGAAGATCCAGCCCCAGCGTTCCAGTTCGAGCGCCCTGCTGCACCGCGGGAACTGCACGCTGTACAGGAACGACTCCGGGTTCATCAGCCGCGACGAAGCGATCATCGCGCTCGCCGAGCCGGACATCGAGCCGTGCCAGATCTGCAACCCGCAGACCGGACTGCGGTGAGCCGGCACGGGGAGTCGTGTTACGTGACCAGGGCGGCGACCCGTGGAACCGGGCCGGCACGCGAAGAGCCCCGCGCGACCGGGCGGGCGTCGAGACCCGACCCGGCCGGCTCGCCCCCGCTCAGGCGTTCCGCCGGGCGGCCTCGCGTTTCCGGCGCTTTCCGAGGGGCGCCTGCGAGAGGTCCTCCGCGCTGCTCCTGAGGTTCTTGTAGCCGTAGCCTCGCTCCCCCAGCCAGGCCTTCGCCGCGGCCTCGGCGCGCTCGGTCGCCTCCAGGATGTCCTCCTCCTCGTCTCCGGAGTCCGAGAAACGGAAGGTGAAGGCCGACCGTGCGGCCAGGTCGTAGGAGAGGTGCCCCTCGGGGGTGAAGGCCGCCCGCAGGACGTCGTGCTCCGCGGCACGGTCCAGGAGATCGGCCCGCTGATCGGCGCCGAGACTGTCGAACACGCCGCGGACCGTGATCCGGAAGGTACGAGTACTCATCCCGCGACCCTAGCCAGCGGGGTCGCTCCCGCTCCACCGGATTTCCGTGCAGCGCGGCCGAGGCCGGACAGGGAGGACGGATTCCCCCGGCGCCGCAGGACACGGCGCGCGAACTTGATAGGCAAGTGAACACTTGCCTATCCTGACGCCGTGGCCGACGATGTCTTCAAAGCCCTGGCGGACCCCACCCGCCGCACCATCCTCGACGAGCTCGCGGACAAGTCCGGACAGACTCTCTTCGAGATCTGCTCGCGACTGAGCATGAAGCATCGGCTCGGCCTTTCGCGCCAGGCGGTCTCGCATCACCTCGCCGTCCTAGAGGCAGCCGGTCTCGTCGAGACCAGGCGGGAAGGCCGCTACAAGTTCCATGACCTGAACACAGCCCCGCTGCGGCGGATCACCGAGCGATGGCTCGTGCCCGACGCACCCGGACCGGAGGAGAGCGCCCCATGAGGATCCACCTGACCAGCGTCTTCGTCGACGACCAGGCGAAGGCCCTGCACTTCTACACCGAGATTCTCGGCTTCGCGAAGAAGCACGACGTTCCGCTGGGCGAGAAGGACCGGTGGCTGACCGTCGTCTCGCCGGAGGAACCGGACGGCACCGAACTCCTCCTGGAGCCCGCCGGGCACCCGGCTGCGGCGACGTACCGCGACGCGTTGGTCGAGGACGGCATCCCGCTCGCCCAGTTCGCCGTCGAGGACGTGAAGGCGGAGTACGAGCGCCTCAGCGGGCTCGGCGTCCGCTTCACCCAGGAGCCCCTGGAGATGGGCCCCGTGACGACCGCGGTCTTCGACGACACCTGCGGCAACTTGATCCAGATCGCCTCGCAGTAGCCGCTCCGGCACCGCGCGGAGCCGGCCATCGCCCGGCAGCGGCCGGAGGAAGGGCACGCGGCCCCGGGACATCTCGCTCGGGGAGAGGGCCGCGACCGAGGACTGCCCGGCACAATCCCCTCCGGCTGCACGCCTTGGGGGGTACCTCGACGAGCGGATCCATCACCCCGAGAGCGGCGGGGAACCGATCCGCTGCCCCTGACCGGGGCGACCACGGCGAGCAACGAACTGCCCAGCGGCGAGGACAGCGCCGCGATCCACGACCGGCTGCTGGTGCGAAGAACTTCGCGGAGCGTTCCTCGGCGGCGGCACCAGTTACGAGATGCGTCGCCTGGATTTCCGCGTGTTCGGTGTGGCGGTCGGTGCGCCGCGGAGGCGGGCTCGGTCCCGGAAGCTCTGTGCGACATCCTCCGTTCCGTCGAGGACCTCACCGACGTCCACGGCGCCGCCGAGCTCTTCCGCGTCATCTGACGGGACCGGGCCCGCCGGGAGGGTTACCGGGCGGCGCCGTGGATGACCGTCAGGGCATGCTCCCGCGCACGCTCGCTCAGGATGCCGTCCAGTTCGTCGAAGAGCGCACCCGCGGTGCTCCCCTTCCAGTCGGCCGGGAGCAGTGCGAGGGGGATGCCGGGGTCGCGGTAGGGCAGTCGGCGCCATTCGGTGAGCATGGGGACATAGGCGCGGAACGCCTCCCGTGGAGTGGCCCTGGCCCAGGAGGACGCGTCGGCGAGCGGGCTGTGGCGGTGGAGGAAGTCGGCGTACATATCGGTGAGTTCGTCCAGGTCCCACCAGGTGCTGACCTTGGAGCGCAGGTCTCCGAAAGCGAGGTGCTCCGCGCCGAAGATGTCCACGTAGCCGGTGAGCCGACGGCTTTCCAGGGTGCGCCGTGTCTCCGTGGCCAGATTCCCCGGGGCGATCCAGGCGCCCGGGGCGGCGGTGCCGAAGCCCAGCCGGGTCAGGCAGGTGCGGAGCTCGTGGCGCTTCTCGCGCTCGGTCTCGGGGACGGAGAACACGACCAGGAGCCAGCCGTCCTCCACCGTGGCCCGGGCGCGCTCGAAGATCCGTACGTCGCCTTCGGCGAGGGTGCCGAGGGCGGAGTCGGCGAGCGAGTAGCCCGCCTTGCTCCCGTGCCGCACGCTTTCCAGGATGCCGCGGCGCTTCATGCGTGAGACCGCGGAGCGCACCGCGGGTGCTTCCACGCCGAGGTCGGACATGACGCGTACGAGGGACGCGACCGAGAGCCAGTTGGCCTCACCTCGCGCGTAGAGGCCGAACAGGGTCGTGATCAGTGGGCCGTGGCGGGTCTCACGGTTCGCCGCACCGGGAGTGTCCGACCGGGTTGCCGCCGTCATGTCCGCACCATGGTCCCCGTAGCCGAGCCGTTCACGAATCCCCCAGCGTAAGGGATGGGGTGCGAGGCCCGGCCGTACCAGGTTGGCCGCGAGGAGACCGTCGGCGAGGGCGGCGTCTGTGTGGTGGGCGGGCCGGCACCCCGAGCCCGCCGGCGCGGATCAACTACGCCTCGCGCCCGTCAGCCGCGCAGCCGGGAGTTGAGCCGGGCTGCCTGGCGCGTCAGGTGGTCGCGTTCGGCGAGGTCGTGTGCCTTCCGGGCGGCCCTGGCGTACAGACTCGCCGCGGCCGCCAGGTCGCCGCCGCGCTCGTGGAGGTACGCCGCCACCGCGTCGTAGCGGGGCAGGGAGTCGTCCAGGGCCGCGAGCGCCGCCAGACCCGCGCGCGCTCCGTCGGCCTCGCCGACGGCGACGGCGCGGTTGAGCCTGACCACCGGGCTGTCCGTCAGACGCGTGAGCTCGTCGTACCACTCCACGATCTGCACCCAGTCGGTCTCCTCGGCGGTGGGCGCGTCGGCGTGGAGTGCCGCGACCGCTGCCTGGGCCTGGAATTCCCCCAGCCTGTCCCGGGCGAGGGCGGCCTGCAGGATGCGGACTCCCTCGGCGATCGCACCGGTGTCCCACCGGCCGCGGTCCTGTTCGGCGAGCGGCACCAGGCTGCCGTCGGAAGCAGTCCTGGCGGCGCGCCGGGCATGGTGGAGGAGCATCAGGGAGAGCAGCCCGGACACCTCGGGGTGGTCGATCGACGAGGCGAGCTGCCGGGTGAGCCTGATGGCCTCGGCCGCGAGGTCGACGTCCCCGGAATAGCCCTCGTTGAAGACCAGGTAGAGGACGCGCAGCACGGTGGCGACGTCGCCGTGCCGGTCGAACCGTATGCCGGAGACGGTTCGCTTGGCCCTGCTGATGCGCTGCGCCATGGTGGCCTCGGGCACGAGGTAGGCCCGGGCGATCTGACGGGTGGTCAGTCCGCCGACGGCGCGCAGGGTGAGTGCGACCGCGGACGACGGCGTCAGCGACGGGTGGGCGCACAGGAAGTAGAGGCTGAGCGTGTCGTCGTACGCGTGCGCCGGCCCGGGTGCCGGCTCCTCGTCGACGAGGTCCTCGCGCCGGCGCCGGGCGGTGTCCGCCCGGGCCGCGTCGAGGAACCTGCGCCAGGCCACGGTGACCAGCCAGCCCTTGGGGTCCCGTGGCGGATCGGCCGGCCAGACACGGACCGCCTCGACCAGTGCGTCCTGAAGGGCGTCCTCGGCCGCCGCGAAGTCGGCTCCGCGGCGGACGAGGATTCCGAGCACGCTCGGCGTGAGGCTCCTGATCCGGGCCTCGTCCACCCCTGGACTCACTCCGCGATGGTGGGCGGAGTGCCCAGGAACGGACGCAGTTCGAGCCACTCGTGGATCGGTTTCCCGCCCGCACCGGGGGCTGCGGAAAGCTCCCCGGCGAGCTCGACGGCGCGCTCGTAGCTGTCGACGTCGATGACCATCCAGCCGGCGATGAGGTCCTTGGTCTCGGCGAACGGCCCGTCGGTGACGGGCGGGCGCCCCTCACCGTCGTACCGGACGAACGTTCCCTCCGGGGAGAGCGCCTGACCCTCGACGTACTCGCCGGTGCCTTCGAGGCGGGTCGCGAAGTCCTGCATGTACTTCATGTGCGCCGAGATCTCCTCAGGCGTCCACCGGTCCATCGGGACGTCGTTGGCCGGAGCCGGTGCGCCTCGGTAGTGCTTGAGCAGCAGGTACTTGGCCATCGGTTTCTCCTCTGTGCTGTGCGGCCCTTCGTGGTCGCGTTCACTGCGGGGACGGAGCCGGCTGCCGGTTCTCGACATCGTGGACCGATTTCTTTTTCGGCTCTCCCTGCCGAGTCGGATCGTGCACGGCGTCGCACGGGGCCACCCCTCCCATGGGCTGTGCGCACAGCATGCCCCACGGAAGTCAGGATGTCCGCGTCCGAACGTGGCTGCCGCACGACCGAACGGCTGTCTTCCCGCCGGGGCCGGCCTCCTGCCCGACCCCGCGCCACCTCCGACAGGAAATGCGAAAAACTTATTGCGCAACTTATCTTTCCTACCTACCGTGGGCTCATGTCAGAGAAGCGTGCGCCCGAACAGATCACCGACCTGCGCCGGTTGAAGGCCTTCACCAACCCCCTGCGGATGCGGCTCTACCGACTGCTGTACGCGGCAGGCACGGCGACCGCCTCCCAGTTGGCCGAACAGGTCGACCAGGCCCCGTCGCTGGTCAGCTATCACCTGCGCAAGCTGGCCGAGCACGGTTTCGTGGCCGAGGCGAGCGGGCGGAGCACCGACGGCCGGGAGCGGTGGTGGCAAGTGGCGACCGAGGAGGGCTGGGGGTTCCGAAGCTCGGACTTCGCGGACACACCCGAGGGCGCGGCCGTCACCGGTGCGCTGGCCCGGGGCATCTTCGAGACCCGCGTCTCCCAGTACCGCACCTATCTGGACCAGTCGGCCGCCTGGGGCAAGGCATGGACCGATGCCGCGTTCAGCTCCGAGTGGCTTCTCGACCTGACCCCCGCCGAGCTCGCGGAGATGAGCGAGGAGTTCACCGCGGTGGCCCGGCGCTGGCGTGATCGCGTCGAGGAGGCCAAGAGGACCGGGGAGACGGACGGCCGTGAGCACGTGTCCGTGCACCTCCACAGCTTCCCGTTCCGGCCCTGACGCCGCACGCCACCGCCACCCACTCCTAGGAGTCCCGCATGACGACCACCGACCCGGCCCTGCCCGGACACGCCTCCCGGCCGGCCCACCGGGACGGCAACGTGCTGCGGTGGCTCACCGCGCACACCGCCTCGCTCGTCGGCGACAGCGTGTACTTCGTCGCACTCGGCTGGTCGGCCCAGAAGGCCGCCGGGCCCGCCGAGGTCGGACTCGTCATGGCCGCGGGAGCTCTGCCACGGGCGTTACTGATGCTCGTCGGGGGTGTGGTGGCGGACCGGTTCGACCCGCGCCGGGTGATTCTCGGCAGTGACGTGCTGCGCTGCCTGCTCATACTGTCGGTGGCCGCCGGCATCGCTCTGAGCGCACCGGCCCTGTGGATGCTGGTCGCGGTGGCGCTCGTCTTCGGCGCGGTGGACGCGCTGTTCGTACCGGCGATAGGGGCGCTCCCACCGAGGATCACCGGCCCCGGCCAGCTGGCCCGTGTCTCCGGCATGCGTTCCCTGTCGATGCGCCTCAGCCAGATCGCTGGTCCGCCGATCGGCGGACTGGCCATGGGGCTGGGAGGCGCGGCGGCCGCATTCACCGTCGCCGGCCTGCTCTTCGCACTGTCGCTGCCGTTCCTGTCGACGATGCGCGTACGCCCCCTCGAGAAGCCCGGGGGGGAACAGCCGGAGAACGGCACCGTCCGCCAGGACCTGCTGGACGGGCTGCGCTACATCCGCCGCCACCGCCTCGTCGGTCCACTCGTCGTGGTCGGCGCCCTCTGCGAGCTCGGGCTCGTCGGCACCCTCAACGTCGGCATGATCCTCCTCAACGCGGAGCGCGGCTGGGGACCTTCCGGCTACGGCTGGATCGTGAGCGGCTTCGGTGCGGGGGCGGCTGCGGGTGCCGCGCTCCTCAGCGTCGTCGGCCGGCTGCCCCGTGCCGGCCTCCTGCTGGCCGGCACGTTGCTCGTGAGCTCCGCGGGAGCCGTCTCCATCGCCCTGGTGCCCGCCCTGTGGATCGCGGTGGCCATGGCCCTGGTCACCGGGCTGTGCGCAGGCACCTTCGGCGGTGTGAACAACGCACTCGTCCAGGCCGCGACCGATCCCGCCTATCTCGGCCGGGTCACTTCCGTCGTCATGCTCGCCATGGTCGGTCTCGCGCCTCTCGGCTACCCACTGGTCGGCGCCGCCATCGGCGCCTGGGGCAGCGCCCCGGTGTTCGTCGGCTGCGGAGCCTTCGCCTGCCTCGGCGTGGCGGTCGTCCTGGCCTCCGGAGCGGTACGGCGCGCCGAACTGCCCAGGGCGCACTGACACATGGCCCGGGGCCGATGCGCCTCAGCCGGCGCGAGTGCGGAGGTGGGCAGGTCCCCGGCGCAGGTCTCGGACGGCGTCGAGGGCCAGGACGGCGAACAGGGCCGTCAGGGCGAAGTCCAGGCCGGTGACGCTGTCGGGGATCAGGGAGCCGAGCAGGGCACCGGCGGTGGCGCTGCCGGCCCGGTACAGGTGCGTGAAGAACCGAGCCACAGGATCCGCCGCCCGGGCCAGGCGCGGGAACGCCCGGTGGCGGTGAGAGGCGTATGCCTCATCGGTGAGTGAGAAGGTGCTGTACGCCTTGGCGAGGCGGCCCCGTACGCGTTCCAGGGGGAAGGACAGTGCGTAGCAGGTGTGCCGGGCGTTCACCAGGAAGGCCGCCACGGCTATGTACACCGGCGGGGCCGCGACGACGACCATCCGGTGAGCAGGAACTCGAACGAGCCGGCGTAGACGAGTGCGGCATGCGGTCGACCGCGACATCTTGTTCCATCTGCAGCAGGACGGCCGGCTGTCCAGCGTCGACCTGGCCAAGCGGGTGGGTCCGACCCCGCCACCCTGTCTGCGCCGGGTCGAACGGCTGGAGGAGAGCGGCGTCATCACGGGCTACAGGGCAGCCATCGATCCCGCCGCTCTCGGGCGTCAACTGGAGGTCCTCGTCGACGTGGAGATCTACGCCCAGGACCGCAAGAGCTTCGAAGCCTTCGAAGCGACGGTGGCCGCCCATGACGAGGTCGTCGAGTGCCGGCGCATGTACGGCCGCCCCGACTACTTCCTCGGCGTCGCCGTGTCCGACCATGCCGCCTACGAGGCCTTCGTCACCGAGAAACTCAGCGGCCTCCCCGCCGTACTGCGTCTCGAGTCCCACCTCACGATGAAGACGGTCAAGATGAACGGCTGACGGACCGCGCGGCTCACCGCCGGCGGGTCTCCAGGTCGCGTGCGCGGCGGCCCGACGCGGGAACCATCCGTACGACACCGCGGACCACGGTGTCGATCAGGTCGTCCGTGGGGGCGTCACTCCCGTGTGTCAGGAGCCGCGCGAGGGTGTGCACCAGTGCCGGCGAGCCCATGACGCGCCGATTGAGGAGCGGACGGTAGCCGTAGCGGGCGAACACCAGCTCGGCGACAGTGTTGCCGAGCCTGTAGTAGCGCCCCCAGCGACGGTTCACCTCGCTCGCGTACTGGTGCAGAGCCTGCTCACGCCCGGGGCCGTCCGGGCGGTGCAGAGCGAGGGCAACGGTCTCGGCGGCGACCTCGCCCGCCTCCATGGCCTGGACGATGCCCTCACCGCTCCACGGACTGACCATGCCCCCGCTGTCGCCGACCAGGAGCAGGCCGCGACCGTACTGGGGCCTCCGGTTGAACCCCATGGGCAGCGCGGCGCTCCGCAGGGGCGAGTCGGCGTTCTCCTCCCGCAACCCCCACTGCGCGGGCACCCGGGCCAGCCACCGGTCCATGGTGGCCCGCAGGTCGACCGTCCCGTGACCACGATGCGGCAGCGCACCCAGGCCGACGTTCACCCGGCCGTCGCCGAGCGGAAAGATCCATCCGTATCCCGGCAGATCACGTCCGGTCCTGGAGCAGCGCAGATCGGCCCAGAGCTCCAGGTAGGGGTCGTGCGTGCGGGCCTCGCTGCGGTAGTAGCGCCGAGCGGCCGTGGCCATCGGCTTGCCGTGGTCCCGCTCCAGGCCCATGGCCAGGGCCGTGCGGGCGGAGGCACCGTCGGCGGCGATCACCACGGGGGCACGGTAGTTCCTCGGCTGCCTGTCGGCTCCCGCGACGGCGCTGACACCGACGATGCGACCGGCCCGATCGGTCAGGGGGCCCGTCGCCTTGGTCTCCAGACACAGCCTCGCTCCGGCGGCCACGGCGTGGCGGGCCAGGATGTCGTCGAAGTCGTGCCGTGACCGGGTGAGTCCGAAGTCCGGGTGGCTGCCCGACCGCGGCCAGTCGATGTGTACCTGCCGACCTCCGCACACCCACCGCATGCCCTTGGTGCGTGTCCATCCCGGAGCGTCGATGTCGACTCCCATGCGGACCAGCTGCTGCACCCCTCGGGGGGTGAGACCGTCGCCGCACACCTTGTCCCGGGGAAAGGTGCCCTTCTCGAGAAGCAGTACGTCCACTCCGGCTCTCGCCAGGTGCAGCGCCGCGGCCGAACCCGCGGGCCCCGCCCCCACCACGATCACCTGCGCCTGGTGGTCGCCGTTACTCACACCCTCGTCTGACTCCACGTGCTGGCTCCTCGATGAGTCGGGGCGGCCGACGATCCCGTGCGGCACCGGTATCGGCGGTCGGTCCGGCAGGCCCGGCTCCGGGCCTGCGCACGGAGCACCTACCCGGTGCGAGCCGGGGACACCCTCCCGAGCAAGTGGTGAACACGTGATCAGATGCCTGCGGAGCGCCGTGTGTTCGATCTGTTTCGGCCGCACTGGGCATTCCACCGACACACCCAGGCCGTCGCGCGCACCGGCCCATGACGGCGACCAGGCCCCGGGATCGTGCTCCCGGGGCCTGGGTGATCTCGACCTGTACCGTCAGGCGGTCGTGATGTTCTCCGCCTGCGGGCCCTTCTGGCCCTGGGTGACGTCGAAGGTGACGGCCTGGCCTTCCTGGAGCTCACGGAAGCCTGTGGCGTTGATGGCGGAGTAGTGCGCGAAGACGTCCGGCCCGCCGCCGTCCTGCTGGATGAAGCCGAAACCCTTTTCGGCGTTGAACCACTTGACGGTTCCGCTGGCCATGCTCGTGCCTTCCCGTTGAGATCCGGATCCGCACCACGCGGTCCCGGAGGTGTCGCGGTCCGCACCGACACAGCGAAACGCCCGCACCGAAGCGCGGGCTGGTACGGCGAACCACGACATCTGGCAGTGACGCTACATGGCGAAACCGGCCCCCACCAGAGAGCAACGACGGGATGTGTGGGACTTGTGCGCTCGACTCACTCCTACGCACGGCACGGGCCGGGCGTGATCCACTGACGCCGTGTCCGATTCGCTCACCTCTGAGGACCGAGGCGCAGCGAGCGGGCGACCGGACCCAACCGGCCCGAAGGGCCGATAGATGGCCAATTCGCATCTACCGCCGCACCACCTTCGCCGGTGTCGGTAGCATCAATCGCCATACCTGTTTCAGACACAACGACCGAAGGACGAGGACTGCATGTCCGAAAACACTCCTACATCCGGCATCAGCGCAGACTACGCACAGCGGATCACGGATGATCTCGCGGCGAACCGGAGCGAGCAGGACCGGGCGCGTGCCGAGCTGACCCGCCTGCAGGACGAGCTCATCCAGCTGGAGGAGGGTGAGCAGATCCTGGTCAAGATGCAAGAAGTACTGGGAACCGCCGAGAAGCCCGCTCCGCGCAAGAACAAGGCCCGCAAGGCTTCGGTCTCCGTACCCGCCGCGCGGCGGGCCAAGAGCGGGACAGCGGCCGGGAAGGCCGGAAGCACACCGAAGTCCCGGGCGCGGGCCGGAGAGAAGGCTTCCGCCGGAAAGACCGCCTCCCCCAAGGCAGCCGCTCCCAAGGGTGCCGCCGAGCCGACGTGGCGCGAACTGGTCACCGGATACCTCGCGGACCAGAGGGAGCCGAAGTCCGCCGCCGAGGTGGCTGCGGCCCTGACGGAGGCCCACCCCCAGCGCACCACGCAGGTCACCGTCGTGCGGAACACCCTAGAGCAGGGTGTCGCACACGGGCTGCTCGAGCGCTCCAAGCAAGGACGTTCCGTCTACTACAGCCCGGTCTCGACCGCGGACCTCGAGACGGCCGCCGGAACGCCGGCCAAGTAGCCGAAGCCCGTAGCAGAGGTGGACGACTCCGCCCACGGACCGGCCGTCACGGCATTCCCGGCGGGGCTGTCGGCCGGCCGGGCAGTGGCGCCGGGCAGACCGCCGGCCTGGCTTCGCCCGCGGTCCCGGCCGGGCCCATTCGGTATCCGATCCGGTCTCTTCCGAGCCTGTCGGCATCGGGGTCCCGGTCCTGCACGTGCGGGCAGAGATCATGCGCTCCGCCCCTGCAGGCCGACCCGGATCCCCCGTCAGAAGCTCACCCGGGCGTGGGACTTGTCCGGGAGGCCTGTGTCATGCCGGAGACGTGGCGCGGGGTAGGCCGTCGGCAGAGGCATGCCACGCGCGGCCATGATGTCCCGGACACGGTCCGGGTAGTCGGTGATGATCCCGTCGACCCCCATGTCGAGGAGTGCCTCGATGGTCGCGGGGTCGTCACAGGTCCAGGGGACGACCTTCAGTCCCCGGCGGTGCGCGTCGCGCATCATCTTCCTGTCCGGGTAGAAGCGGAAGCCCGGGTCCGTGACCGTGCCGCTCTGCGGGAAGCCGTAGTTCGGGGACAGCGCGGTCACGCCGGGAACGGCGGCGGCGGCCCTCACGAAGTCTCCGTCGTAGTCGTCGACGTCGATCCCGCCGAGCCAGGGGGAAGCTCCGGGCTTCCCCACCTGGAGGAAGTCGTAGTTCGTCAGCGCCACCAGAGGGTAGTCCGGCGCGAGGTGGTGCATCTCCTTCAACGACCCCCAGTCGAAGGACTGGACGGACACCTGGTCCTCGATGCCCGAGCGGTGGATCTCCTCGAAGACACGGCGGACGAACAGCTCGCGTGGTGCGGTCTGTTCGGGAGCCCCTGCCTCCACCTTCGTCTCGATGTTCAGCTTGAGCCGCTTCGCTCCGTAACTCCTCACCAGGCCGAGGACGTCACCCAGTTCGACCATGCGGAAGCCGTCGACCCGCTCCTGCTCCGGGAAGCCCGGCAGCTGCTGGTATCCACAGTCCATGGTCCTGATCTGCGCGAGCGTAAGGTCCTTGATGTACTTGCCGACGTAGGGGTACATCAGGTCGTCCGACGTCAGCGGGCCGGTGTCCCGGCACTTCTGGGCGCTGACCTGACGGTCATGGGTCACCACCACTCGCCGGTCCTTCGTGATCTGGGTGTCCAGCTCCAGGGTGCTGACACCCAGGCGTATCGCCTTGCCGAAGCCTTCGAGGGACGACTCCGTGGTCAGGCCGAGGCCACCACGATGGGCCTGCAGGTCGAACACGGCCCGGTGAACGGGTTGGTGCCTGTGGTGCGCCACAGCGGCGTGCGCGGTCGCCGGGACGGCGAGGGCAGGGAGAAGGACCAAACCGGCGATTATGTGCCTCAAGGACATGAGTGCCTCGTCTGTCACGTCGAGCAGGACGCCGCGAAGCCAATCCCGCAGACCGGGCTCGCACGAAGACCCACGGTAAGCGCCTGGTGAACGTCGGCGAAAGGCCGGCTCCTGGGCAGCCCCGCGCCGACATGGTCGTTCGTGGGGAGGCTCCGCCGGCCTGCCGCGGCGGGCGGCCAAGGAGGAGCGGAGCGTGCTGGTCGCCGGAGCCCTGCGGCGGAATGCCCGTGGCGAATCGCAGGAAGGCGCCTTTCGGATGAACCCGCTGCCGGCCGGGAATAGCAGGGACGTCACACGGTTGGCCTCAACATGACCTCTGAGAAGCGTGGGACATTCGGACGGATCGGCATCTGGAGCAGCGCCCTTCACGGGTCGCGGACGGACGACGCGGGCAGGGGTGCGATCGCTGAAGCCGTCGCCGAGCTCGAGGAGCTGGGGTACGGCACCCTCTGGATCGGCGGGAGCCCCTCGGTCGAGGATGCGGCAGCCCTCGTGACCGCCACGCGGACGATCACCGTGGCGACCGGCATCCTGAGCATCTGGGACCACTCCGCCGGGGACGTGGCGGCGCGGATCGCCGCGATCGCCCCAGGCGCGCGGGGGCGGTTCGTTCTCGGTCTGGGCGTCAGCCACGGCCCGATGGTTCCTCAGTACTCGAAGCCCTACAGTGCGATGGTCACCTATCTCGACGCACTCGACGCGGCCACGCCGCCGGTGGGCCCCGGACACCGGGTCCTCGCCGCGCTCGGACCGAGGATGCTGAAGCTCTCCACCGACCGGGCGCTGGGCGCTCACCCCTACCTCGTCACCGCCGAGCACACCGCGGAGGCGCGTGCGGCACTCGGCCCCGACGCACTGCTCGCCCCTGAGCTGTCGGTGGTCCTCGACACCGACGTCGACCGGGCCCGCACCACCGCACGGAACATGCTGGCGATGTATCTCAGGCTTCCCAACTACACCGACAACCTGCTGCGTCTGGGATTCGCCGAGAACGACTTCGACGGGGGCGGCAGTGCCCGTCTTCTCGACGCTCTCTTCGCCCTGGGTGACACCGCACGCGTCAAGGCCCGGACCCGCGAGTATCTCGACGCCGGAGCCGATCACGTGGCGCTGCAGATCCTCACCGCCGACGAGGGCGGCAGCGGCCTGCCCCGGGCCGAATGGCGCGAGCTGGCCGGGGCGTTCGCCGGCGAGTTGTAGACAGCCGCTCCGCCGGAGACCGCTATCCGAGTTCGACGGTGGTGGCGGCGTAGATGCCGGAGAGGTCGATCTCGGGTGTGCCCCCGGTATACATCCGGGCACATTCGAAGGTCGGTTCGAGCCCCAGGCGTTCCACGAGTCCGATCGCCGCTCGGTTCACATCGGGCACGTCCAGGGCCACCGGCTCCCCCCGCTGTACCGCCGACAGACCGTTCAGCAGGGCGAGAGCGATGTCGTCGGAGGCGGCGTAGAGCGGTCCGACGCGCGCCCCGGTCCCGGCGGGACGCGCGGTCCCGAACCCCCGCAACTCGCCGTCCTGCAGGGCGACCAGGGCGGTGTGGCCGGGTACTGCCACCCACAGCGAGAGGAAGGCGTCACGAGGCCCGGGGAAGAATCGGCGGTCGTAGGAAGTCAGCGCCCCGAAGGGAACGGTTCCGGCGTCGACGACCGTGATGCCTGCGGCGGTCTCCTCCGCGTGCGGCACACCCGCGTACCGCACGTGGTTCCAGGCGGTCCGGAATCCGGACCTTCGGTAGTTGTCCTGCTGTTCGACCACACCGTCGAGGCCCACGTTCCGGCCCCCCAGGTGATTCATGGCCGCCCGCCACGCCTGGATCCCGTAGCCCTGACCGCGGACCGGCGGGCTCGCGATGTAGAACCCGATGAATCCGTAGTCCGCTCCGTACCGTACGGCGGACACGGAGGTGACGGGTTCGGCGTCCAGTTTGCCCATGAAGAACCCGTGCGGGTCGGCGGCGTGGAAGGGGAGGCGGTCCAGCTTCCCCGGGTTCCACCCTTCGTCCTCGGCCCACTCCAGGAGTGTCGTCATCTCACGGGTTCCGGCGGTCGTGATCTCGTACTCGTCCATGCTCCTCTTCTACTCGGTGTTCCGGCCGGTTCGGCGGATCGACGACGCGGGTCCACCGGCTCCCCGCTGAGAGACGGTCGCGTTCCCTGCGTCACCGTCGGACCGCGACGAAGCACGTCATGCCGTCCCGCAGCGTTCCCGGAGGACGCCGACTCCGTCGCCCTCCAGTTCCCCGAGGTACGAGGCACGACCGGCCATGGCCATCACCAGAGCCGTGGTGGTGCCGGACACGAGTGGTCCGGCACCTGCCGCGAACGGGCCGTCGGACGCGACGAGCCGTAGCCCACGGATGCGTTGCTTCGCGGGGAGCACGAGGTCCGAATTCCGGTAGTGGTCGGCGACCCGGGTGACCGTCTCGATCGGGTGGTCCCGGTGGATCCCCAGCGGACGCCGGATGTCCTCCGAGTGCACGATTGTTTCTCCGAGCATGGCGACGACAGGGAGCGGCGGCTTCGTCCTGCTCGGCACGATGCTCCGGAATCGCTGGAGCGTCCCCGCCGGTGTCGTCCCCAGGTACTCCGCCAGCCGCATGGCCACCTGCCGGTCGAAGTCGAACCTGCATCGGATCACACCGGCCATCCACCGCACCGTGTCGAGGCTCGCCCCCGCGGTGAGGTGCGCCAGAACCTCACGCACCGTCAGTTCGCTGCACAGTGAGGGCGTCGCCCACTGCGCGTCGGACAGGCGGGAGAGGTCGTCCGCCAGCGCTGCTCGCTCGGAACGGATCAGGGGCCAGATTCCGCCGGCTCCATGGCCGGTGTCCACCACCGGTGTCGCATCGGTCATCAGGGCATGTCTCCTGTCACGGATGGTTCTGTGCGACGCCCTGGGCAGGACCGGATCGAGCCTCGTTCGGGCGACAGGGGTGGGGACTGTCTCGGCACAGGAAAATCATCGGGCCGAGAGACACACGAGCCGTACGCACCGCGTTCCCGCCCTCACCCTCACCACCTTCGCCGGTGTGCCGTGGAACGCGCCCTACTACACGCGCTGCGGATTCCATCCGCTCGACGACCGCGCACTCGGCCCGGGGCTGCGTGAGATCCGCAGCCAGGAAGCCGCTCACGGTCTGGACCGGTGGCCCAGGGTCTGCATGCGCAGAGACCTGTGACCCGGTGTACCGCTGTTCGGTCCAGGGCCGCCGTTCACGACGGGCCTGATCCGGGTGTACCGACACCTGCTCGATGTGGAGGTTCCCGTCGACGGGCTCTGCGATCAGGTAGGCCACCGGGACGTCGGCCGGATCGACGGCGACCCACGCCAGTCCGTTGTGCCGGTAGCGAGCCAGTTCACCGACCGGGAGCGGTTCGTCCTCGGCGACCTCCGGCATTCCGACATCCCTGAAGCACTGTCCGGCGGCTCGCTCGATGTCCTGGAGGCGGGGAAGCTCGTCGATGCTCGCGGGGCGGATACGCATCAGGCCATTGTCGGTGAGGACCATGCCGTTGCGTGCCGGTGGTGGCGGATTCACGCTCCGCACGGAAGCCGCGGAGGTGAGCACGGAGCGATCGGGTGGCGCGGGGCCGGAGGGTGGTTCACGCCTGCTGCGCGTCCCCGGCCGGAACGTTGCCTCTGTGGCTGTTCCTGCCGGGGACGCGCGGGTCACCGTCGGCCGACTCTGCGGCCGTTTCCGATGCCCGCGACATGCAGGGCCAACAGGATCAGCCCGATCAGCATGACGTTCGTCGAAGCGAAGACGTCGTTCGTAGCTATCTCGGCCGCGTTGATCAGAAAAGCGATGAAGAAGAGAACTGCGGCAGCAATACCCAGCATGATGTGGCTCCTTTCGCCGTTGGAACGCATGTGCCCCCGGATGCTCGCATCAGACGTGGACTGCATCGCGTGCACGTACCGGCGCACGCGGGCCGGCGGGCCCGGCGGCCGTCAGCGGGTGGGCCTGCATTCGTTCCTGGACCGGATCCCGACCTCGCGGGACCATGCCGAACACCGGGAGGCCATCCGTCACCTCCTGGCCGGAACGCTGCCGGAGCAGGTGCGCGACCGGCCGACCCACTTCCAGGAGAATGACCACCCGCTGGATCAGGTCGGACACATGCAACTGGTCGGCGGCCCCGAAAGGTGTTGCGGCGCCGACGCGTCGATCGGCATGCTCACTGCCGTGAACCCCGCACCCGAACACATCGGTTCCAGCGTCTCCGTCAGCCTCCGCGTCCGCGATCTTTCTGCACGGGACCTGTCCGCATGCACCTGGTCGGGCTCGGCCACGCACCTACGCCATGTGGAGGAGGAGTTGGTGCGCGCTGCGGCCGGGGAGGTGGACTACCTGGCCGTGTGCACCGCAGCGGATCTGCCGGTGGCGATCGGCGGCGTCGACTACCGGGTCGCCGACGGGGCAGGAACCCTGTGGCAGCTCGCAGTGCTCCCCGCACTGCAGGGTCACGGCCTGGGGACGCTGCTGATCCGCGCGGCCGAACAGAGGATCAGGGACCGCGGCCTGCACAGGGCGGAACTCTCCGTGGAGGAGGACAACCCCCGGGCCCGTTCCCTGTACGAGCGCCTGGGTTACGTCGTCCACGGTCGCGCACCTGACGCCTGGGACGCCGAGGGGCCCGACGGAGTAGTCCGCCGCTACGAGGCGATGTGCGTCCTCATGCGGAGGGACGTTTGAGCTGTTCGGCGCCGGGCCTCGCGGACCTGGCTCACCGGCTCTCACGCAGCAGCTTGCGGCGTTCACCGCGCTTCGGATGGCGGACGGTCACCCCGCCCATTCCGCAGGTCCCTGCCAGACGGACCAGGGGCGATCCCGGGAGTTTCTCCGGGGTCGTCCTGTCCCGCAGGCCCGCCAGACCGGGGTCGACCTGCTGCGATTCCACCGCCCAGCCGTCGGGGACGACGATCTCGACGCCACCGGCCTGGCCGTCCACCTCGATCTCGACCACGCGCAGCCGGCACTCGACCCGCGTGAAGTCGATCTTGACGCCGCCCATGCCGCCGTACGCCCGGATCTGCTCGGGTACGCGCCAGGCCCCTCCTCTGACCACACCCGCCATGCCGCCTTTGAGCAGCAGAGGCTGAGCGGGCGGCATGGCGGGCACCAGGTCGGCGGTGAGCGGAGCCAGTTCGACGAGGGTCCGTGCGGCCAGGGCCACTTCCAGCCGGGCGCCCAGTTCGTCGAGGTCGATGCGGCCGTCGGCCGCCGCGTCCTGCAGCTCCGCCACCACCGCTTCGCGATCGGCGTCGGAGGCGCGCAGGGGGACGGGGTGCGAGGACTCGGCGCTCATGGGCCGATGGTATCGGGCGCGTCGGCCACGCGCGTCGTGAACGCCCGCCCGTTGCTTGCGAGATGCCTCCGGGGGCCTTGCGGAGGACCGCCGGGTGGGGCTGCCCCCCTCTCGGGACGCATGCCTGCCTCATGGGCACCCGGACGTGGCTGGACCACGCTTGCCCCATGACGAACTGGACGCGCAGCACACTGATTTCGACGCTCTGTGCCACCGCCGTGGCCGCCACGGTCACCACCACCCCGGCGGTCGCCCTCGCGGACGTCGCGCGGAGCACGCTCGTACCACGGCTCGACTGGCGACCGTGCGCACTGCCCGAGGGCACCACCGGACCCGCCGGACAGGAGTGCGCGACCCTGCCGGTCCCCCTCGACCACCTCCGGCCCGACGGACGCACCGTCCCCGTCGCTGTCACGCGGCTGCGCAGTGACCGGCCGGAGAACCGGCGCGGAACCCTCGTGGTGGTACCCGGTGGACCCGGCTCGTCCGGAGTCCAGCGACTGGCGCAGAAGGGGGCGGCGTTGCAGGAGGAACTGGAGGGCGCCTATGACCTCATCAGCCTCGATCCGCGCGGAGTCGGCAGCAGTGTCAAGGCCCGCTGCGGCATCGCGGCGGCGGATCGCCGCCTGGTGACTCTGCGGTCGTGGCCCACGCCGGGCGGCGGGACCGCGGAGAGCACCGAGCGGTCCCGCCGGACGGCCGAGTCGTGTGCCGCGAACGGAGGCGAGGTGCTGCGTTCGTTCACGACGAGGAACGAGGTCCGCGACATCGACCTCTTCCGGCGGGCCCTGGGGGAGCGCAGACTCTCGGTCTGGGGTACCTCGTACGGCGCCTACGTGGCGGCCGTCTACGGCCAGACGCACCCCGGCAGCGTCGACCGCACGGTCCTCGACAGCACGGGGGACCCTGACCCGTCACGGGTCGCCCGTGGGTGGCTCGAGAACATGTCGCGCGGTGCCGCCGACCGCTTCGCGGACTTCGCGTCCTGGGCGGCGGACCCCGCGCGCGAAGCGGAGGGGCTGCGGCTGGCCGCGCGCGCGGAGGACGTGGAGCCGTTGTTCCTGGCGCTGGCCGAGGAACTGGACGGCACTCCACGCGACTCGGGGACACCCGGCGTGCCGCTGACCGGCAACGGGCTGAGGCAGGCCCTCCAGAACGCCCTCTACAGCGACCGGGCGTTCCCGGGGATGGCCCGTCTGGTCCTGGAGGCCGGCGACCCGCGGGCCGTGCCGTCCCTTCCGCCGGACCTCACGCAGGTCATCCTCGACGAGGACGCGTCGCTCATGGTCTCGACCATTTGCAACGACGTGCGCTGGCCCGGTCCCGGCTCCGGATACGCGCGGCGGGTGGCCGCCGACCGCGCCCGGTATCCGTTGACGGCCGGGATGCCCGTCAACGTCACCCCGTGCGCCTTCTGGAAGGACGCCCCGGCCGAGGAGCCCGCCCGGATCACCGACAAGGGCCCGTCGGGCATCCTCATGGTGCAGAGCCTGCGCGATCCCGCGACCCCTTACACCGGCGCACTCAAGATGCGTGCGGCGCTCGGTGACCGCGCAAGGATGGTCACCGTCGGCCAGGGCGGGCACGGCATGTATCTGGGTAACGGCAACAAGTGCGGAGACCGTGCCGTGACCCGCTTCCTCACCACCGGGCACCGCCCCGCGCAGGACACCCACTGCGCGAACTGACACGGACCGCGCTCCCCCGTGACCCGGTTCAGCAGGCTGCACAGGCGGAAACCGGCAGAGGCCGGGCAGCGCGACGGAGGGCCTCAGGTCCTGGGAGGCGGACGGCTCACGGTCCGTCCGCCTCCCAGGACCAGCGCTTCGGGTCGCCTTCCACGGGTCCGTACACGGTGCGTCCGCCCGCACCGAACTTCCCGAGCTCCGTGCCGAGCGCGGCCCCTGCGGCGAGGCGCTCCTCGGGCCAGCCGGTCACGTCCAGGAGGAGCCCGTCCAGCGGACCTGCCACCAGCTCCACGTAGACGCGCCCGGGCCGGGGCCCCGGATCGGGATCGTCGTGGTCGGCGCCGTAGACGCGGCGCCTCATCAGTTCGTCCATTTCTCCAGCATCACAGCCGCCACTGACAGTCCCCGTGGTGAGCGGCAGCCCGGTCCGTCACCCGCGGGTGGGCGGGCGCCAGACCGTGAAGTCGCTGATCCTGAAGTGGCTGGTGACCGTCCGGAACGCGAAGTGGCCACTGGTGTACGGCTCCGGATCCTGATGGTCGAACACCAGGCGGCCGTTGTTCCACCACTGCACGGTCGAGCCGTCCGAGACGATCCGGACCCGGTTGGGCTCGCCGGCCGTGAGCAGAGGTTGCGTGTAGTCGAGCAGGAGTGGACGGTTGCCCGCCTCACCGACGTAGCGCCGCAGGCGGGAGGTGGTGTTGGAGTTGGCGCCGTAGCCGACGTAGTAGGTCGTCAGGCGGTCGTACTCCGCCAGGGCCCCGGCCCGGGTGGTGGCGAAGATGTCGCGGGGTGAGCGGACGTCCGTGGCGTTCCAGAAGTTGTTGAGGTCGGAGACCCTGTCGTTGGCACCGCCCTCGGAGACCGCGGTGGCCGTGTACTCGATCTCGTACGGACCGCTCAGCCGGCGGTCGAACCACACCGTCGCGCCGCTCGGTACGTCGATGTCGAGGACTCCGCCGGCGGCCGTCACGCTCCCGCCGTCCTGGAGCTCGGACCTCCATTGCCGCGTTCCGGACCGGAATCCGTCGCGTGCGATCGGGGTCCAGGTGCGGTCCGGGCCGGTGTCCGTCCGGATCGCGGGCCGGGGCGGGTTCTTGGAGCCGTAGCCGAGGTGGTAGTCCGTGAACGTCGACTGGAGGTATCCGCGTACGGTCCAGCCGAGGCGGTAGGCGGGGTTGTGGGCGAGTGTGTAGAGGCGGGTGGAGGTGGGCTCTGTGGTGGTGTAGAGGCGCAGGGCGGTGTGGTCCGCCGTCTCCGCCAGGATCTCCTCCCGCCAGTCGCCCAGGACGTCCCCGTAGAACGGGGTGGCGTTGCGGGCCCCCGGGACCACACCGGCGGGGTCGAAGACGCGCCCCGCGGTCTCCCGGGCAGGGTTCCACTTCTCGACGTGCGTGCCGTCGAGCAGTTCGGCTCCCTTGTCCCCGTCCCACCAGATGCGGAAGTTGACGCTCGGTGTGGTGCCGGAGACCTTGCCGTCCCTGACGTTGCGGACGCCCGCACCCGGCGCGGTGACGTCGGCGGTGGAGGTCCAGTACTCGAGGCCCGGGTGGCGGGGGTCGATGTCGGCCGCCGTGCCCCGGCCGACGTCGAGGTCGGCCTCGCTCTCCGGTTCGGCGGGGTGCGCCCCCGTCACCAGTCGTTCACCGGTGGCCGCGTCGTAGTAGTACCAGGGGAAGCGGGATACGACACCGAGTTCCGACTGCTGGATCGCGAACCCTTCCGGACCTGGCCTGGCCGGATCCAGATCGGCGATGTGGAAGCGGTCGCCGTGACCGGCGCCGTCGACGACGTAGCGGAGGGTCCCGTCGCTGTTGACGACGTAGTTGCCGTCGGCGATGTCGTCCTTCCCGTCCTGGTCCACGTCCACGGTCCGGATCTGGTGGAAGCTCGTGGCCCCGCTGTCCGGCGGTACGACGTACTTCCAGTTCGGCTTCAGCTCCCGGCCGTCGAAGTCCCAGGTCTGGATGAGAGTGCGGAAGGCTCCCCGCTTCGCGCCGACACGTGTGACAAGTTTGGTCACCAGGCTCGGACGGACTCCGTCGAGGTAGGCGATGCCGAACTGTCCCCCCGACGGCCCGTCCGCGGTGAAGTCGTCGGGCACCGGTTGCCGGGTGCGCTCCGTTCCGGTCGCGCCGTCCACGACGGAGACGAACTGGTCGGCCGGCGAGTCCGCTTCGACCGTGGCGCCGTCGGCGAACGTGGTGCCGTCGGCGGTGTGGACGAGCACCTCGGCCCGGCCGTCGCTGTCGAGGTCGTGGACGGTGACGTTGTCGTCGTTACGGAAACCGCCGATGGCGGTGGAGCCGCTGATCGCCGCCGGAGCGGGGTCGTTGGCACCGTTGCCGGGGACCTGGGTGTGGGAGCCCGGTCCCTGGTCGATGCGCCACAGACGCTCCCCGGTGAGGGTGTACGCCTCCAGGAGGTCAGGCCGGTCCCGGGTGCCCGACAGCCGGCTGACCACGAGTTCGTAGCGGCCGTCACCGTCGAGGTCACCGGGCCAGGCGTGCTGCACGGTGTATCCGTCGGCGTCGGCCAGGGGGATCTCCGCGTACCCCTTCCCGAAGTCCGGCGCACTGCCGCTCGGCTTCTTCTCGCGGCCGTCCACGACCGCGCGCACCGTATAGGCGCCGTGCCCCCGCCCACTGTTGTCCTGGTACGTGGTCGAGGTGGTGACCGGCCGGTGGTTGAGGCGCTTCCCCGCCCGGTAGACGTTGAAGGCGATGTCCGAGCCGTACTCGGTACCGAGCAGTCGCCAGCTGAGAAAGGTGCCGCTGCCGGAGGGGACCGCCACGAGACCCCGGTCGAGGTTCTCCATGATGCGGCGGGGCTGTGCTTCGGCGGCCCGGTGTGTGTCGGGGACCGCGTGCGCGGTGGGGGCGGCGAGCAGGCCGGCGAGTGCGGCCACGGCACTCGCCGCCGCGATTCTGCGACGCCCTGGACGGACGAGGGGCATGACGGGTCCTCCGAAGGTGGAAAGCGCTGGCTACGAAGATCCACCGTGCGGCCCGCATCGCGTCGTGTCGATGATCTGCCGCACGCTGCCACGCGACCGCAATGTGCTGATCACATCCGGCGGCCGCGGAACCGGAACCGTGCGAACTCGCGGTTCGCGCGGCGCGGGCGGTCCGTCGTACCGCCGGTGCGGTGTGGCAGCGTGGAGGCGCACCCTCCGAACCACCGGTGTGGTTCAGCACCACAGGGAGGGCAGCGGGAGACAGAGGAGAGAACATGTCGAAGCCGCCACTTCCCGATGCCGCGGTAGCCATGCTGCGCAAGCCCAACCCTGCTGTGATCGCGACTCTTCGTTCGGACGGGCAGCCGGTGTCCACGGCCACCTGGTACCTCTGGGACGACGGCCGGGTACTGGTCAACATGGACGAGGGCCGCAAGCGTCTCGACCATGTGCGTCGGGACGCCCGCGTCACCCTCACGGTGCTCGACGAATCCGACTGGTACACCCATGTGACTCTGATCGGGCATGTCGTCGAGATGAGCGACGACGAAGGCCTGGCCGGCATCGACCGGCTGTCCCAGCAGTACCTCGGCCGGCCGTATGCGGACCGGGACCGCGGCCGGGTGAACGCCTGGATCGAGATCGACCGCTGGCACGGCTGGGGCGGCTTCCGGGACAGCTCCCAGGCAGCGACCTGATTCCCCGGCCGGACCTCGGCGTATGTCCTGGTCAACGGCTTGAGGGTGGGCTCGTAGAAGGGTGGTGCCGGGGGCGGGGCGGGTCCGACCGGCCTGCACCGCGAAGAAGTGGGCGCGCCCTGGGTTGGTGACAGGGGCGGGCGGTGTCGGGAGCGCCGTCCCGACCGGTTCGTCGTGTGGTCGCGCTTTCGAGCAGGACGTGGGCGGGCCGTCGCCGGTGGACGGCGGCTCCCGGCCTGGGTGAGGTCCACGAGGCCGAGAGTGTCGTGCGTCGGCCCCCGCCACGGCTCCCGGCCCGTCACGGCTACCCGTTGTTTCTCCTCGCTGGTCGAAATCAGATCCAGCGCTCTTTCCTGGAACCGATCGGCTGGGACAGAACCTGGACATGCACGCGATGATTTCAAGATCGTCTCGGCTCTAGTGTCGTCGGTGTCAGCAGGAAGTACCGCAATCGACAGCCGCTGGAGACCATGATGCGCTCGCGTCCCGCCGCCCGTTCCGCCCGTCTCGTGCTCGCCGCCGCGGCGGTGGCAGCACTCGCCGCCACCGCCACCGCGTGCGGACCCGAGGACACCACGGACACCGGCAGCTCCGCGGCCTCCTCCGCCGCTCCCTCCGCCGACGGAGGCAGCGACACCCCCACCACCGGCGGCGACGCGACCGGTGACACCAAGTCCGACAGCCCCGGCTCCAGCGGCTCCAGCGACAAGAGCGGTTCCGGCGGCAGCGGGGACAAGAGCGGCTACGGGCAGTCCTGCGGTACCAACGACCTGGAGTTCACGGTCACCGAGGAGTCCCAGGCCGGCGGGTACTACCTCGTCACCGCCAAGGCCAAATCCGGCATCACCTGCTACCTGGACGTCAACACCCCGAGCGTCTCCTTCGGCTCCGGTGCCGACGGCGTCGCCTCCCCCGTCGGACAGGGCGGCGAAGACCCCATCGAGCTCACCGGCTCCGCGGTCGCGTACACCGGGATCAGCCCCAAGACCACGAACACCGATGGCGGCAAGGAATTCGAGAACGTCATCATCGCCACCACGGAGGACGATCCCGACCCCGCCGAGCTCGAACTCCCCGACACGGCCACCGTCGACAAGCCCATCGTCACCAACTGGTCCACCGAGCGCAACGAGACCGTCCCCCGGATCGTCTGACGAACCGCTTGCCGAAGCCTGGAACACGAGGTCCCACGGAGCCCCCCCCCCCCCCCCCCCCCCCCCCGCCCCCGGCGAACGGCTCTCCGGGGCGAGGTGCACTGTCGTCACTTCGACTCCAGCCGCCCCAACGGGTGCGAACGGCCCGCGAGGGCGGCCTTCGCCGATTCCCAGTCCGCGTGGTCGGTGCCGGTGACATGGCGCAGATAGGCGAGGGTGACCTGCTGGACGAGTGCGACGCGGCCGGGGTTCTCGTCGGTGGTCTCCGCGACCTCGTGGCCGGAGATGCCACCGAGGGAATGCTGCCCCCCATGGACCGTCAGCAGGCTCTTGTCGCCGGGACCGAGGGTGTAGGGGTCGGTCGTCCAGGACGGCCCCCGGGTGGAGAGCGGTAGTTCGTCCTCGTCCCCGGCGACGACGAGGCAGGGCGCGGTGACGTGGGCGAAGTCCTGACCGCGCAGCCAGGGAGCGTTCTCGAGGGCGAAGGGGGTGAGCTCGTCGCCTCCCCTGCCGGCCGTGGCCAGCTGGACGGCGGCCATGACGCGGTGATCCGACATGTCCTGCGCGATTCCGGTCTCCGGGTCGGTGACGCGCAGGCCCACCAGGATGCCGGCGGTCTGCCCGCCGAAGGAGTGCCCCGCTGCGACGATACGGCTGTGGTCCACCCGGCCGGCCAGGCCGGGTACGGATGCCTCCAGGACGTCGAGGTCGTCGAGGATCCGCTGCATGTCCTGGACGCGACGGCGCCACAGATGGGGCCTGCGGGGGTCGTCGCCCGCGATGACGTCGAGGCGCCTGGAGTCGAGGTGGGTGGCCTGGATCACCACGAAGCCGTGGGAGGCCCAGTGGTCGACCAGCGGTGCGTAGCCGTCCAGGTTCGATCCGAACCCGTGCGAGAACAGCACGATCGGCAGACGGGTTCCTGTGACCGGGGCGGATACGCGTACGTGCAGGTCCTCGCCGCGCTGAGGTGCGGGCAGCACGACGGGGGCGACCGACACGGTCGGGGTGGCGGCTGGACCGGTGAGGCCGGTAACCCTGTACGTGGTCATGGCTGTCTCTCTTCCGGGTGCGGTGCGGCCAGGCTGTCTTCCGGTGGCGGACACGTTCGTACGCACCGGGTTCGAGCCTGTGTACGTCGGCAAGCGGGACCGGAGGAAATCCCCGGTCGGGTGCACGTCGGCCACGCTAGAACCTGACGTTGACGTGAGAGTCAAGTACCGTGACGGAGGCCACGGAGGAGGAGCGATGCGCATCGGTGAACTCGCCGCCCGTACCGGCGTCAGTGTCCGGGCCCTGCGCTACTACGAGGAGCAGGGTCTGCTCGGTGCCGAGCGCAGCCCGAGCGGCCAGCGCCACTACCCCGAGAGCGCGGCGGACCAGGTCCAGATGATCCAGCAGCTGTACGCCGCCGGGTTGTCCAGCAGGACGATCGCCGAGCTGATGCCGTGCGTCGTCGAGGGCCGCGCAACTCCTGCCCTGCTCGATCGCCTGGCGAAGGAGCGCGAGCTGGTCGACCGGCGCGTCACCGACCTCGTTCACGCCCGGGACCGACTCGACTCGGTCATCACGGATGCCACGAGCAACATACGCACCGGTGCTTCCTGTCGGCGGGGACCGACCGCACAGCTGTAGTGACCCGTTCCGGCTGATCAGCGTGGCCGACGGACGGATACGGCCCCGCCGACGCGGTGAATGGTCGAAGTTCAGGCCCTGCTGGCGTTTCGGGGTGCGCCGCACCGCATCCGTGCGTGACGGTGGAAGTCCTTCGGAGTTCGCCGTGGCCTCTGCTGTCCCGGCTGCTCCGAGGACAGTGAATCCGGCCAGGGGAACTGGCGCTGCTGAGGAGGCTTCATGAACTGGACACTCGAGGTGGTCCCGGTCCCCGTCACCGACATGGACCGGGCGAAAGCGTTCTACACCGAGAAGGTGGGCTTCAAGCTGGACCTGGACGACGAGGTGGCCCCGGGGGTGCGCATCATCCAGATGACCCCGCCGGGCTCACGGTGCTCGATCGCCGTGCTTCAGGGGATGCCACCGTTTCCGGGAGAGCGCGCGATGGCTCCTGGCACGCTCCAGGGCATGCAGGTCTGCGTGACGGACATCGAGGCCGCACGCGAGGAGCTGGTGAGCCGCGGTGTGGACGTCTCTCCGATCCGGCACGTGGGCGCTACGGGCTGGGAGGAGGGCAGGGGTGACACCTGGAACTCATTCATGTCCTTCGCCGATCCGGACGGCAACGGGTGGATGGTCCAGGAGGCCCCTTCGGAGCTGTCCGCCCGCTGACGGGCATCGGCCCGCCGACACGACCGCCGCTGTCGGCGGAGACCGAAAGCCGGACGCCGGAGGCCGGCCTCAGCGCTTCAGGCCCGCCATCAGGTCACGCATGTCACTGATCATGGCCGCCTGGTACGGGGCCGGGTCAGCGACGTCCGGTTCGTCACCGGCACCTTCGTCACCGCGTCCGTCGCTCTGGTAAAGCGTGATTGCGGCAAGGCTCAACGAGAGGACCGCTCCGCCCTCCAGCACCCGGAGCTCCGCATCACCCTCGTCCCTGGTCAGCAGATACGCCTTGTCGCCGAGATCGGGTACGGTCTCCAGCTTCGCCTCCGGATCGAAGCCGAGGTCGGTCACCCGCCGCTGCGCCTCGAATTCGGCTCCGGGATCGGTTTCCTTGTGCAGTGCCACGGCTATTCCGACCGTGTATTCGATGGACCAGCCGTCCACGGGCCGCTCCTCCTCCACCGGGGAACGGAGAGGGATGACGCACCGGATCTTGTCGAGGGCGGCATGCTGCAACAACCCTGTTCCCATGTCCATGGTGGGCTCTCTCGGCGCGATCGCCGCACCGAGAGACTTCAACCGCACGGAGGGGCAGGGGTCCTGGTCCAGCTGGTACCCATGCATTTCCGGACGCCGGTCGTCAGATCCGTACAACGACAGCGCCGCCGTCCAGAGGACCGACGCCATGGCCATACCTCCCAGAGCCCACAGCCATGGCTTTCGGTGACGGGGTCCCCCTCCGGGGTGTCCCGCGAAGCCGTCCACCACCTCGCGGGTCTCGGCCGCGCCGAACTCCCCCGCCATCTCAGGCTCGGAAATCATCTCGCTCCCCCTCGACCGCGCCTCTCCCTCTCCTCAGGATAGTGGGGGCACCCCTCGCGCAGCCGGGCGGACGGAATTCCGTGGCGCCGCCCGGCCCGCGACGTCAGGCGTTGGGATCGAAGGGAATTCCGGCGGGGAGCGCCTTTTTCAGATGGCTGCTGAAATTGCCGTCCTTGAGGCCGAAGACCGCGCTGCCGAAGTTCGCCTGCACCAGCTTGTCCCGCAGGCCGGCGGGGTAACCGTTCCACCCGACGAGGGTGGGGAACCGCCAATCGTGGTAGTGGTTCTCCGGCGGCTCGTCGTTCGAATTCGCGGGGCGGAAGCAGTGGGTGCCGATTCCGTCCTTGTGGTACACGACCTTGGGATGGGTCCCGTCCCACCTGATCTGGTCGCGGGTGTAGATGTCGAAGTCTCCGTGGGCGGAGGTGGACACGTAGCGGGCCTCGTTGTTCTGGATCCACACGACGACGTGCTCCCAGTCGTGCCGGTGCCCGCCGAGCCCGCTGCCGGCCACCGCTTGGTCCTTCTCGAAGTAGAGCCCGTACATCACCGCGCACCAGCCGTTGTTGCACAGGGAACGGGCGTAGCCGTTGGTATTGTCCAGATCCACGGCGTCACGGCAACTGCCGTTGACCGCGCCGGTGGTGTTGAGGCCGGGAGCGATGGTTCCGTCGGGTCCGATCGCCGGCGTCGGATAGCAGCCGTCCGTGTCGTAGTCGAACGCCGGCTGAAAGGCCTGCTCGATCGCGTCCGCAGAGGCGGGCAATGCCGTCGGCGGGGCGGCGAACGCGCTGCCGGCGGTGGCGACGACCAGAGCGACGGCACTGGTGACGACGAGTATGCCCTTGCGGATCGGGGCGCTGCTTCTCACTGAGTCCTCCCGGTGGGCGCGTGCCTGTGGGGGGCACGCGGCTACGCCTGGCATGCCCATCACAATCACTTTGAATCCTGTGAACGCACCACTCCTGACGCCGGGTCACCGACAGCGGGGCCGATGGAAGTGCCGTCAGCCGGTGTGTGGGCAGGACCTCACACACACCCGCCCGCACTCAGCCCCGGCGCGCGGCGACGGGCGCCGCAGCTGCCGTCCCCGTTTGCGCGGCCTTGCCCGGGCGCAAGGTCCACGGCACCGGATCGGTGTTCGTCAGCCACCCCTCGGCAATCAGACGGCGGATCACGTGGATCCGCAGTTGCCTGGACATCTTTCCCCAGCCGAGCGCCGTGCACAGCTGCTTGACGGAAGGCCCGTGGCCATGCAGCGCACGGAACGCGGCGGCGGACTCGGCAGCCGCAGGCCCCTGATCGGGATACTTGGCCGCCCAGACGCCGTAGGCAGTGCGCGCCTTCTCGCCGAACTGGGCGGGAAGGGCCTTGCGCATGAACGCCTCCGACACCCTGGCCGTGGACAGCGCACACTCGGGGCAGCTCTCGACCGCCTCGACATGCCGTCGCAGGGCGACGCTCGCCCGGTCCTTCCACTCCTGCCAGCTCGGCCCTTCCGCCTCCGGCTCGTCACGCGTGGCGGGCTGGACATCCGGCAGGGGGCGCATGCCCGACAGATGGCGCACGGCCTCGGCCAGCAGGTACCTGTCACCGTCCAACTCCCGCAGGAAGCCCTTGTCGAGCAGCTCGGGCAGGGCGGCCCGGCAGTGGCCCGGAAGGTGGGCGGGCAGCGTGCCGTGCTCATCGGCCGGTCCGTGGGCCGCCAGGAACAGCGCGGCCAGCCGAGCCGCCGTCGAGGTCTTCTTGACCGGCTTGGCGGACAGGGTCCGGACCGTCCAGCCCGACACCCGCGAACGCATCAACTTGCCGAAGTGGAGGGCGGATTCCGGCTGACCGGAGAGGTCCGGCACGATGACGCCCACCGGGGTCACGAGATCCCCGCCGAGCAGAGCCTCGTACCCCTGCCAGCCCAGGGCCGCGAAGGCGGTGACCGCTCCCTCCGGATCGGCCAGACGGAGGCTGCGCACGTCCTGGCCGGTGAGGTTGCCGACGCCGGCGCGTGCGGCCCGGATGGTGACGACGGTCGCGAGGAGTTGCGCGTCGGCCGTCGTCAGCGGAAGCGCGCTCACATGGGCCAGGAGCGCGCGCGCGGCCTCTCCCTGGTGGGGCGTCAGCAGGAAGGGCTTCGGAGCCACCACCGGAACGGCCGGGGTGAAGGGTGTGCGGAGGGAGGAGGACACGCCCTGTACAACGCGTGCGAAGACATGAGGTCACCGTCCGCACCGATGTACGGCCGAAAGTGATCGCCGATGAACGATATGAACTCAAACGCCGGACCTCTGGCAAACGGCCCGGACATGGCTAGCATCGGCCGGCATGCACCTGAGCGAGAACCCGACCGGCAATGTCGTGACCGCTTCCGCCCCGAGGCGGCGCTCACGCGGAAGACTGTCCACGATGGCGGCGGGCGGTGTCGCGGGGATCCTCGCGGCCTGCCTCGTCGGCCCCGCGCAGGCCTCGGCGGCGACCGGAGCACCGACCACGATTCCCTGCCCGGCCGACCTGGCGGCGAAGGCGACGTGCTACTCGGGCCAGGACTCCCACGGCGCCCACTACACCGTCGCCGTTCCCCGCTCGTGGAACGGAACGCTGGTCCTGCACGCGCACGGCGGTCCTGGGCTGGGCGAGGAGTCGGATCCGGAGCGCAGCGGGGACGACCTGGAGCGCTGGTCGGTGATGGTCGACCAGGGTTACGCCTGGGCAGGATCGGCCTACCGTCGCGGCGGATACGGAACGAGGATGGCCGCCTCGGACACGGAGAATCTGCGCCGGTTGTTCACACAGAGGTTCGGGCGCCCGAGCACCACGCTGATCCACGGGCAGTCATGGGGCGGCAACGTCGCGGCGAAGACGATCGAGATGTACGGCTCGGGCGCCGACTCGCCCTACGACGGCGCACTGCTCACCAACGGTGTCCTGGCGGGCGGCTCCCGCGGCTACGACTACCGGGTGGACCTCCGCGTCGTCTACCAGTACTACTGCCGGAACCACCCACGCCCGACCGAGCCTGCGTACCCCCTGTGGATGGGGCTCCGTGAGGACTCGGCGATGACCGGTGCGGGGCTGCGCGCCAGGCTCCAGGAGTGCACGGGGTACAGCTCTCGGCCCGCCGAGCGGACGGCTCTTCAGCAGCGGAACCTCGACGACATCCTCGCGGTCACGAAGATCCCCGAGCGGACGCTCGAGTCGCACCTCACCTTCGCCACCTTCACGTTCCGCGACATCGTGCGACGCGTCGGACTGCGCAGCCCCTTCGGCAACAGGCACGTGCGCTACCGGGGGTCGCACGACGACGTGGCGCTCAACGCCGGGGTCGAACGGTTCGACGCCGACCGGACCGCCCGACGCGACCTCTCCTACGACAGCGATCTGACCGGCGCGGTCTCCGTTCCCGTGCTCACCCTGCACGCCATCGACGACCCCACCGCCTTCGTCGAGCACGAGTCGGCGTATCGCGACACCTTGAGCGGCGCCCACCGCGACCGGTACCTCCTGCAGACCTTCACCCAGGAGAGCGAGCACAGCGGGCTCAGCACGGCGGAGTACGCGGGCGCGGTCTCGGCGTTGTCCGGGTGGGTACGCACGGGGCACAAGCCCACGGCGGCATCCGTGGCGTCCTCCTGTCCCGCCTTCGACGCCGTGTACGGGACCGGGTGCTTCTTCCGGCCGGGCCACCGTCCCTCCACCTATGCCTCGCGCGTGAACCCCCGCGCCGGAGCCACCCACTGGCCGGCGATGACCCGCGCCCAGGAGTGGAGGTGGAGCCGCCTCGGGAACGTCGGCATCGCTCCCTGAGGGTGGTCCGGACAACCCACCCAGCGGCCGGGGACCGGCAGTTCCCTCACCGGAGGCGGCCGGGCCCTTGCGAACCACGGGAGGAGACCGTGACTCGGTATCGTCACCGTATGGCAGTCCTCGAACGTCTCCGTCACGACCACGCTCCCGCACTGCTCGCCTTCGAACGGGAGAACCGCGCGTACTTCGCCGCTTCGGTACCGGACCGGGGGGACGACTACTTCTCCGGATTCGACGCGCGGCACTCCGAGTTGCTCGCGGATCAGACGGCGGGGATTCTCCACTTCCACGTCCTGACGGACAGCGACGGGGCGGTGCTGGGGCGCGTCAACCTCGTCGATGTCGCCGACGGCTCGGCGGAACTGGGGTACCGGATCGCGGAGCGGGCCTCGGGAAGGGGACTGGCCACGTCGGGAGTGCGCAGCGTGTGCGGCCTGGCCTTCACCGACTACGACCTGACCTCTCTCCGGGCCATGACGACGCTGGACAACACCGGGTCGAGGGCCGTCCTCGCCCGGACGGGCTTCGTGGAGGCGGGCACGACCACCCTGTCCGGGCGGCCCGGTCTGCGCTTCACCCGCCGTCCGACGGACGCGGACCGCTGAGCCACAGACCCCTCGTACCGCGAACACCCCGGTGGCGCACCGCGATGCGGTGCGCCACCGGGGATCCTGTTCGCGTGATGATCAGTCGTTGTCGACCTGCTCGTCCGTGATCGTGCCCTTGGCGGCGTCGATGTCGAAGGTGGTCTTGTTCCAGTCCTTGGAGACCACGTCGACCTGCCAGACCAGAACGTTGCTGTCGTTCTCGTCGAGGCCGATCGAGGTGACCCAGCCGGGCTGCTTGTCCGTGGCGACCTTGGCCGCCTGCTGGGGCGTCTGCGTCGCCTTCGAGAGCTGGCCCGCCAGCTCCTTCTTGTCCGCGTCGCTCTGGTCCGCGTCGGGTGCGGAGTCGATCACGTCCCCGGACACCGCGTCGATGGTCACCTTGTGAGCGGTGCCGTCCTCCTCGGCGACCTCCGCGATCCACTTCGGGCTGGTGGAGCTGCCGCTCGGGCTCGGGCTGCCGCTACCGCTCGGGCTCGCGCTGGCCTCGGGGCTCGGGCTGGTGGAGCTGCCGGACGGGCTCGGGCTGCCGGAGGCGTCGTCCTCGTCGTCGAGGCCCTCCAGGTCCAGGTCGGTCAGCTTGCCGCCGGACACCTCACCGACGGCCGTCGTGGCGGCCGAGTCGAAGGTGACCTTGACGGTCGACAGCAGGTCCTTGCGCTCGGTCTGGTCCTCGGTCAGCTTCGCCGTGCCGGAGGGGCTCCCGGAAGGACTGGTGGTCTGGTTCGGAAGGACCTTCGCAGCCTCCGAGGTCTCAGCGGCGGTGTCGTCACCGCTGTTCTGCCCACAACCGGTCACAAGGGTGGCGGCAAGAGCAACGGCGCACAGGGCGCCGCCGGCGACACGGAGCCGACGGGTGCGCGGGGAAGCGGTCTTGTTTCGACGGGGCTCAAATCTCATGCTGGCATGCCTAGCCGCGTCCGCGAACAGTCATGTTGTCCGACCGGCGGGTGTCACCCGTTCGACGGCATCGTCCGCCCATTCGGCGTGTCGCGTGCCCTGGAGGCTCCGGACGTGCGGACGGCGCCGGTTCGGCAGAACCGGCGCCGTCCGCGGGGAGCCGCGCGGCGTCAGGCGGTCAGCTGCACCTCTGCGGGGGCGGGTGACGCCGCGGACGGTACGGCGTGCAGCCGTGCCGCCGCGGCAGCCAGGGCGTCGGGCACGGCCCGCGTGCCGGTGGTGACGCAGAGCGTGTAGGAGACGTCCTCGAGTTGACGCCTGCTCTCGGGAGTGCCCAGCCGTGCATGGGTGCTTCGCAGTGTCTCGTAGCGCTTGACGAGATTTCGCAGCGTTGCGGGATTGGCCATCAGCACGGCAGTTCCTCTCCACGGGGCGGCCGGGAGCCCGTGGGCCCCGCGCCGACGAAGTCCGATCGCGCCGGCGGTGCCGCCTGGCGTCACGGCCCGGCCGTGCGAAGTTGTCAGCACGCGTCCGGTCCCTTGCACACGATGGTCGCCCCGCCTCACCCATTCCGCATCCTCAGACACGTACGGTCACCTGCCCGTACTCCTGGAGCGCCGCGCGCTCCGGTGGGAAACAATGGAGGTGACGGGCGGGCGGCTTCTGCCGCGCCCGGTCGGGAGGTCGATCATGGATTACCCGGAGAGTTACGAACTCATCTTCCAGGCGGGCGGCGCCGAGGACGACGTGGTCGTCGTCCGTCTCACGGAACGTTCCGGCGCCGGCGGGTACCCGGTCTACGCGGACGAGACCGGAATCGTGCGTGCCGAGATCAGCGAGCGCGGCGAGGTACGCATGCAGGCGAGCGGCGGCCATCAGGTCCTGGGGGCACCGCTCCTGGCCCGGCCCCTGAGCCCGCGGACGGCCACTCACGGCTCCGACTGAGAGGCTCCGGATCGGAGCACCGACACAACTGAAGTCTGTTCGTGCCCACTCTTCGTCCGAATGTGTTTACTTTCCTGATGCACGACCGTAGTGTGCCCGTGAAACCACAGACTCGGGCACGAAACGGATACGTAACCACATGTACGCACCGGAGCGGCAGCAAGAGATCCTCCGCATCGCCGGCGAGAGCGGGCGCGTCGATGTGCCGTCACTTGCCGAACGGTTCCAGGTGACCGCGGAAACGGTCAGGCGAGATCTCAAGACGCTCGACAGGGCGGGGCTCCTCCGCCGGGTGCACGGTGGTGCGATCCCGGCCGGCCGGCTGGGGTTCGAACCCGATCTCGCCGAGCGTGACACCGTGGCCGCCGACGAGAAGGACCGCATCGCCGCCGCGGCCCTTGCCGAACTCCCGGCCGAGGGCAACGTCATCATCGATGCCGGCACGACGACCGTCAGACTGGCGGCCGCCGTCCCGATCGACTCCCGGATCACCGTGGTCACCCACGCCCTGCCGGTGGCGGCCCGCCTCGCCGACCATCCGGGGATCGCGTTGCACCTGGTCGGCGGCAGGGTCCGGCACCGCACCCGGGCGGCCGTGGACGCCTGGGCGCTGAGCGCGTACGCCGAGATCAACGCGGATGTCGTCTTCCTCGCCACGAACGGCTTCTCCCCGGAGGGCGGCCTGACCACCCCCGATCTGGCCGAGGCCGCCGTGAAGCGTGCCGTGATCGCGGCTGCCCGCAGAGTGGTGCTCCTCGCCGACTCGGGGAAGTCCGGTCAGGAGCACTTCGCGCGCTTCGGCGATCTCTCCCACGTGGACCTGCTGATCACCGATACGGGGCTGAGCCCCGAGGACGCCCGGGCCGTCGAAAGCCGGGGCACGGAAGTGGTACGCGCATGATCCTGACCGTCACTCCCAACCCGAGCCTGGACCGCACGTACGAACTGCCGGGGCTCACCCGTGGCGCGGTCCTGCGGGCCACCGCGGACCGCGTCGACCCCGGTGGCAAGGGCGTCAACGTCTCCCGGGCGGTCGCCGCGGCCGGGCACCGCACCGTCGCCGTCGCGCCGTTGGGCGGGCCCGAGGGTGCCCTGCTGGCCCGGCTGCTCGGTGAACACGGCATCGAGGCCGCCGGCGTGCCCATCGCCGGCAGCACCCGTGTCAACATCACGCTCGTCGAACCCGACGGCGCTCTCACCAAGGTCAACGCGGCGGGACCGGAGATCACCTCTGCGGAGGCCGGACGTCTGCTGGACACGGTGCGCGCCCGCTCGGCCGGCGCGGACTGGATCGCCTGCTGCGGGAGCCTGCCGCGTGGACTGTCACCGCAGTGGTACGCCGAGCTGGTGGCCCGCAGCCACGGTGCCGGTGTCCGGATCGCTCTGGACACCTCCGGCGCCGCGCTCGTCGCCGCACTGCGTGAGCGGCCCGACGTGATCAAGCCGAACACCCAGGAGCTCGCGGAGGCGGTCGGCCGGCCGCTCACGACGGTCGGTGACGCGCTGAAGGCGGCGCAGGAGCTGTGCGAGCTCGGGGCGCGTTCGGTGCTCGCCAGCCTGGGTGCCGTCGGACAACTGCTGGTGGAGCCCTCGGGAGCCCACTTCGCCGGCGCCCGGGTGGATGCCGTCCGGAGCGATGTCGGCGCGGGTGACGCCTCGCTCGCGGGATTCCTGTCCGCGGGCGGAACGGGGCCGGACGCCCTGGCCTCCGCCGTGGCGCACGGCGCCGCCGCCGTGCAGTTGCCCGGAAGCGCCATGCCGACGCCCGCCGACCTCGACCTCTCCGCGGTGGTCACCACCGCGGACATCCCCGTGAACCTGGCGCTTCCGGTCCAGGCCCCATGACCGCCGCGTCCCTGTCCAGTCGTACGACTCCCCCGTCCCCCCGAGCCGTCCGCCGGACGGTCCACGAGCAAGGAGCCCCGCGATGAGTGAGCTGATCACCGCGGAACTGGTCGATCTCGACCTGTCCGCCGAGACGAAGAGCGAAGCCGCCCGTTCACTGGCAGGACGGATGGTCTCGGCCGGCCGCGTCACCGACCTCGACGGCTTCCTCGCCGACGTGGCGGCCCGCGAGGCCCAGATGCCCACCGGTCTGGACGGCGGCATCGGTATCCCGCACTGCCGGAGCGAGCATGTCGCCGCGCCGACACTGGCCTTCGGCCGGAGTCGGAGGGGCATCGACTTCGGTGCCGCCGACGGTCCGGCGGATCTCGTCTTCCTGATAGCCGCGCCCGCGGGTGCGGACGACGACCACCTCACCATCCTGTCGAGCCTGGCACGGCGGCTCATGGACCCCGGCTTCACCGACGCGCTGCGGGCGGAGGCCGATCCGGCCGTGGCGGCGGCACTGATCCGCGGCGAGGATGCGCCCGCGACAGCTCCGGAACCCGAGGATGCCCCGGAGGAAAAGGCCGCGGGGCCGACGACGGAGCAGGCCGCGGAACCCTTCCGCATAGTCGCCGTGACGTCCTGCCCGACCGGAATCGCGCACACGTACATGGCCGCCGAGTCGCTGGAGGCGGCCGCACGAACCCAGGGTGTCGTGCTGGATGTCGAGACCCAGGGATCGGCCGGGTTCGAGCGGCTGGACCCGGGGGTGATCGCCGCCGCGGACGCCGTCATCTGGGCGCACGACGTCGATGTGCGGGAGAAGGGGCGCTTCGCCGGCAAGCCGGTTGTCGACACCGGGGTGAAAGCGGGCATCAACCGGCCGGCCGAGCTCATCGCCGAGGCCCGGGCCAAGGCCGGGCGGGGCGAGATCAGCGGGATCGCCGAAGACGGCGCCGGGCAGGCCGACGGTACGGACGGCTCGGCCGGATCCTCCGGACACTTCGGTGTCCGTCTGCGGACCTATCTGATGTCCGGCGTCAGTTACATGGTTCCGTTCGTCGCGGCCGGCGGACTGCTCATCGCCCTGTCCTTCGCGATCGGGGGCTACGAGATCGCCGGTGCGAAGTCGGTGGCCGACCACTTCGTCTGGGGTGAGGCCGCCAGCTGGGCAGCGCTGCTCAACCAGATCGGCACTGCCGCGTTCGGCTTCCTGGTCCCGGTGCTGGCCGGGTACATCGCCTACGGGATGGCCGACCGTCCCGCGCTCGTTCCCGGATTCGTCGGCGGCGCCATCGCGCTCACCGTCGACGCGGGCTTCCTCGGAGGTCTGGTCGCCGGTCTGCTGGCCGGTGCGGCGGTGATGGCGATCCAGCGGGTGAAGGTGCACCCCACACTGCGCGGCATCATGCCGGTGCTGGTGATCCCCCTGCTCGCGTCGATCGCCGTGGGCTTCCTGATGTTCATCGTGGTCGGCAAGCCGATCGCCTCCCTGCAGAAGGCCCTGACCGACTGGCTGAACGGGCTGTCGGGCTCCAACGCCGTCATCCTCGGTGTCGTCCTCGGCCTGATGATGTGCTTCGACATGGGCGGCCCGCTGAACAAGGTGGCGTACGCCTTCGCGGTCGGCGGTCTGGCCGATCCGACGCCCGGCAGTCTCAAGGTCATGGCCGCCGTGATGGCTGCCGGCATGGTGCCGCCGCTGGCGATGGCCCTCGCCACGACGCTGCGCCGCAGTCTGTTCACCCGCACCGAGCGGGAGAACGGGCGGGCGGCGTGGGTGCTGGGCGCCTCGTTCATCACCGAAGGCGCGATTCCCTTCGCAGCGGCGGATCCCCTGCGGGTGATCCCGTCCGTGATGGCCGGAGGGGCGGTCACCGGCGCCCTGTCCATGGCGTTCGGCTGTACGCTCCGGGCCCCGCACGGCGGCGTGTTCGTCGTCCCGCTCATCGGCGAGCCGTTCCTCTACCTGCTGGCGATCGCCGTCGGCACCGCGGTGTCCACCGCTCTGGTCGTCGCGCTCAAGGGCATGCGACGCGCCCCGGACTCGAACGCCCACGTCGATGACGGTTCCGCCGTCACCGTGGCCGCCTGAGCCCGCTTCTCTCCCCGCACCACGAATCCCCCTGCCCCAGGAGTGAACCCGTGTACCAGCGCACCGTCCACGTCGGGTCCCGCAGCGGCCTGCACGCCCGTCCCGCCTCTCTCTTCGTCCAGGCCGCCATGCGTCAGCCTGTTGCCGTCACCGTCGGACATGAGGGCACCGCCCCGGTGGACGCCCGGAGCATGCTGTCGGTCCTCGCACTGGCGGCCCAGCACGGCGACCCGCTGGTATTGTCGGCCGTCGGCGACAGCGCGCCGGACGCCGTCGAGGAGCTGGCCGGCCTGCTGTCCCAGGACCTCGACGGGAAGGCCTGAGATGACGGAGACCTGGGATCCGGCAGGCGCGGGCGTCCTGCGGCTTCCGACGGGGCGGCTGGTCCGCGGGCGCGGTCTGAGGCATCCGCTCCCCGCGGGACCCGATCCGACCCTCACGGTCCATCTGCTGGGCAGTGCGCCGTCGCCGGTGACCTGGGAGTCCGCGTGGCTGCGCTGGCCCGACTTCCGTCTGCCCGCCGACCGGGCCGCGGCGCGGTCGGTGCTGACGGAGGCATGGAGCAGGGCCCCCGCCGAACGGGTCGAGGTCGCGTGCGGTGGAGGCAGGGGGCGTACCGGTACGGCACTGGCCTGCCTGGCCGTGCTGGACGGGGTACCGGCGGAGGAAGCGGTCGCCTACGTCCGCCGGAACTACCACCCCAAGGCAGTGGAGACGCCCTGGCAGCGTCGTTACGTGGTGCGCTTCGCGGCAGACTGACTGCTGCCGCGAAGCCCGGTCGGATCAGGCCAGCGAGTGCGGAGCAGGAACCGTGGCTCCGCCGCCGGCGCGTACCGCCTCCACGACGCTCTGGTGGAGAGATCTGCTTTCTTCCTCCGATCGGCACGGCACCGGACTGCCGGCCAGTGTGAACCAGTCCGAAGCGCCGCTGTACTGGACGGCGACCTCGGCCTGCCTCTCGGTCCAAGTCGTGTGCACGGTCAGATCACCGCTCACGACACCTACCTCTTCGGTGCGCACTCCGCCGGTTCCCGCGAAGACACCGAGGGTGGTCCACGATGCCCAGTTCATGACGCGTCGCCTTTCGGGACAGTGACAAGCCTGTCAAGCGGACTTGTCTTGAGTATGGCACCGGCGACCATCACTCGCACGGGTGTGCCCGTGAGTATCCGTTCGGTGACGTCGGGGCGCCGGTCAGGGGTGCATCGACGCACCCTTGAGGATCTTGTCCACGCCGTTTCGCGGCCCGTGGACGGCCAGGCCCACCAGGTCCAGGTCGTCCCGCCGCACCGCCCGGACCGCTGCCCGGTTGGCCTTGTCATGTCCGGTCGCGAAGAGGTCCGAGGTGAAGACCGCCAGGGTCGCACCGCGGCCGACCGCCCTGCCGTGCGCGGTCGACAGGAGCTCCTTGGACCCGGTGAACACGAGGACTGGCTGCCGGAACATGGGCAGGTAGGGGGTGTCATCGGCGTCGGCGTACGGCTCACCGACCACCTCGGGCACCTGCGTTCCGAGGCCGCTCACCAGGAAGGCGGTGACATTGAGGCGCTGCCAGGTCTCGAGGTCGTCCCGGAGCAGCACGGCGATCTTGGTGTCGAAGCGCACGGGTGCGTTGTCGTCGGTCATGGCCAGGAGTCTGCCGAGCCCGCCCGCCGTCCGTCTTGTACGAAGTTTGCACGTGCCGGTGCGTCCGCGACGCTCTTGTAGGCTCTGCTCATGGGTGCACGTCCGGACATCACCGCGTGGCGTCCGGATGTCGAGGGGATCGACGAGGTCTTCCACGCGCACTTCGCCGACCACGCCTACCCCATGCACACGCATGACGCGTGGACGCTCCTCATCGTCGACGAGGGCGTGGTCCGCTACGACCTGGACCGCCACGAGCACGGGGCGCCCAGCTCGGTGGTGACGCTGCTGCCTCCGCATGTCCCGCACAACGGCGTCGCGGCCACTCCCGGGGGTTTCCGCAAGCGCGTCCTGTATCTGGACACCGGGCAGATCGGCGCGGACCTCGTGGGACACGCGGTCGACCGGCCCGTCCTGCGCGATCCCCGGCTCCGTCACCGAGTGGACCAGCTCCACCGGACGCTCGTACGTCCCGGAGACGAACTGGAGGCGCAGAGCCGTCTCGCTCTCGTCTCCGAGCGTCTCGCCCGGCACCTGCGCGACGAGCCGGTCGCTCCACAAACGCACGACCGCCGGGTCGCGTACGCGCTGCGGGATCTGCTCGACGAACACTTCGTGGAAGGGCTCACGCTCCGCGAGGCGGCGGAGAAGCTGCACAGCCACCACACGCACCTGGTGCGGGCCTTCAGCCGCGAGTTCGGCATGGCGCCGCACCAGTACCTCACAGGGCGACGCGTAGATCTGGCCAGGCGCCTGCTGCTCGGCGGCATGCGCCTACCGGAGGTCGCGGCCTCGGCCGGCTTCTACGACCAGTCCCACTTCTCCCGGCACTTCAAGCGTGTGGTCGGCACGAGCCCCGGCCACTACGCGCGTACCGGAGTCGCGACGTCCGAAACCTGGTGGCGGCGCTCCAGCGCGCCCCGGACGAACGCGGCCTGACCCGCGTGCTGCAGGTCGTCGGAGATGACGCTGACCAGCCGTACACCGAGGGTCACCGGTGGCGACCAGGCGTCGTCCACGACGCGGTCGAGGGAGCGGCCGTCCAGTCCTCGTACGAAGGCGAGGGTCTGCTCGTGCACGGCGTCGAAGTAGCCGAGGAGGAGGTCGGCCGATCCCACCTTCACGGAACCCACCTGCGCGCTGCTGTGTCCGTAGCCGGTCGATCCCTTTTCCAGGGGGAGCTCGAAGCGGGACGCCCAGTCCTCGGCGAACCAGAGCTGCTCGGTGTCCGCCGCGTCGGCGATGTGGTCGTCCTGGACGCGCGTGAGGTGCCACACGAGCCAGGAGATGGAGTTCGCGCCGTCGTCGAGCCTGGCGTTGAGGTCCTCGGGCGGGAGGTCCTCGACCGCGGCGTGCACCGCTGCATGAATGCGTTCGAACGCATCGGCGAAAATGCCTGCACTGTTCATACGCCCACCATCCCCGGTCCGCGGAGAGGGCCCCGGCTGCGACACGCTGCGGTCGCCGGCGTGCGGTGCGCAGCCCCTTCGGCAGCAGCGCGTCGACCCCCGTGGGGGTCAGCGCGGCGGGTCGGTGTAGCGGACCGTGACCTTCTCGAATCCGAGGGAGCCGAGCAGACCCTGGAGCATGGAAGTGGTGTTCTTCTCGGCGCGCTTCGTCAGACCGCTCTCCTCGGCCGCCTCCCCGATGTGCCGGGCGGCCAGTTTGTTGACCGCCTGCTCGCTGCCGGGGTTGTCGGAGAAGAAGTCGCCGAGCCGGTCGAGGATGCCGCGCTGCTTGGAAACGGCGTAGGAGCGGTCCGGATCCAGGGCGGGCTTTCCCAGCACCGCACGGGGAAGCACGAGTTCGGCCGTGGTCCGGTCCTCGTTCACGGTCACCCCGTCGGGCCCGACCTTGCCGAGGTCGACGGACGCCCCGACGGTGCCCGCGCCGACGTACAGCGTCCGGGTGCCCCGGATCGCGTCGGGCAGGTACTTCGCGTCCTTCTCCAGATCGACGACGACCTGGAAGTTTCCGGACGCGGCCTCGTACGCGCTCATGTCCTGGATGGACTTGAGCACGGCGGGGCCGGAGCGGTCCGTGGTCTTCTCCTCGAAGAGGTCACCGAGCCCCGGCAGGCTGAGCCGGGAGCCGAGGAACAGCAGGACCAGCGCCGCGGCGCACACTCCGGCGAACGGCAGACACCCTCGCATGCGCGCACGACGGCGTGACGTACTGCCCTGCCCGGGGTCACCGGTGCTGTCTGTTCTTACGTCAGTGGACGTCATTCCTTCCGTGTGACCCGGTCCGGCGCTTTCAGTCCGTCCGGGGGCCGAATACGCCAGATCCTGTACGGGCACGGGGTGTTGGGCCGCCGACATCGCCCGCTCCCTCGGGCGGACCGGGTGCGCGAGCGGGGTCCCGGCCGCCGGCTGGACTGCCGGCGGCCGGGACCCCGGGTGCGGGGCGACTCACTCCAGGAGGTCGGCGTACGCTCCCAGGGCCAGTGCGACGTCGGTCTGTGCCCAGAACCGGTGGTAGGTGAAGACCGGGGCGGCTCCGCCGTCCAGGTATGCCTGCACCTTCGGCCAGTTCGGGTCGTCCTTGTAGAACGACCGGATGGAGAGGAACGTCGAGTCGTTGTCGACGGTGTCCCCGTTGGGCATGGCGCCCGTCCAGCCGTTCGGGACGTACACCGGGTCGTCGAACCGGTTGTAGTCGGCGCGCGTCTCCGGCACCGCTATTCCGGCGTCGTCCTGGTAGTGGCTCCACATGCCGTCGAGCAGTCCCTTGGCCGTGGCCTTCGCCTCCGCGTCACCGGACTTGGCGGCGTAGTAGGTCAGTGTCCTGGCGTAGGCACCGGCCACTCCGACGTCGTTGGTGTAGTCGGCGACCGTCACGTGGAGACCGGAGTTGGCGCCGGGGCTCGACGCGTTCCATGTGTCGGGTGCGCCGGACCACTTGAGGGTGGACGGCATGAGGTAGGTGCCGTCCGGGTTGATGGTCGTCTCCGACAGCGCCCAGTCGACCCACTTGTCGAGCACGGCCTTGGCCTGGGCGTCGCCCGACTCGTGGTAGTACTCGGCGACGCGCTCCATGGACCACGCCTGGAATCCGAACCACTGGTTGGACGGCGGGTCGTGGTAGACGGGCTTCTCGTCGTAGTACATGCCGTAGAAGGTCGGTGTGCCGGCCGGGGGCTGGGCGTAACTTCCCTTCCAGCTGTTGGTCGCACCGCCCGCGATGGCCCCCTCGTCGGACTGGAGCCACTGGTAGAAGTCCATCTGCCGGTCGAGGCTCTTGGCCCAGTCCTGCTGGCCCGTGGCCGACTTGGGCTTCAGGTCCGCGACGGAGCTCAGCGCGTAGGCAGCCATCGGGTTCTGGTAGCCGCCGTGGGCGTGGCTCGACCCGATGCGCCAGGACCAGCCCGCCGAGGTGTCGGTGGCGCCGCCCCAGGCGTAGTACCAGGACATCAGGTAGTGCGCGCTGTCCTTGCCACTGCCTGCGGGGCAGGTGGCCGGGCCGACGCAGTTGCCGATCTTCTTGAAGTACTTGTCGAACATGGAGTAGCGGAGGTAGTCGCCCATCTTCGCCGCCTTGCCGACGGTGGCCGAGACCTCGCCCGACTTGCCCTGTTCCTTGGCCCAGACGTCGGCCCAGTAGGCGGCCTGCACGGCGCGGGCGTCCGCGTCCGGGGCGTTGGTGAACTTCCACTGCTTGGCGTAGGAGGCGTCCCCGGTGAACAGGTCGAGGTAGCCGTTGTCACCGCCGTAGGTGAAGTTGTCGCAGGTCGGGTGGGTGACCGTCTCCCAGACCGACTCCTGCGACCCGCGCTGGAAGGTGTTGATGTACGACGGTCCGGTCTCGGTCGGGCCGGCCGAGCACTTGCCGGGTGTGTTGCCGTATCCGTAGACGTTGTCGACGTCCTGGATCCAGTGCATCCCGTAGATGTCGTCGGTGCCGTACGCGCTCTTCAGCTCGCCCGCGATCGGGTCCGAGCCGGAGGGCGCCGACCCGTCGAGGACGGCGGGGTACTCGTCGGGTGTGTCGTGCTCGGGCGCGTAGGTGGCGGGCTTCGACGCGTTGTAGAAGGAGTTCGTGGGCTGGTCGGCGTGGGTGGGGATCATGTACTTCTCCATGGTGGCCCACGCACCGTTGAACTTCGCCCAGTCCCCGGTGATCTTCCCGTACATCGCCTGGAGCCAGATCAGATAGCTGTACGCCTCCGACGTCGTCTCGTGGCCCTGGTCGGGAGCCTCGACTATCAGCGTCTCCACGGAGTGGTAGGGGATGCCCTCCGAGGAGAAGTAGCCGTTCGCCGGATCCGTGATCTTCCCGTATAGGTCGAGGAAGCGCGCGTCGTAGTCGTTCGCGGCGGCGAGCTGGGTGACGGTGACCTCGGCCTTGCTGTGCCCGGGTGCCGTCACCGTGAAGGTCGCGGCTCCCGTGCCGGACGCGGCGGCGGCCACTGTGACCTTCTGCGGCGTGGACCAGTTCGACGGCGTGAACGTCAGGCTCGCGCCGCTGGAGACACTGAGTCCGGTGTTGCCCGTGGTACGCGCCACCGTCACGGTGACGCTCGCGGAGGGCGCGGTGGACAAGGACACGTCGAAGACCCCGGACTTGCCCTGCTGTACGCCGAGTTGGGCGGGAGTCGCGACGACGGCCGGGCCTGCGACGACGGTGATCCCCGCCGGGGTGGACTCAGCCGACGCGCCGAGGCCGTCATAGGCCCTCGCGTACACGGAGTGCGCACCGGCGGCGAGACCTTGGGCACTGTAGGTGTACGGGGAGGTGGTGTCGGTGCCCAGAAGGGTCGTGTTGTCGTAGAACTCGACCTTGCTGATCCCCGCGCCGTCCGCGGCTGCCGCGGTGGCTGCCAGGGGAACGGCGTCTCCGGCGGAGAAGACGGCGCCCGCCGCCGGACTCGTGAGGACGGTGATCGGCGGCTGATGGGCGCCCACGCAGGCGGTGCCGTTGACGGCGAAGGCGGTGGGAGCGGTGTTGGTGCCGCTGTAGGAGAACTGCGCACCCGTCGTGACGGCGGCGCCTGCGGCGATGGAACCGTTCCAGGCGGCGTTCTTGACGGTGACGTTCTTGCCCGACTGGGACCAGGTCCCGTTCCAGCCGTTGGTGAGCTGCTGGTTGCCGGCGTACGCGTAGGTCAGGTTCCAGCCGTCGATCGCGGCGGTGCTCCTGTTGGTGACGGTGAGTTCGGTGCTGAAGCCCGAACCCCAGTCGTTCGCCCTGTAGTCGACACTGCACTGGACGGCGGCCGCCTGGGCCGGCGTACCGGTTGCGGCGGTCATCCCCAGGGGGAGGGCCAGCGCAGCCACCAATGCGGTCATCAAGCGTCGGTTTCCGGCTCCGGTTCTTCCCGGTCTTCTCGGTAACCACGTTCTTCGTGCGCGTCCCGACGGCATGAGCGGTACCTCCTCGCGGCTCGGCGACATGGGGGCGTGCGGAGTTGAGCACAAGCCTTGAACCAGTGGGAGCGCTCCCAGCATGAGGATGAGAAAAAAGAGAGTCAAGAGACTTGAAGAGTCGAATTATTTCGATGACAAGAGATGCGAACTGGCATGTTGACCGACACCACTTGACGCTCTAACGTCAAGCCACACCAGTGGGAGCGGTTCCACCAGTCGACGTGCCGTAGGGGGCACGCCCGGTCTGCAAGGAGTCGCTCATGTGTCATCCCCCGCGCTTATCGCACCTGTTCAGACCGCTTCCCGGAGCGGCGCCCGACATGGCCGGCAGCACTTTCGCGGCCATGGGCACGGCTTCCGGATCCCTCCTCGTACGCACGGTGCCCGAACAGCACCGTGCACCGCGGGAACGTCGGATCTCCGGGAGCGGGAGCCATCGCCTGCGACGGCACGAACAGGACACAGGCGAGCGGTGCGGGTTCTGCGGCAGGCCTTTCGGCCTCCGGTACGGCGCCGGGCCACGCGCCCGGTTCATCCAGGCTCGACAGCACTCTCCGCATCATGGATCCGACCGGCTCCACAGGTCCGCCGGATCCCTCGTCCCACGTGGACCGATCACCGGGATCGGGCGTCCGGAGCAACGAGCTCGACCGCACCACTGTGCGTACGGGCTCCGACGGGAACGCCCGCACTGTCCCCATCCCCTGAGTGAGGAGCACCGGCTTGACCTGAAGACCACGTACCCGCGACAGCGGGTGAACCCGACGACGGCGCCTCTGCGGACCGGGGGACACGGCACCACTCCCCCGCCCCGACAGCGTCGGCCCGAGGGCCGGCACACCGGACAGCTGGACAGGCATGCCGTCGAGGCCTGTCCGGCACCGGTCACCAGGAAACGCGGGCACGCAGGGCAGCCCGCCACCGCGTGGCGCCCACGCGGCTGCACCGTCCGTGAGAACGAAGGACGTCCGCGTTACCCGCTCCCACGGATCGGACCGATATCCCCCTCGCCGTAGGCGAGACCGGCGAGAACACCTGCCCCCACCGGCTCGGCCGGCCTGGTGGTGCAGAGGTTCCACGACCGCAATCCCACACGGACGGGCCTGGACCACCTGGGACCACTCCACGGCCCCGTCCTTGATCAGCGACTACGACGGAACCCCCACCCCGTACGGAATCGGGCTGCGCAACGTTCGCGCACCCTCTACAGCTGAGGAAACGGAATTCGCATGAGCCGCACCAACCTGCGCCGATCCCGCATGGCGCTCATAGCCGCAGGAGCCCTCGTCGCCGCAGCCGCGGGCTCCGCCGCCGCGGCGGCCCCCTTCGGCGCCTCTGCCGCAGCGGCGGCGGGCTGCACGGTCGACTACAAGATCCAGAACCAGTGGAACGGCGGCCTCACCGCCGCGGTGAGTGTCACGAACAACGGTGCCGCCGTTTCCAGTTGGCAGTTGGAGTGGTCGTTCGCCGGCAGCGAGCAGATCAGCCAGGGCTGGAACGCCACCGTTTCGCAGAGCGGCGCAGCCGTGACCGCGAAGAGCCTCTCCTACAACGGTGCTCTCGCGACGGGCGGTTCCGCGTCCTTCGGCTTCAACGCGTCGGGCAACGGCAACAGTGCCGTCCCCGCGACATTCAAGCTGAACGGCGTCACCTGCAACGGGGACACGACGGGGCCGACCGACCCGACGGACCCGACCGATCCGCCCACCGATCCTCCTGCGGGCAGCAAGGTGAACAATCCCTACGAGGGCGCCAAGGTCTACGTGAACCCGGAGTGGTCCGAGAAGGCGGCTGCCGAGGCGGGCGGCAGCAGGGTCTCGAACCAGCCGACGGGCGTCTGGCTCGACCGCATCGCCGCGATCGAGGGTGCGAACGGCGGCATGGGTCTGCGCGACCACCTCGACTCGGCCCTGACGCAGAAGGGCTCCGGCGAGCTCGTCGTACAGCTCGTCATCTACAACCTGCCCGGGCGCGACTGCGCGGCGCTCGCCTCCAACGGCGAGCTCGGCCCCACCGAGATCGGCCGCTACAAGACGGAGTACATCGACCCCATCGCGGCGATCCTGGCGGACTCGAAGTACGCCGGTCTGCGCATCGTCACAACCGTCGAGATCGACTCCCTGCCGAACCTCGTGACCAACGCGGGTGGCCGCCCCACGGCCACTCCGGCCTGTGACGTCATGAAGGCCAACGGCAACTACGTCAAGGGTGTCGGCTACGCGCTCAACAAGCTCGGGGACGCCGGCAACGTCTACAACTACATCGACGCCGGACACCACGGCTGGATCGGCTGGGACGACAACTTCGGCGCCTCCGCCGATGTCTTCCACCAGGCTGCGACCGCCGAGGGCGCGACCGTCGACGACGTCCAGGGCTTCATCACCAACACGGCCAACTACAGCGCGCTGAAGGAGACCAACTTCAAGATCGAGGACTCCGTCAACGGAACCTCGGTGCGCCAGTCGAAGTGGGTCGACTGGAACCGCTACACGGACGAGCTCTCGTTCGCGCAGGCCTTCCGGACCAAGCTCGTCTCGGTCGGCTTCAAGTCGGACATCGGCATGCTCATCGACACCTCGCGCAACGGGTGGGGCGGAACGGCCCGGCCGACCGGTCCGGGTGCCACCACCAGCGTCGACACCTACGTGGACGGCGGCCGTAACGACCGGCGTATCCACCTCGGCAACTGGTGCAACCAGGCCGGAGCCGGGCTCGGAGAACGGCCGAAGGCCGCCCCCGAAGCCGGCATCGACGCGTACGTCTGGATGAAGCCCCCGGGGGAGTCGGACGGGTCCAGCAAGGAGATCCCGAACGACGAGGGCAAGGGATTCGACCGCATGTGCGACCCGACGTACACGGGTAACGCCCGCAACAACAACAACATGTCCGGGGCCCTGGGCGACGCCCCCGTCTCCGGGAAGTGGTTCTCCGCCCAGTTCCAGGAGCTCATGAAGAACGCCTACCCGGCGCTCTAGGCTCCGCGTCGACGGGCCCCGGGCGCTCCCCCGCCCGGGCCCTCCCGACGACTGCGCCACCTGTCGAGAAGAGCGCGTCCGCGAGCAACCTGCGCGGACGCGCTCAGGCGTGCGGCCGGTTCGGCCGCGGGCTTCGCCTTGCTCCCGGTCCGGTCCCCGTCCTTCGACGCGCCGGCAGCCTTCGGTTTCGTTCCGGGCTTCGCCTTGGTACCGGCCTTCGCCTCCGTGCCGGCCTTCACCCTGGTGACGGGCTTCGCCTTCGTGCCGGTCTTGGTGGCGGTGCCGGACTTCGGTCGCGGGTCCGGCTTCACCTTGTCGCTGCTCCCCGGCTCGCTCCCGGCCGAGGGACGCGGGGTGGTCCTCGCTGTCTCCACGGCGGGCTGTTCGTCGGAGAGCGCGTGGTAGTGGTGGCTGAGGCGCCGCCCCAGAAGCGCGTACCCGAGAAGTGCTCCGGCGGTGTTGAGGATGACGTCGTCGACGTCGAAGGCCCGTCCCGCCACGAGCGCGCCCTGCACGAGTTCGACGACCGAGATGACCAGGACGGTCAGCACCGTCATCCGGATCATCCGCAGACGGCGCGGCACCAGGATCGGCAACAGGATGCCGAACGGCGCGCCCAGCAGCAGATTTCCGCCCGCCTGCTTACAGGCGGCGAGGAAGGTGTAGTCCTCCGCGTACTGCCGCAGAGAGCGCCCGGGCCTCAGATTGGAGGTCACGATGTCCTCCGACGCGGGTGACGGGGTGAGCGTCACCTTCGCCAGGACGACGGAGAACGCCACCAGTGCCACGAATGCCGCGGCCAGTACTGCCGCACGTAGCAGCAGTCGTCCCAAACTTCTGCGTCGTGCACTACGATCCGCCTCTGCTGTCATGGCGGAACGGATGCCCCCAACCCTGTCCCCCACACCCGGTATCCGGGTGCGACGATGGGCGCATGAGCGCACAGGAGAAGGACGAGCTATTGGCGCAGGCCGTGAGGCTGCGCGAAGAGGGGCATCCCGAACAGGCCCGGGAACGCCTCCTCTCCCTCACCGCCGCGTTCCCCGACGCGGCGGACGTCGCCTATCAGACCGCCTGGGTCCACGACGTGCTCGGCCTCGAGGCGGAGGCCGTCCCCTATTACGAGCGGAGTCTGCAGGACGAAGGGCTCGGGGACGAGGAGCGCAGGGGGGCGCTGCTGGGGCTCGGCAGCACCTACCGTGTCCTGGGCAGGTTCGGGCAGGCTGTCGAGACGCTCCGGCGCGGGGTGTCGGAGTTCCCGGACGACGGGGCGCTGCGGACCTTCCTGGCCATGGCGCTGTTCAACACCGGGGAGCACCACGAGGCCATGCAGCTCCTGCTGCGACTGGTCGCGACGACCAGCGACAGTCCACACGTGCAGCAGTACCGGCCTGCCATCGAGCACTACGCCGCGGATCTCACACAGACCATGTGAGGCGCGGTCCCTCCGGGCACGGACCTGCGCGTACCGCCCTCCCGAGCGCGGACCGGCCGGGTCCCCGGGAACGTCAGTCAGTGAACGGCGGCGACACGTACACGGAGGCAGCAAGAAGCCCCGGCCGGATCGGGGGAATCCAGCCGGGGCGGCTCTTGTGCGGAAGTGAAGGCCGACTGCTGCCAGGCCGTTCACCCCCACGTATAGATGAACGATAAACCACCGTCCGCCGTTCCCGGAAATCACTCCCACCGGGTGTGATCCACACCACGACCACGCAGGTCGGGTACGACACCGACGGTGAACGGGACGGCGCTGTCGCCGACCGTCAGCGAGCCTCACGGAACACGACGTGACGGCCCGCGGCAGGATCGAACTTCCGCAGCTCCAGCCGGTCGGGGTCGTTGCGCCGGTTCTTCCGTGTCGCATAGGTGTGGCCGGTTCCGGCCGTGGACCGGAGCAGTACGACGGGCCTGGTCTCACTGCGCGCCATGGGACCTCCAGACAGGATCCGACCCCGCTCCCGGGATGGGAATGGGTGTCGTTTTCACTTCTGGTCGGCACAACACGCACAGATGCGCCGTCATTCCCTCGATGGGGTAACCCCCTCGCCTCCGGCACGACCAAGATCCGAACGACAGGTCGACGAACCTCCGACCGTCGCACCGAACGCCCTCTCGACGCCTCGGGATCAGCGACGACGGGCACCGCCGGCCCATGATCCCGCACCACCCCTCATACGCCCTGCTCCGGGGTCGTGCGCGCCGCACGGAATGGCACGCGCGGGCGTACGCCGGGCCGCTCACGCCGGTCGACTTGCGTCAACTCGCCGCCAGAGGCAAGGGTGTTCGGCGGACCCCAGCTCCACCCAGCCGACGGCATATGCCAGAAGCAAGAACGTATCGAGTGTTGCCAAAGCCCTTACGGGGCCCTCGAGCCTGTGCAACAGTCGTGTTCGGTCCACCCCCACGAACCGGCCGTACCGCCTGTATCGGAGTACCAGATGCCGTCCCATCTGTTTGCGGACCGCCCCGCCCCACAACCGCCCGAGCGGGACGCTGTCGATGCCCTGATCAACCGGACCCGGCTGCTGCGCGGCGATGTGGACGCCGTGCGGCGCGACGCCTCAGTGATCGAAGACGACGATCCCCAGCTGCGCTGGCAGCGGGCACTCTGCGACCTCGCCGTCCATCAGCTCGACGACCTCGGCGAGCATCTGGGACAGCTGCGGGACGGCATCCCAGGCATCCCCGCCGCCGAGCCCGCGGGAGACGGGTCCGTCCGGGCACCGGCCGGGCCGCCGACGGGCTCGCTGCTGAGCAGAGTGGGAAGCGCGGAGTGGAACCTGCTCACCGACGAGGTCAGCTGGTCCGACGAGCTCTATCAGATCTTCGGCAGGGCACCGGGAGCCGGAGCGCTGTCCCTGGACGAACTGCCGTCGGTGCTCCTGGCCGAGGACCAGCCCCTCCTGACGTCCATGGTGACCGACTGCCTGGTGGACGGCCGGCCGATAGACGGCGAATTCCGGATCCTGTTGCCCGACGGCAACATGCGGACGCTGCACATGATGGGGGAACCCGTTCTCGACACGGACGGCTGCACCGCGTCGATGTGGGCGGTCCTGCGCGACGTCAGCAGGCTGCGTCGCAGCGAGCACCTCGTGGGCAGGACCCAGGACACGATGCGGCACCGGGAGCAGATGGCACGGGCCGAACACCGGATGGCGGTGGAACTCCAGGAGGCCGTACTGCCGTCGTGGCGCGGCTCGCTGCCGATACCCGGCCGGGGGGCGAGCGGTCTGGACATCGCAGCCCGCTACCTGCCGTCGGGGGCGAGCGAACTGATCGGCGGCGACTGGTACGACGCGCTGCCGCTCCCGGACGGCAGGACGCTGCTCACCGTCGGCGACCTCACCGGCCACGGGCTCCCTGCCACGTCGGCGATGGCGATGCTGCTCGGCGCGCTGCGTGGCATGGCGGTGGCAGGCGTCGACCCGGGGCCGGTCATGGGCCATCTGAACCAGCTGATCGAATGCTCGGCCCAGCCTGTTCTGAGCAGCGCTGTGTGCTGCCGCTTCGATCCCGTGACCCAGACTCTCGTGTGGGCGCAGGCAGGGCACCCCGCGCCGCTGCTCTTCCGCGACGGAGTGGGGTGTCCTCTGCCCGCACCGGACGGGGTTCTGCTCGGTGCCACCTCCGGAGTCATCTACGAGCAGGACCGGATGGACCTGCTGCCGGGCGATGTGCTCGTACTCCACACCGACGGACTGACACGTCGCTGCGACCGGAACGCCGGTCCGGACGTGCTCCTACGGCTGGCGCCCCGGTTCGCGCAGGCCCGCACGGCACAGGAATGCGTGCGGATCGTGGTCGAGGAGCTCGGTACGGACGAACGACTCGACAACGCCTGCGTGTTGGTGGCCCGCGTCGAGGCATGACCGGGCCCTGCCGGCCACATGGAGACCTCGAACCGGCCCTTGGGGACTTCCGGACCGCGCCGTGTCACCGAGTTGCGAGGACTCGGCGGGACCGGCCCGGACCGTCAACAGCCGGTGCGCCGGACCTGACTCCGGGGTCGGTTCAGATCCGGGTGCCTTTTGCCTTCTTGGCTGACGTGCTCGGCGGCAGGGCGCGTTCGATCTCCTCGCGCAGGTCCTCGATCTTGGCGTATCCCGCGAACTGGCCCGTGAGCCTGTACATCTCTCGCAGCCGGTCCCAGGTCCTGTGCGAGGACGTCTCCCCCATCGACACCAGGGCGAGCCGCGCGTAGCGGTCGGCCTGCTCGGGGTCGTCGGCAATGAAGCACGCCGAGGCGAGCGAGATGTAGTCGAAGATCTTGGACCGCTGGCGCCCGTTCATCCTCAGATCGAGCGCCTGCTTGGCGTGCCGCTGAGCGGTGGAGGCAGCACCGGGGTCGTGTTCGGCCAGCGTACGGAAGGCGAGGGCCTGCATCCCGTGCATGTCCGCCTCGTCGAACATCTGCATCCAACTCGGTGGCGGAACATCGCCCTTGTCCGACACGAAGAGCTCCTCGGCTTCGCCGAGAGTGCGCTTCATGGCCTGCCCGTGCCCCATCGCCGCCTGCGCCCAGGCCTCGATGGTGTGCAGCATCGCCCGGGTACGCGGCAGGGTCTCCTCCCCGGATCCGGTTCTGGCGAGCTTCATCAGGTCCAGGGCGTCGTCCGGCCGGCCCAGGTGGACCATCTGGCGAGCGGCGCGGGAGAGCGCCTCACCCGCGCGCGGACGGTCGCCGCCCTCGCGCGCCGCGTGCGCGGCGATCACGAAGTACTTCTGGGCGGTGGGTTCGAGGCCGACGTCGTGGGACATCCAGCCGGCGAGGACAGCGAGGTTGGCCGCGACACCCCAGAGGCGGCGCTGCAGGTGCTCGGGGTGGCGGTAGGCGAGCATGCCGCCGACTTCGTTGAGCTGGCCCACGACGGCCTTGCGCTGGAGTCCGCCGCCTCTGGAGGCGTCCCAGGCGCGGAACACCTCGACCGAGTGCTCGAGGGCCTCGATCTCCTCGGAGCCGACGGGCGCGGCCTCGTACAGGTCGAAGCCCGCGTTGTCGGCGTACAGGGGGTCGTTGAGTCCGGTGGCCCGGGCCGCCGGAGCGGGCTCGGAGTGCAGCCAGTCGTGCATGGCGCCGGTGATGGCTGAGCCTGCGGCGAGCGCCGCGCCCGCGCCCACCAAGCCGCGTCGGTTGAGCATGAGGTCCATTCCCGTGAATTCGGTGAGGACCGCTGCCGTCCGTTCGGGCGCCCACGGCAAGCCGTCGGGATTGTCTTCAGTCCCGGCCTTTCGCCGTTTCCCCACACGCCCGCGCCGGCCGAACCCGAGGTCCTCGATGGTCACGACACGGCCGAGCCGCTCGGTGAACAGAGCCGCCAGCACTTCCGGCACGGGATCGCGGGGGGACTCCCCCATGTCGATCCAGCGCCGGACCCGCGAGGTGTCGGTGGCCAGTTGGAGGTGGCCCATGGCCGCCGCCTGCCTGTTCACCATTCTCGCGAGTTCGCCCTTGGACCAGCCGGCCAGGCCGAACAGGTCGGACAGGCGGGTGTTGGGTTCTCCGGTCACGTCAAGCCCCCAGGTTCTCGGCTGACTTGACCCTAGCCCCCCGGCGGATGCCGGGCGAATATTCGCCAGGGTTCGCCAGGGGTCGCTAGATGTTGTGCCACCCGCACGCCGGTGTCAGGTAGGAAAGCGCCACCCCGCCCGGCAGCCCTAGGTACTCCCCAGGGTGCCGAACGGCCGCCGGCCGGGGCGGCGCACGCAACTTGTCGGCGCACGAAGGGATCTGTCCCGCCCATGTACACAGCATCGTCCTCCGTGTCCGCCCCGCCCCGGCCGCTTCGTCCTCTGGGAGCGGGCGGCGGGCCGTATCTCGCTCCCCGCGCGGCGCAGCAGGCGTCCGTCCCGGGCCGGCCCCGGCGGGCGGCGGGCCCGGGCTCCCAACCACTCAGCGGCAGACTGGACCTGTCCGGTGCCCAGGGCGCGCAGCTCCGGATGGCCATCGCCTCGGTGCACCGCATCTGCCCTGAGTTCAATCCGGTACAGGTGCTGCGGCGGAGCGGGCGTTCGGTGCTCATCGTGGGCACCACCGGCCGCGCGACCGCGGTGGCGAAGTGCTTACTCGACCACTCCCCCGCGTGGACCGAGCGGTTCCGGCACGAAATAGCGGCATACCGTGCCTTCGTCAGGCACCGTCCGCCGGTCCGGGTACCCCGGCTCATCGCCGCAGACCCGGAGAACTGCACCCTGGTGATCGAGCGGATGCCGGGTCGCGTGGCGGCGCTGACGAGGCATCCGGCGGAGGCGCCGCCCCGCGCCGATCTGCGTGCCGTCCTCGGAGCGATCAGCCAGGTCAACGCCTGGAGGCCGCAGGCCGGCCTGTTCGACGCGCCGCTGGACTACGCCGCGCGCATCGCGCGGTATCACGAGTTGGGGCTCTTCACCGACCGTGATCTGGGTGACCTGCAGAAGCTGCTGCACGGTCTGGCCCACGCGGGGGGACGGCAGGGGATGGGCCAGTTCTGCCACGGGGACGCCCTGCTCTCGAACATCCTGCTGCCACCCACCGGGCCGGTGCTCGTCGACTGGGAACACGCCGGCTGGTATCTGCCCGGATACGACCTGGCGACGCTCTGGACCGTGCTCGGAGACGCACCGGCGTCACGACGCCAGATCAGCCAGCTGGCGCAGGCATCCGGCGCCGCGGCCCGTGACGCCTTCCTGGTCAACCTGATGATCGTGCTGACGCGGGAGATCCGTACGTACGAGACGGCTGTCCAGCGTGCCATGCGCGAAGGCGCTCCGGCCGGGGGCGGCCAGGCGCGGCAGGGCGTGCTGTCCTCCGGCGAGCAGCAGCGGCTGCTGCTGCGCAGGCTCCACGACGACTGCGCGATGGCCCGGCGGGCCGTGCGCGCGGCGGTGGGCACACGCTGACCACGCCGGGTCAACCGGCCTGACGGACGGGGGAAGCGCGCTGCGGGACCGGTGCCGACACATGGGTCCCGCAGCGCGTCGTTCGCCGTGTCAGCCCTTGCTCATGAGCCGACTCGGACCACGTCCACGTCGGACGCCCTGACGAAGCCGATGCGGTGGCCGATCTGGACCGTCACGTACTTCTGCGCTCCGCCGAAGTAGGTGTGGTCGTACGGCTTCGAGGCGTCGATCGTCGGCGCGTAGTAGTAGCCGGTGGGCGCCTCGCCGCCTCCAGGGAAGGCCTGGCCCGCCTTGATGGTGTAGACGAGTGGGGTGCCCACGGTCGGCTTGACGAAGTCCGTGGGGTACTCGGCCTTCTCCGGGTAGGCGACGCCGTACACCGGCACTTCGGCCTTGCCTGCCTTCGGCCGAACCACTCGGCCGCGGGTCGGTGTGGTGACCCTGGTCCCGGGCGGGGTGCTGAACCACACCTTCTCGCCGTACCACCAGATCGCCGTCCAGCAGGGTGCCCTGTCGGCGACGACGGCCTGCTGGGTGGCACTGATCTTGCTGCCCCAGTCCGCGGCGCAGTTCGTCCCCGGCGAGCCGTCCGGGTGCAGTCCCGGGTCGGAGAAGAGTGGCGAGTCCGCGGACGGTTCCGTGTGCAGGGGGACCGCGCTGCTCCCCTGCCGTGGCAGGTCGACGCTCTTCTCGCAGTCGCGGAACTCCTGCTGGTTCCTCGCGAAGTCCACGCTGACGGTGACCAGTTCGCTGTGCTTGTGGGCGCTGGGCTCGGCGGGCCCGCCGAGCAGCGCCATGAAGCGGTTCCAGTCCCAGTAGGGTCCCGGGTCCCAGTGCATGTTCTTCGTTCCGGCGGCGCTGGTGGGTGGCACACCGTCGTGCCCGAGGATGTGCTGCCGGTCGAGCGGGATGTCGTACTTCGCGGCCAGGTACCGCACCAGTCGTGCGGTCGACCTGTACATCTCGGGGGTGTACCACTTGGCGCCCTCCGCTGCGACGCCCTCCTGCTCGATGCCGATGGAGTGGGTGTTGAGGTACCAGTTGCCCGCCTGCCAGGCGACGTCCTTGTTCTTCACCATCTGTGTGACGTGGCCGTCCGCAGAGCGCACCACGTAGTGGGCGGAGGTCTGGTTGGCCGGGTTCTGGAAGATCTTCAGGGTGGTGTCGTAGTCGACCTCCGTGTCGTGCAGGACGATGAACTTGACGGCGTTGCTGTCGGGCCGGTTCGCCGTGTCGTAGTTGCCGTAGGTGTCCTTGTCCTCCGGCTCCCCTGTCTGCTGGTAGGCCGCGGGAACCCAGTCGCAGGCCAGGGACCGCGGGCATTCCGGTCGTGAGGTGTCCGCGCCGGCCGTCGCCGGGGAGAGGAGCGCCGCGCTCAGCGCCCCTGCTGTGGTCAGTGCGAGCGCGAGTCTGGTCCTCTTCTTCGACGTCATGACAACCCTTCTTGGGCCAGGGGCGGGTGAGCGTCTGCCGGTCGGCGCACACCGTTCATCGGTCGGCGCACACTCTGTGGCGGGAGGTGTTGGTGAGTCAAGAGTGCAGTGTGCCGTGGACCTGAGCTTGTGTGACTATTCCGCGCTGCGCGTGCCCCGGATGGCCGAGGGGTAGTGCTGGCGGCGACAGGAACGGTCCGCGTGGACCGCACGGAGTTTTCGGAAAGGCCGGACGCACATGGCACAGCCCTTCTCACTGCCGGACTTCTACGTGCCGTATCCGGCGCGTCTCAACCCGCACCTGGACGCGGCCCGGAGCCACACCCGGGAGTGGGCCCGCGGGATGGGGATGCTGGAGGGGTCCGGGATCTGGGAGGAGAAGGACCTCGAGTCCCACGATTACGCGCTGCTCTGCGCGTACACCCATCCCGACTGCTCGTCCGGGGCCCTGTCCCTGGTCACCGACTGGTACGTGTGGGTCTTCTTCTTCGACGACCACTTCCTGGAGCTGTTCAAACGCACTCCGGACCGTGAGGGCGGCAAGAGCTATCTGGACCGGCTGCCCGCCTTCATGCCGATGGAGCGGGGCGCCGCGACACCGGAGCCGACCAATCCGGTGGAGGCGGGGCTGGCGGACCTGTGGGCGAGGACCGTTCCGGCCATGTCGGACGCCTGGCGCGCCCGGTTCGCGGAGTCGACGGAGAACCTGCTCAACGAGTCCCTGTGGGAGCTCTCGAACATCAACGAGGGCAGGATCGCGAATCCGGTCGAGTACATCGAGATGCGGCGCAAGGTGGGCGGCGCCCCGTGGTCGGCGGGGCTGGTGGAGTACGCGGCGAACGCGGAGGTACCCGCCTCGCTGGCGGACGCCCGTCCGCTGAGGGTGCTGCGGGACGCGTTCTCCGACGCGGTGCATCTGCGCAACGACCTCTTCTCGTACCAGCGTGAGGTCGAGGACGAGGGCGAGAACAGCAACGGCGTGCTGGTCCTGGAGAGGTTCCTGGACTGCTCCACCCAGGACGCCGCGGACGCGGTCAACGATCTGCTGACCTCTCGCCTCCACCAGTTCGAGAACACGGCTCTCACCGAACTTCCGCCCCTCTGCGCGGAGAAGGGCCTGAGCCCCGACGAGACGATCGCGGTCCTCGGGTACGTCAAGGGTCTCCAGGACTGGCAGTCCGGGGGCCACGAGTGGCACATGCGCTCCAGCCGCTACATGAACGGCGGGTCCTCGGCCACCCGAACCCTGTCCGGTTTCGGGATGGCCGCCGCGTCCGTCCGCTTCACGGCCCGCTCGGAGTCGGCACGGCTCAGGAGCCACGCCCACGCCCCGTTCCGGCACGTCGGTCCGTCGCTGCTGCCCGATTTCGAGATGCCGTTCACGACCACACTGAGCCCCCACCTGGGCGGGGCGCGGGTGAGGATCGTGGAGTGGTCACGGCGTATGGGTCTGCTGGAGGCGCAGCCCGGGGTGCTGGGTTCGCACATCTGGGACGAAGAACGGCTGATCGCGACGGACCTGCCGCTGTGCGCGGCGGGCCTGCACCCCGACGCGACACCCGAGGAGCTGGACCTGTCGTCGGGCTGGCTGACCTGGGGGACGTACGGCGACGACTGGTTCCCGGTGGTGCACGGCCGGTCCCGTGATCTGGCGGGGGCACGGCTCGCCAACGAGCGGCTGTCGCTGTTCATGCCGCTCGACGCGGCGTCCGCCCCCGAGCCGGTCAACGCGCTGGAGCGGGGGCTGGGCGATCTGTGGCGGCGGACGGCGGGACCGATGGACGAGGTGGCGCGGCGCACGTTCCGGGATGCCGTGGAATCGATGACGGCGAGCTGGCTGTGGGAGCTGGCGAACCAGGCGCAGAACCGGATTCCCGACCCGGTGGACTACATGGAGATGCGCCGCGCCACATTCGGTTCGGACCTGACGATGAGCCTGTGCCGGCTGGGCCACGGCAGGAAGGTGCCGGACGAGGTCTACCGCAGTGGTCCGCTGCGGTCCCTGGAGAACGCGGCGGCCGACTACGCGTGCCTGATGAACGACCTGTTCTCCTACCAGAAGGAGATCGAGTACGAGGGCGAGGTGCACAACGGGGTCCTGGTCGTACAGAACTTCTTCGGGGTGGACTACCCCACGGGGGTGGCGATCGTGCACGACCTCATGAAGGGGCGGATGGAGCAGTTCCAGCATGCGGCCGAGCACGAACTACCGCTTCTGTACGACGAGTTCAACCTGGACGCGGAGGCGCGGGAGACGCTGGCGGGCTATGTGCAGGAGCTCCGGCACTGGCTGGCGGGCATCCTGATCTGGCACCGGGGCTGCCGGCGCTACCGCGATGAGGACCTGCGGCGGGGAACCGCCGCCCCGTGGCACCTCGGCGGGCCCACGGGGTTCGGGACGTCTGCCGCCCAGGTGATCCGGCTGCTGACGGAGCAGGGACGTTTCAGCCTTGCTGGAACAGTTCAGCGGGCAGGGGTTTGAGCAGTGCGTAGAGGTCGTCGGTGATCGGCCGGTCCCAGCTGGCGATGGTGACGAGCACACCGTCGCTCCGGTCGAACTGTACGCAGGAGATCCGGCTCTCGGAGAGCTTGATGCGGCGCACGATCAGCAGACTGTCGCCCTGCAGGACGGGTACGTCCTCCGTGCCCGTCACCTCGACCGGCTCGTCGTTCTCGAGCGCGAGGAGCAGCTGGGCGACCTCGAAGGGGACCTGGCCCTCCTCGGTCTCGCGGGCCGGCGAGCCCTCCGGAAGATTGCCGATGATCATCGCGGGGCCGCGGCCGCCGAACAGGTCGTAGCGCAGGAACACGCCCTGACAGCTTCCGTCGGGAGCGGGGAGCAGGCCGGCGCCGAGGTTGCCGGGCCAGTCCCCCGGATCCATGGCCAGGACATCGAAGTCCGGGCCCGCGGGTGTGGCGGCGCTACGGCGGCGGAGGAAGGACATGGGCCCATGTTACGTGTCCCGGCTCACGTCGCGGAGCCGGGCACTGCTACCCGGACTCCGCCGCCAGCGCTTCCAGGACCCGTACCGCCTCGGTCGCACGTGCGTGCGGGACGAACAGGTGGTCGTGGTGGAATCCGGCGACCACGTTGCAGCTGATCCCCGCATCCGTGAGGGCGAGGGAGACCGCGGCGGTGAGCCCGACGGCGTCGAGCGCCGAGTGCACACGCAGAATGATCCAGCAGGCGACGAAATCGTACGGCAGCCCCGCCGCCACAGCCTGCGCCTCGGCAACCACGAGCGTCAGCCCCTCCCGCTCGGAGACGGTGACCACCGGGGTGACACCGGCGGGCACCTCTCCGGCGGGCAGGGTGGTGTAGACGTAGCGGCCGGGCCTCAGCTCGGGCCGCATGCCGTGCAGCAGTACTCGAAGATCACGTTCGCCCGCCATGGGGCCACGCTACGGCCACGCGGACGCACCCGCGCCCCGGCGGGAACGCACGCGCGAGTAAGCCATTCAGGCACGCCATGTATCCATACGCTCACCTTGCGTGGCACCGGTGGTTGATCGCCCATAGCTTCGGCTCATGAGGAAAAGACACATGAAATGCCTGGCGGGGATCACCCTCTCCACGGCCACGGCCCTGGGTCTCGCGGCCGTCCCCTCCAGCGCGGCCGGACCCGGTGATCTTGTGGTGCGCCCCGGCGATTCCATCCAGAGCGCGGTGGACGCAGCTCGCCCGGGCGACACGATCGTCGTCCTGCCCGGCACCTACCGTGAGAGCGTTCTGATCACCAAGCCGGGCCTGACCCTGCTCGGCACCCGTGGCCGCACGGTCGTCGCACCGCCGGCAGCCGACGGCGCCAAGGCCGCCAACGCCTGCGCCACCGGTGGGAACGGCATCTGCGTGATCGGGACCAAGGGCCACACCGTCGACGACGTCAGCATCCGCTCGCTGACCGTCTCGGGCTTCGACAAGAGCGGCATCTGGGCCTCCTGGACCGACGGACTCAGCGTCCGCAAGGTCACCGCCCGGAGCAACGGCACCTGGGGCATCGCCCAGGAGCGTTCGACCCGTGGCGACTTCCGGCGCAACACCGCCACCGGAAACGGGGACGCGGGGATCTTCATCGCCAACTCGGTCAGCGAGGAGGGCGGAGCGACCGACACCGGAGGGACGCTCGTCCTGGACAACTCGGTCAGCGACAACCGCATCGGCGTCACCGCCCGCCGCGTGAGGAACCTCGTCATCGACGGCAACCTTCTGACGGGCAACTGCAGCGGGGTCTTCGTCGTGGGTGACGAGTCCAAGCCGGCCGCGGGGGCGATGACGATCAGCGGCAACCGGATCCTCGAGAACAACAAGTTCTGTCCGGCGACTCCGCGGCTGTCCGCGATCCAGGGGTCCGGCATCGTCCTGACCGGCAGCGAGGCCACCGACGTGCGTTCCAACGTCATCCGGGACAACGTCGGCTCGACCCCGCTCTCCGGCGGCATCCTGCTGTTCAAGAGCTTCGTGGGCGCGCTCAACACCGACAACACCATCAGCCGCAACCTCGTCGAGGGCAACAAGCCGGCCGACCTCGCCGACCGCGACACCTCCGGCACCGGCAACACTTTCGTCAGCAACACCTGCGGGACGTCCGTCCCGGCCGGGATGTGTGCCGGATGACGGCCCCCCGCCGCGCAAGGAGGAACGAGACGGTATGACCACCGTGAGCCCCACCCCCGACACCACGCCTGTCGCGACCCCCCTCGGCACACCCCAGGTCTCCGCCGCCCAGAACCCGCCGCCGTCCATGCGGCTGCGGGAACTCGCGTTCGGAGCGGCCGTCGCCGGGGCCGTGCGCGCGGCGGCCAGGCTGGGCGTGGCCGACGCGCTGGGAGAGACCCCGGCCTCGGCCGCGGAGCTCGCCCTGGTCGTGGACGCCGAGCCCGTGCCTCTGCGCCGGCTGCTGCGGGCCCTGTGCTGCTACGGGATCTTCAGTGAGACGGAGGACGGCAGGTTCGTCCACACGGAGATGTCCCGGCTGCTGCGCGAGGACGACCCGAACAGTCTTCGCTACATCTCCCTGTGGTGCACGGAGCCCTGGACCTGGGAGGTCTGGCCGCGGCTCGACGACGCGGTGCGCTCCGGCACGACCGTCTTCCCGGAGACGTTCGGCAAGGGCTTCTTCGAATACCTCCACCAGGACGCCGGTGAGTCCGCCCAGGTGTTCAACCGGGCGATGACCACGTCGAGCGTGCAGTCGGCGCAGGACGTCGCCGACCTCCTGGACCTCACCGGGGTCACCTCGGTCGCCGACATCGGTGGCGGCCAGGGGCATGTCCTCGCGAGCCTGCTGGAGAAGCACCCCTCGGTCCACGGCACCCTCCTGGACCTGCCTGGCGTCGTGGCCCGTGCGGACGCCAGGCTTCGGGACGGCGGCCGGCTGGCCGACCGTGTTCGGATCGTGCCCGGCGACTGCCGCGAGGACATCCCCTTCGAGGTGGATCTCTACATCATCAAGAACATCCTCGAATGGGACGACGAGAGCACCCGCAGGACGCTGCACAACGTGGTCGCCGCGGCCCGCCCCGGCGCCCGTGTGGTGATCATCGAGAACCTCGTCGACGACACCCCGTCGATGCGGTTCACCACGGCCATGGACCTGCTGCTCCTGCTCAACGTCGGGGGTGCCAAACACACCCGGGAGAGCCTGGTCGGGCGGATGTCGGACGCGGGCCTGCGGGTGGGCGAGATCCACCCCGTCAACGCGTACCTGCACGCGTTCGAGTGCGTCGTGCCGTAGAGCGTCACCCCGGCGCACGAAGAATCGCCCCGGGTCCGGCACCTGAGTGCCGGACCCGGGGCGATCATCGTGTGTCAGGCGGAGCCGTCGCTCTCCCACCGGTAGAACTGCTGCGCCATCGCGTCCTTCGGACCGCGCCAGGTCTGCGGGTCGTAGGGGCTCACGAAGGCGGTGAGCCGGTCGCTGACGGCCTTGAACTCCGGGTGCTCCGTCACCTTGGCGATCTCCGGGCCCGGGGGCCTGTCCGACTCGATCAGGTGCAGGTACACGTCGCCGAACTGGAACAGCGTGCGCCGGTTGACGCCGACGAGGTGCGGGAGATCGGTGTTGTCCGAGGCCTCGAACAGCTTCGCGATGTCCGGCGCGGACTCGGGTGCCATCCGGGCGACGATCAGTGCGTGGTGCATCTGGCTGCCTTTCGGGGCATCAGTTGGCGGGGACGGAGGCGGAGCGGCGTTCCCGGTCCCGCTGCTCGATCTTGTCGCGGATGAGCTCCAGCTGGACGCGCGAGTTGCGGTTGATGTTGTCGGTCATCCACGCGTCGTCGACCGGTGCGTCGGGCCGCATCGCGAAGTCCTGGCGCCAGTGCATGAGCGTGCCGCCCGGCACCTCCGAGTACTCCCACCGGATGTCCATGTGCTGGAACGGTCCGGGCTCGACCCTCCGGGCGCGGACGTTGCGTCCCTGACGGTCCGTGGTGCGCTCGGAGACCCAGCTCCAGACCTTGCCGTTGTCGTCGGGGTGCATGGTGAGGCGGAAGGTCGTCTTCTGGCCCTCCCGCTTCATCACCTCGACGGCCGCGTACTCGCTGAACAGCTGCGGCCAGTTCTCGAGATCGTTCGTCATGTCCCAGACGAGGTCCAGGGGTGCGGCGATGGTGATCTCGTTCTCGGTGTGTCCGGACACGTCAGACTCCTGTCACTGGGGTGTTGTTCACGAGGTCGAGGAACTCGCCCGGGGTCTTGCACCGGTCGGCGTCGGCCGGCAGGGGGCGCCCGTAGCGGTTCTCGAGCGCGGCCACGATGCCGAGCAGGCCGAGCGAGTCCAGGCCGTACTCGTCGAAGGCCGAGCCGGGGCGGTCGGCCATCGCCGACGGGTCCACCGTGAGGCCGGCGCCGTTCTTCATGAGCACGGCCAGCTCTTCGTACGTCAGTCGATCGTTCATGAGGGACTGCTCCTTCTCACACTGGGGTGTCGGTGGGACGCCGCAGCACCAGGGCCGCGTTCGAACCCATGAGGCCTCGGCTCAGCACGAGCGCCGTCCGCAGTTCGGCGGGGCGTGCGCGCCCGGTGACGACGTCGAGGTCGTGGCACACCTCGAAGACGTTGGGCGTCGGCGGGATCAGGCCGTGCTCCATGGCGAGCACCGCGGCGGACGTGTCGAGCACGGGTGCGCCGCAGTAGGCGCGGCCCGTCCCGGTCTTTGGCGCCGTCACCGGGACACGGCGCCCGTGCGGGCCCAGGGCATCGGCGATCGCCAGGGCCTCGGCGCGGTCCGCCGCGGGCACGCCCATCGCGTCCGCGAAGACGACATCGATCTCCTCCGGCGCGCAGTCCGCCTCGCGGAGCGCCCCTTCGATCGCCCGGGCGAGTCCCGCGCGGGACTCCACCCACCGGGCAGCACCGGTGAAGGTGGCGGCGTGACCGGCCAGTTCGGCCCGGATCCTGGCACCGCGCTCGCGGGCCGCCGTCTCCTCCTCGACCACCAGCATGGCTCCGCCCTCGGCCGGCACGAATCCGCAGGCGTCCGCCGTGAACGGCCGGTAGGCGCGGGTGGGTTCGTCACAGAGGCTGAGGTCTGCGTAGCCGAGCTGGCAGACGACCGAGTACGGTGCGAGCGGTGCCTCGGCCGCACCCACGACGACCGCGTCCGTACCCCGACGGATGGACCGTCCGGCATGCATGAGTGCGTCGAGACCGCCGGCCTCGTCGCTGGCCACGACGGCGCAGGGCCCCTTGAAGCCGCCCCGGATCGAGATCTGGCCGGTGCTGGCCGCGTAGAACCAGGCGATGGACTGGTAGGGGCCGACGTACCGTGATCCCTCACCCCACAGCCTCTGCAGCTCGCGCTGGCCGAACTCACCGCCACCGGATCCGGCGGCGGTGACCACGCCCACCTTGAACGGAGCGCCCTCGTAGTCCGCGCGTCCGAGGCGCGCGTCGTCCAGGGCGAGATCGGCTGCCGCCATCGCGTAGTGCGTGAAGCGGTCGGTCTGGACCAGGAAGCGCTCCTCGATGAACGCGACCGGATCGAAATCCCTGACCTCTCCCGCGACCCGCAGCGGAAGGTTCTCGCACCCCTCGCGGGACACGAGGTCGAGGACGCTGACACCTTCCTGGGTCTGTTTCCAGAAAGCACCGGCGCCGGTCCCGTTGGGGGCGACGACACCGATCCCCGTGATGACGGAACTGCGGCGTGCCGGGGTTGCCGGGGCGTTCATGGGGTCCTCCCGCCTGATCGGGTCATGGCGACGGCGGACTGGAACCCGCCGAAGCCGCTGCCGACCGAGAGCACGCTGCGCAGCTTGAGGGGCCGTGCGGTGCGCGGTACGTAGTCGAGATCGCACTCGGGGTCGGCGGTCTCGTAGTTGGCCGTCGGGGGCACCGTCTGGTGCTCGAGGGCCAGGACGCAGGCGGCGATCTCGATCGCTCCGATGGCGCCCAGCGAGTGGCCGACCATCGACTTGATCGAGCTCATCGGCACCTTGTAGGCGTGTGCGCCCAGGGCCCGCTTCACCGCCGCCGTCTCGTGCCGGTCGTTCTGCTTGGTGCCCGAGCCGTGCGCGTTGACGTAGTCGACCTGCGATCCGTCGATCCGGGCGTGTGCGAGGGCGGTGTTGATGGCCTCGGCCATCTCCAGTCCTTCGCTGGTCAGCCCGGTCATGTGGTAGGCGTTGCCGAAGGTGGCGTAGCCCGATATCTCGCAGTAGACGGTCGCCCCGCGTGCGCGGGCGTGCTCCAGCTCCTCGAGGATGAGGACGGCGCCGCCCTCACCCATGACGAAGCCGTCCCGGCGGGCGTCGAACGGCCTGGAGGCGTGCTCCGGGTCGTCGTTGTTCGCCGAGGTCGCCTTGATCGCGTCGAAGCAGGCCACCGTGATCGGGGTGATCGGCGTGTCGGAAGCCCCGGCGACACAGACGTCCACCCGGCCCTCCTCGACGGAGTGGAAGGCGTAGCCGATCGCGTCGAGGCCGGAGGTGCAGCCGGTCGAGACCGTCTGCACGGGGCCGTGCGCTCCGACCTCCTCCGCGACCGCTGAGGCGAGGGTACTGGGAGCGAACGCCCGCTCCAGGTGGGCGCCCGCCGGCCGGTGGTCGACGTCCCAGCGCGCACCGCTCCCGCTGACGGCGACGTAGTCGTGCTCCAGGCGGGTGGTGCCGCCGACCGCGGTCCCGAGGGAGACCCCGATGCGCCAGGGGTCCTCCTTCTCGAGATCGAGGCCGGCGTCGCCCAGCGCCTCCCTGGCCGCCACGAGGGCGAACTGGATGTAGCGGTCCGAGCGGGCGATCAGGTCGGAGTCCAGGCCGTGGGCGACGGGATCGAAGTCGCACTCCGCGGCGATGCGCGAACGGAACTGGGCCGGGTCGAAGAGTGTGATGCCGCGTGTGGCGGTACGGCCGTTGGCGAGCAGGTCCCAGAACGCGGGGACTCCGATGCCACCGGGGGCGACGACGCCGACCCCCGTCACGGCCACACGGCGCCGGGTCACGAGGCCGCCCCCGTTCGTTCTGGCGGCGCGTAGCCGTCACTGGGGTCCGCGGTCTCCGTGACCTCGGTGTCCACGTGGCCGAGTTCTGGGCGCGGGGCGAGCGGGCCGAGGTGGAAGACCATGCGCGCCTCCGTGTCACCCACGTTGCGGAAGCGGTGGCGGACGTGCGGCGGGATCAGCAGGCCCTGGTCACGCCGCATGGCGAGAGTCTCCCCGTCCAGGTCCACTTCGAGGAGTCCGTCCACGACGTACACGAACTCCTCGGAGTACGGGTGGTAGTGCTCACCGATGCGGTCACCGGGGTCGACGATGGCCAGCCCCATGAAACCGCTGGTGGCGCCCACCGCCGTGGGGGTGAGCATGGCGCGCAGGTCGCCTCCGCGCCTGCGGTTGGGCTGAGTCTCGCTGAGGTCCACGATGCGAGGCCGGTGGGTGGTCATGGCTGTTCTCCTCCAGGCACGTTGTGCGGTGTGACGGCGGCAGGGGGTGGCCCCGCCGCCGGTGACGCATCAGGACTCGGTGGCCCGACGGTCGGTGATCAGGTTCATCTCGGCCTGCGCGAGGAAGCGCGCGGCCTCCTGGTCGGTCGTCGGCATGCCGTTCGCACCGCCGTCGAGCAGCCGGCCCAGCATGGCCGCCTTACGGGGGCCGCCGATGCCGAGGGCCTGCGTGGGCTGTGCGCCGAGCGGGCCTTTCACTTCGAGGAGCCGCACCACGACGTCGTCGCGCTGGAAGATCGTGCTGCTCTCGATGGGGCTCGAGGCGTCGTTCGCCGCCTCCTCGTCCTGACCGGCGAGCAGCCTGGCCAGTGCCATGCCGCAGCCTTCCTTGGCCTGGTAGAACAGCGAGTGCCGCTGGACGTCCTCGGGCGCGTGACGCCCTGCCTTCACGTGGTGGACGGTCGGGAGCGCGGCCCGGGTGAAGAACATCCGGGCGGAGTCGGGATCGCTGAGGTCGCGGTCCTGCTCCAGGTACGGGTTGATGGCCTCCTCGACGGCCCTGACCTCGGGCTGACGGGAGACGTGACGGAGTGCCGCCATGAGGTCCCCTTCGACCTCGACCGCGCGCACGACACGGTTTCCGTGCATGAAGAGCGAGGTGCGGCGCAACCGGGTGTTCTCGTCGACGCGGGCCTGCGGGGAGTCGTAGTCGGAGAGAAGCTTCGCGACCATCTCCTCCGTGCCCGGCTTCACCGTGAAGGTGAGGGCGTGCCGAACGACGCCGTCGCCGAGTCGCGGAGCGGCCTGCAGGCCGCCCTTGGACTTCTCCGAGGTGTTCTCGAAGGCCACGCCGGTCTCCCGGAGGACGCTGAAGCGAAGAGAGCGGGTGTCACGGACGCAGTTGTGCAGCGGCTGGACCGTCGCCACGTGCTCCTCGCTGTTCACCCAGGCGAGGAAGGGAGGCGCGCTCTCCCACTCGCTGGTGATGAGCCACTGCGAGGGGTTCTCGATGGACTGGCACAGCTGGTCGCTGATGTGCCCGGGGATCGAGGCGACCTGGTTGCGCATGTGCTCGTACGCTTCGAGGAACTCGTTCTGGGCACCGTCGTACAGGTCCATCATCAATATGACCCGGAGCCTCGATCCGTCGAAGGCCGACTGGGATATGCGTTCCGAGACGTTTGCCATCGTGCGCTCTCCTTCGGGACAGTGCGACGGCCACGTCCTGTGGCCGCTCGTCATCCGTCGTTTCGGTGGGAGCGGCGCAGTTCCTGCCCGTCGGCGTGAGGTCCGCCCCCGCATCGCGAGCATCGCTCCCGCGACTGATCGTGGAACGCTGGTACGGGCGGCGCGAGATTTATGAACCGTTCAGGTGAGGAGTCGTCGGAAGCCCGGCCGAGGACCCCCTGCGAGGGCATGGTCACTGCATCCGTCACGCGTCCGAGCTGGAGCAACAGATGAACGAGAACGCCGACCTCCGCGTACCGGTCCTCATCGTGGGCGGGTCCCTGGTGGGCCTGTCCACTTCCCTCTTCCTGAGCCGGCTCGGAGTCCGCCACCTGCTGGTCGAGAAGCACAGCAGCACCTCGACGCACCCTCGAGGACGCGGGAACAACGTCCGCACGATGGAGGTGTTCCGCACCGCGGGTGCGGAGCAGCTCATCCGTGACGCCGCGTCCGTACTGGCGGACAACCACGGGATCCTCCAGGCCGGGTCGCTCACCGGGGACGACCAGGAGTGGCTGTTCAAGGAGATCGACCCGGGCGGCGGGCTCGCCAGGTTCAGCCCGAGCGGCTGGTGCCTGTGCAGCCAGAACGACCTGGAGCCGGTGCTGGTGACCCATGCCCGGGCTCAGGGGAGCGAGCTGCGCTTCTCCACTGAGCTGCTGTCCTTCGAGCAGGACGCGGACGGGGTCACCGCCGTGGTGAAGGACCGGGAGACCGGGGAGCACACCACGGTGCGGGCCGACTACCTCGTGGCGGCCGACGGACCACGCAGCCCTGTACGGGAGCAGCTGGGTATCGGCCAGACGGGTCCGGGCGACCTCTTCCACAACGTGAGCATCACGTTCCGCTCGCGCCGGCTCGCCTCCGTGGTGGGCGACCGGCGTTTCATCGTCTGCTATCTGACCAACCCGGAGGCGGACGGGGCGCTGCTGCCGGTGGACAACGTGGAGCGCTGGGTCTTCCACGCCCCGTGGCAGCCCGACCGGGGCGAGACCTTGGAGGACTTCACCGACGAGCGGTGCGCCGAGCACATCCGCAAGGCGGTGGGAGCGCCCGACCTGGACGTCGAGATCACGGGTAAGGCTCCGTGGCACGCGGCCGAGCGGGTCGCCGAACGGTACGGCTCCGGCCGGGTCTTCCTGGCGGGCGACTCGGCGCACGAGATGTCACCCACCGGGGCGTTCGGCTCCAACACGGGTATCCAGGACGCGCACAACCTGGCGTGGAAACTGGCGGCTGTGCTCGACGAGGCGGCGGGTCCGGGACTGCTCCGCACGTACGAGGCGGAGCGGCTGCCGGTGGCACGGGCCACGAGCGCGCGCGCCTCGGCCCGTTCGAGCGAGCACAGCCACCCGGGGTACGCCGGCTCGCCGGGCCCGGGCAACGGCCGCAAGGGCGGCATGCTCACGGTCGCGCTCGGGTACCGCTATGCGCGGGGCGCCGTTCTCGGCGCCGACCCGGACCTCCCGGTGGTTCCCGAGGGCATGGGTCTGACGGGCGAACCCGGCACGCGAGCACCTCACATGTGGCTCGGCCGGGCCGGCGGGCGTGTGTCGACCCTGGACCTCTACGAGAAGTCGTTCGTGCTGCTGTGCGACGCCCGGTATCAGGAGTGGCGTCCGGCGGCGGAGCAGGTGGCGAAGCGCCTCTCGGTCCCCCTGCAGGCCTTCGGGATCGGTTCCGCGCCGGGTGCGGACCTGGAGTCCGAGGACGGGGCGGACTGGGCCGCTTCCCACGGCACGTCGGCCGAGGGCGCCGTTCTGGTGCGCCCCGACGGATTCGTGGCCTGGCGCTCCGAGAGCGCTGCGGCGGACCCGGAGGCGACGTTGTACGAGGTCATGATGACCCTGCTCCACCGCGACTGACGAGACGGCTGCGCGCGGCGGGCCCTGTGGGGCCCGCCGTGCCCGTCAGCCGGTCCCGAACGCCCTGAGGGCGGCGAGGAACGCCGTCGGGTTGTCGGTGTGCACGAGGTGACCGGCGTCGACGGAGGTGAACCGCCCTCCGGGTATCTGCCGGGCCGTCCACTCCAGCTGGCCTTGGTCGATGTGGCTGCGGGATCCTCCGACGACGAGCGTGGGGGCTGTGATCTCACCCAGGCGCTCCCGTGCCTCCGGGTCCGGGTCGTTGAGCTGGGCGTCGATGGACGGCACGACCTGCCAGTCGAAGCCAGGCTCCTCCGACGGCCGCTCGGCCGGCGGGCGGGGCGGGTCGAGCGGGAGCAGGAGCGGCGCGTCCTCGATGACCAGTGCCCCGATCAGTGCCGGGTACCTCTGGGCGAGCAGGAGTGCCGCCACGCCGCCCATGGAGTGTCCGATCACTGTGGCACCGGAGAGGTTGCGGGCCTCCAGGAAGGCGTGCAGGTCGTCGCGGAAGAACTCGAAGGAGTAGCGGCCCGGCCAGTCGCTGAGGCCGTGTCCCCGGAAGTCGAGGGCGTACACCCGGTGACGGGCCGCGAGCTGTTCGGCGATGCCTGTCCAGTCCAGGCTGCTCCCGCCCCTTCCGTGCGCGAGCACGACGGGCGGGGCGGAGGGATCGCCCCAGGTGCGGTGGGCGAGGCGGATACCTCCGGCCTGGACGCTGCTGACGCCGGGGTCGAGGAAGGCGGCGACCGCGCGGGCGAAGTCACCGGGGCCGTCCATCCACGGGAAGTGGCCGGCGCCGCGCTGCACGACGAACTCCGCGTGCGGGAAGAGCGCGGCGAGTTCGGCCGCGCGGTCGGGGGTGGGGCCACCGTCGTACTCCCCCGCGAGGACGAGCACGGGCACCGGCAGTGCCCGGAGTACGGCAACGGCGGCCGCGGTGTCCAGGCCGCTCTCGGGATAGTAGAGCGAGCCTGCCACGGCGTTCCGCTGCGCGGGGGATTCCGCGGCGTGCGCCTGGGCGGCGGCGTCCCAGCGGCCGTACATGAACGGCCTGATGCCGGCCCAGACCTCGGGGGTGGCACGTCCGGCCTGGATCTCGTCGAGCGCGGCCCTGGCCTCGGCGTACCAGGGTTCGTGGGCGCGCAGCGCTGCGGCATCGCGCCGGTCCTGGTCGGTGGCGGGGAGGCCCAGGGTGCCCGCCGCAGGGGTGACGAGCGTGAGGGAGCGCAGCCGCTGCGGGTACTTCGCCGCGTAGAGCGCCGCGAGTTCCCCGGCGGCGGAGTGGCCGAGCAGGTCGGCCTGTTCGAGGCCGAGGTGCACGCGGAGCGCCTCGACGTCGTCGACGAGGCGGTCGATCGCGTAGGTCGAGGTGTCCTCGGGGACAGCTGATTCCCCGGTGCCCCGCAGGTCGAACAGTACGAGCTGCCGTACCCGGGACAGGCCGCCGAGGTCGCCGAAGTAGCGGGCGGCCCGCATGGGGCCGCCCGGCAGGCAGATCAGAGGTTCTCCCTCGCCCACCAGGTGGTAGGCGAGTTCGGTTCCGTCGTACGTGCTGAAGATCGGCATGGTTGTCATCCAAACAGGCCGGACGGCCCGTGGCGGGTGCGTACGCCCACAGCGAATCAGGTGACCGTGCTGTCTGCCAGGGGCCGGGCGGCCGCCCGGCCCGCCGGCTCAGGCGTTCCGGAGACGGCCGCGGTGACCGTCGCGCCCTCGGCGAGGAGCACGTGGGCGGGAGCGGATTCCTCCGGCTGTCCTTCTGACCCGCAAGTGGGCCCGTGAGCTGGACCACCGCCTGGTCGAGGGACTGTGGGCGCACGACGACAGCCGGATCGACGTGCGCTCCGCCTACCGAGTGGCGTGACGACACGGGCCGCAGGTAGCGGTTCTACGGCAACGAGAACTGGGAATCCGACGGCGGCGGGCTCATGCGGGTACGTCACGCGTCGATCGACGACGTACCGGTCGAGGGGACCGGCCGCCTGTACCACCGCCCGGCGCGACGGCGGCCGGACCACCACCCCGGGCTCACCGAGCCGGGCCTCTCACCAGGAGTTGTCCACAGGCCAGGCCTTCCCCCTTGCCAGAACCCCCCGGCTCCTGAATTACTGCTCCCAGGAGGCGACCGAATGGTCGGTCGCCGGTCGTCGAGGGGATGATCCGTATGACCGCGCTGCTGGACGCCGGCGAGCGGCTCGGCCGCGACGAGCTCGAGTCCCTGCAGCTTGAGCGGCTCCGGGCCACACTGCGGCACGCCTACGAGAACGTCGGGTTCTACCGTGCGGCCTTCGACAAGGCGGGGCTGCGCCCCGAAGACTGCCGGACGCTCGCCGATCTCTCCCGCTTCCCGTTCACCGTCAAGTCCGATCTGCGCGACAACTACCCGTTCGGGATGTTCGCCGTTCCCGAGGACCGGGTGCGGCGCATCCACGCCTCCAGCGGCACGACCGGCCGGCCCACGGTCGTCGGGTACACCGAGCGTGACCTGGACACCTGGGCGGACGTAGTCGCCCGGTCGATCAGGGCGGCGGGCGGACGGGCGGGCCACAAGGTCCATGTGGCGTACGGCTACGGCCTGTTCACCGGGGGCCTCGGCGCTCACTACGGAGCGGAACGCCTCGGCTGCACCGTCATTCCCGCGTCCGGGGGCATGACGGCGCGCCAGGTGCAGCTGATCCAGGACTTCCGTCCCGAGATCATCATGATCACGCCCTCGTACATGCTGACCCTGCTGGACGAATTCGAACGCCAGGGGGTCGATCCCCGCACGACGTCGCTGAAGGTCGGCATCTTCGGCGCGGAGCCGTGGACGGAGCAGATGCGCGCCGAGATCGAGGAGCGGTTCGCCATCGACGCGGTCGACATATACGGGCTCTCGGAGGTGATGGGCCCCGGGGTCGCTCAGGAGTGCGTCGAGACCAAGGACGGCCTGCACATCTGGGAGGACCACTTCTACCCGGAGGTCGTCGACCCGTTCACCGGCGAGGTCCTGCCGGACGGCGAGGAGGGTGAGCTGGTGTTCACCTCGCTCACCAAAGAGGCCATGCCGGTGATCCGCTACCGGACCCGGGACCTGACACGGCTCCTGCCCGGTACGGCCCGTACCTTCCGGCGGATGGAGAAGGTCACCGGACGCAGTGACGACATGGTGATCCTGCGCGGGGTGAACCTCTTCCCCACCCAGATCGAGGAGATCGTGCTGCGGACTCCGGGGGTGGCCCCGCACTTCCAGCTGAGGCTGACCCGGGAGGGACGGCTCGACGCGCTGACCGTCCGGGCGGAGGCGCGGGCCGGTGCGACGACGACCGAGCGCGAGGCCGCCGCCCTGTCCATCGCGGCAGCGGTCAAGGACGGGGTCGGGGTGAGCGTCGGGGTCGAGATCGTCGACCCGGAGACACTGGAGCGGTCGGTCGGGAAGATCAGGAGGATCGTCGACCTGCGGAAGGACGGCTGAGGCACCGGCAGGACTCCGGGCGGGCCGGAATGATCAGCGAGCGGCGGTCATGGCGGCGAAGACCACGACGTTGTCCTGATATCCCGTCTTCCTGTCGTAGTCGCCCCCGCAGGTGATCACCCGGAGTTCGGGACGGGGCGAGGGGCCGTAGACCTTTCGGTCCGGAAATGCCTTCTTGCCGTAGACCTCGACGGCGTAGACCGTGAACACGGCGGTGCGCCCGTCAGCCCGGACGATCTCGACGGTGGCGCCCTTGCGCACGGCCCCCAGCCGGTGGAAGACACCGGGGCCGAGGCGGGTGTCCACGTGCCCGGCCGTGACGGCGGTGCCCACCGCGCCGGGGACCGTCCCTCCGGCGTACCAGCCGGCGAGTACGGGGTTGTTGTCGGGGGGCGGCTCCAGGGCCCCGGCCGCGTTCAGGGCGAGCTTCGTCATCGGTGCGTCCACCTTGAGCGCAGGGATCCGCAGCCGGAGTGGGGTGGAGGGCGCGAGCGGACGCACGGTGGGGTGCGGGGCCGCGGCGCTGCGGCCGGGTACCGGACTCGCGAGGGCGCTGCCGGCCGATCCGTCCGCACGAGGGCCGGCCGGTGCCGGGCCCGTCGGCAGGGGGCGCAGAGGAGCCGGACGGACCGGTGGCAGCCACAGGGGTGCCGGTGCCGCGGAGGACCGGCTGACGTAGGCGGGGGGCCCGGGCACCGGACGTCCACGGGCCAGGTAGGCGAGCGCACGCGCGGGCTCCACGGGGCGGGCGGTGGGCCCTGTCGGGGTTACGGGAGCGGCGGCCTCGGCGGGCGGTTGCGGGGGCGGCCGTCCCTCACGCGTTCCGCTGATCACCAGTGCCGTGCCGGCGACCAGCGCCCAGACGAGGTGTCTGACCGCCGGGAACGGCTGGGCCGACGTGCTGGTCGTGCGCCCGGTGTCCATCGTGTGTGCCTCTGCTTCGCAGCGGTTGGGGTCGGTGGGTCCGCGGGCTGGAGCGGCACTCCGGCCCGCGGACAGGACTCGTACGGTCAGGTGCGGGTCTCGGCGGTCCGGCGGCGCAGCCTGACCACTCCCCCGGCCGCCGCTGCCGCGAGCAGGACGCTGCCTGCGGCGAGCTGCGTGCCGTGGTCGGCGGGCGCCCCGAAGCCGGCGTCGACGCCACCGCTGGGAGCGCGCTCGACGATCCGGTAGGTGTCCGTGATCTTGATCCGCGGCGGGCACTTCACCGTGACGGTGTCGATGCCGGGCCGCGTCCCCGCGGGGATGTCGAACACCCCGACGAGTACGCCGTCCCGGTCGCCGGCGAAGAGGTGGAAGGCCCCTCCTGCCACCGATGTGCCCTTGCCGTAGGTCTCCTTGCCGCAGGCTCTGGTACTGACGGTGACCTGTGAGCCGGGCGAGGCCTTCGCCGGACTGATGTGAATGGTCTGTTCACCGGACGGGCCGGCCGCCGCTGCGGCTACCGGGGCAGCCAGAGCGAGAGAGCCTACGGCCAGACAGATACCCGCGCCGATGCGTGTGTTGCGCATGTGGTTCCTCCAACGGGAGCAGGGTCCGGCCGTCTGCGCGGCACCTCTGCTGTGCTCCGTCCCCGAGGCAACCGACAGTCCGTCACCGGTGCAACACGGGGCTCCACCCCACTCGTCACCCGGCCAGGCTCAAGACTGCGCAGAGCGGCGGTCGTTCACGCAGGTCACCCGAGCAGGGAGGGGAAACCGAGGAGGAATTGCACCCAGGACTGCGAACGGGGTACGCCGGCCGAGGCCGCCTCACACCGCCGACCGCGGGAGACGGACCGCGGCTGCGGCACCCCGGGACGTGGCACCGGTCAGGCCGGCCGCGGAGCAGCCGGGTCGTCGGGGTCCCCTGCCGTGCCGGATCCGGAGTCGGCGAACCTGTCGCGCAGCTCCCGCTTGAGGATCTTGCCGCTGGCGTTGCGTGGGAGCTCGCCGACGAACAGGACCCGCTTCGGGGCCTTGAAGTGGGCCAGCTCCGCCCGGGCGTGCTCGATGAGCTCCGCCTCCGAGGCCTCGCCCCGGAGTACGACGACCGCGGTGACGGCCTCGACCCAGCGCGCGTCGGGCAGTCCGACCACGGCCGCCTCGGCCACCGCGGGGTGGGTGTAGAGGGCATCCTCCACCTGGCGGGAGGCGACGAGGACACCGCCCGAGTTGATGACGTCCTTCACGCGGTCGACGACGGTGAAGTAGCCCTCCGTGTCGCGTACGGCTAGGTCACCGGAGTGGAACCAGCCGTCGCGGAACGCCTCGTCGGTCTCCTCCGGCTTGTCCCAGTAGCCCTGGCACAGTTGCGGGGAGCGGTAGACGACTTCACCGGCCGTGCCGTCCGGCACTTCCTTGCCGTGCTCATCGACCACCTTGGCGTCGACGAAGAGCACGGGCCGGCCGCAGGAGTCCATCCGCCCCTCGTGCTCGTCCGGGCCGAGCACCGTGGCGAGGGGACCGATCTCGCTCTGGCCGAAGCAGTTGTAGAACGCCAGCTCCGGGAGCCGCTCACGCAGACGTTCCAGAACGGGCACGGGCATGATCGACGCACCGTAGTACGCCTTGCGCAGCGCGGACAGCTCACGGTCGGCGAACTCCGGGTGGTTGGCGAGACCGATCCAGACGGTCGGCGGCGCGAAGAGGCTGTCCGCCTGCCCGGCTTCGACGAGGTCGAAGATCCGTCCGGCGTCCGGGGCGTCGAGGATGGTGTTCTCGGCGCCCACCGCGAGGTACGGCAGCAGGAACACGTGCATCTGCGCCGAGTGGTAGAGGGGCAGCGAGTGCACCGGCAGGTCGGTGGCCCGCAGGTCGAGGGCCGTGACCGCGCTGACGTACTCGTGGACCAGCGCGCCGTGCGTCATCATCGCGCCCTTGGGCTGGGCGGTGGTGCCGGAGGTGTAGAGCAGTTGGACCAGATCACCGGCATCCGGCTCCCGCTCGGGCGTGAAGGGCCGTGGGGTACCGAGTTCACCGAGGAGGGAGTCCGGTGCGTCGCGCAGCGGCCGGACGGCATGGCCGGCGGGGACGCGCGGCGCGAGGACCGGGTCGGTGAGGACGAGTGCGCTGCCGGACTGGCGGAGGATGTACGCCAGGTCCTCGCCGGTGAGGTTCTGGTTGACCGGCACATGGACCAGTCCGGCCCGGGCGCAGGCCAGGTAGGCGATGAGGTACGCGTCGGAGTTGTGGGCGTAGGAGGCGACCCGGTCACCGGGGCGCAGTCCGTGTGCGGTGGTCAGCACGGCGGCCGCGGTACTGACCGCTTCGTCCAGGGCCGCGTAGGTCCAGGACCGCTCGGCGTACCGTACGGCGGTGCGTCCGGGGGTACGCCGTGCGCTGCGCGTCACGACTCCGTCTACTGTGCTGCTCCGTACACCTGTCATGGCGTGATCCTGTGCGGCGGGTGGTCACGGGTCAAGGGCCCGGAACACCTGTGTCGGGACACCCTGCCCGGCCGGCGGGTCCGGCGGTCCGCGCTGGGGGCCGGCCCGTCGAGCCTGTTCGGGCACCTGGTCCGTCGCTGTGCCGGAACGTCCCCCTACGCGACCCAGCAGTAGACCTCCTGACCCTGGCGTCGGGCGCTGCGGGCGAGCACAGCCAGATCACCGAGGATCACGGATGCGATGTCCGTACCGATGACCTCTCCGTCCGCCGCGCGCTGCGAGGACCACGCGACAGCGGCATCCTCCAACTCGGATCCTCCGGCCTCGGCGAGCGCTGCGGCCAGGCCGGGCGAGATCGCGAAGACGAGACACCCGTCGTCGTCCTGGCCGGCGACGGGACGAGGCTCACCGGCGTCGACGAGATCGTCGAAGCTGCCACCGGCAAGAAGACACTGCCACTCGACAACGGCTTCCTCGGGGTCGAAGTTGCCGAAGGAGACAGACTCGAATGCGCGCCGCGGACCGGTCCGAAGGGCCAGAGCCGCTGACGCGTCGTCCGGAGCCGTGAAGAACTCGACGATGACGCTCATCCGGGCATCATGCCGGACCGCGCACGACGGTGACCGCCCGGCTCGGGGCGATCCCCGGCGCCCTGCCACAGGCACGGGCCGGTTCCACTCGGCAGTCGTCATCAGCCCGACGTGACCGCCGGACAGCTGCCGTCCGGCGAAGAAATAACTGACGAGTCGTCAATTTCTTTGTGTCACCAGGGGCCCCACGGGCGGCTGCGGTGACAGTAACCTCTCCTTCGGCAGGAAGTTTCATCACCGTACGAAGTTTCGAAAGTTATTTTCGCGCAGGCGCTTTCGACGTGAGGGGAAGGGATTCCGGATGGCCGGTGACGTGTCGGAACGGGGAATGAGCCGTCGGGGGCTGAGCGGCGGGATACTGGCGCTGGGCGGAGCACTCGCCCTCGCGCCGATCCCCTTCGCGGGGGCCGCCGGAGCGGCGGCCGGCGTCGAGCGGGGTACGGGGTCGCCGGGCGGCGGAGCTCCGGGCGCGGCATCGGGAACCGGGACGGGTATGGGACCAGGGCGGGGCGGACCGACACTGCGTCGCGGACCGGCCGAACGTGCCGGGCTGCTGCCGGACCAGCTCGACCTGCTCGTCGCCGACGCGGAGAAGTACCTCGCCGACTCCCCCGCTCACCCCTGGTACGCGGGCGCCGTCCTGCTCGCGGGGCGGGGCGGCACGGTGGCTCTGCACCGGCCGATCGGGCAGGCGGTGCGCTACGCGTCGTACGACGAGACGACCGACTCGGGGGTCGAACTTCCACCGGACCAGCAGATCGCGATGGCCGAGGACACCGTCTTCGACCTGGCCTCGGTGTCCAAGCTGTTCACCTCGATCCTCGCCGTGCAGCAGATCGAGCGGGGCACGCTGGAGCTGGAGGCGCCGGTCGTCTCGTACCTCCCCGAGTTCGGCGGGGGCGGCAAGCAGGACGTCACGGTACGTCAGCTGCTCACCCACACGTCCGGTTTCCGGTCCTGGATCCCGCTCTACAAGGAGCCGACCCGTGAGGGGAAGCTGCGGCTGCTCTGGGGCGAGGTCCCGGCCTCGGCTCCCGGCACGAAGTACCTCTACTCCGACCTCAACCTGATCTCGCTGCAGCTGATCCTGGAGAAGATCACCGGCCGCACCCAGGACGCCCTGCTCCGCGAGGAGATCACCGCTCCGCTCGGGATGCGCCGCACCCGGTACAACCCGCCCGCCTCGTGGAAGCCGAAGATCGCGGCGACCGAGGACGCCCGGCTGCCCTGGTCGGGGCTGGAGCGGGGGCTGGTCTGGGGTGAGGTCCACGACGAGAACGCGTACAGCCTGGGCGGGGTGGCCGGCCACGCGGGTGTCTTCTCGTGTGCCTGGGATCTGGCCGTGCTGGCCCGGACACTGCTCAACGGGGGCGTCTACGGCAGGTCCCGGATCCTGTCCGAGGAGTCCGTGGAACTCCTGTTCACCGACTTCAACACCGCGTTCCCCGGCGATGAGCACGGGCTGGGCTTCGAGCTCTACCAGCACTGGTACATGGGGGCGATGGCCACACCGCGCACGGCGGGACACACGGGCTTCACCGGCACGAGCCTGGTCCTCGACCCGACGACCGACTCGTTCCTGATCGTGCTGGGCAACTCCGTCCATCCGGTGCGCACCTGGCGTTCGGGCAGTGCTCCGCGAGTCGCGGCGGCCAACCGGATGGCACGCGCGGTACCGGTCCGCCCGGCCCGGGGGCGCACCGCCTGGTTCTCCGGCATGGCGAACGCCACCACCGCGACACTCGCGCTGCCCGCACTCCGCCCGGCCGCCGCTCGCACGACCTTCACCTGCGCCCTCTGGTGGGACACCGAGCCGGCTTCGGACGTACTCCGGCTGGAGGCCTCGTCGGACTCCGGGGCGACATGGCAGCCCGTCGCCTTCACCTCCGCGCCGGAACAGGAGGGCCGGCCCGGGGCGCCACTGCCGCATCCGGACGGCTCGGTCTCCGGCTGGTCCGGGCGCGTGTGGCACCGGATCGAGGCCGATCTGCACATCTGGCGGGGCAAGGAGGTCCGGCTCCGATGGCGGTACGCCACCGATCAGTTGTACGTCGGGCGCGGTGCCTACGTGGACGACGTCCGGGTCCAGGACGGCGGGAGGACACTCTTCGACGGCAACAGGGCCGGCGACGCCGGGCGCATCGAGGCGACGGGCTGGACCGTTTCCCCCGATTGAGCGGATCCGGCTGGTTGGATGACCGGCATGAACGGAACCCAGTCCATAGACAGCCCGTGGGGCGTGTCGGTGTTCGGAGCGGCGAGTGTGCATGCCGCGCCCGACCTGGCACGCCTCCGCGTCGCGATATCCCAGACGAAGAACAAGCCGGGCGAGGCGTTCGCCGCCACCCGGACCGGGGTGAACCGGATCCGGGAGGTACTGCGCGGGCACGGGGTGCCGGAGACCGCCGTGTCCACATCGAGGCTGAACCTGTCGTCCCAGTGGAGCTACGGCAACGACCGCACGTTCCTGGGTTACGAGTGCACCGCGTCCTTCGTGATCGAACTGCGTGAGCTGGACATCCTGGAGACGGTACTCGTCGACGTCGTGGACGCCGGGGCCAACGAGGTGAAGGGCGTCGAGTTCGACGTGCGCACGAAGAGGGAACTGCGCGCCCGTGCCCGTACGGCGGCCGTGGCCGCGGCCCGGGAGAAGGCCGCCCTGTACGCGGAGGCGGCCGGGGTGCACCTCGGACCCGTGATCCATATCAAGGATGTCGACGCCGAACAGATGCAGAGCTACCGCAGCCACAGCAGTCACCACAGCGGTGGCGGTGAAGGCGACCTCACGCCCGGCAGGGTGACGGTCTCCGCCGGGGTGGTCCTCGGCCTCTCGCTCATCGGCGGCTGAGGTCGCGCACGCCGCGGCTGGACAGGCCGGGCGACTGGCGGAGTGACGGGCAGCTTGACAGGCGGCGCGGACCTCTGCGGCGGTCCGCGCCCTCCCGTCCGAAGGGTGCCTGGCCGCCCCCGGAACAGGGCCTCGACAGACCCGTCCGGAGCGTTTCGAAACTTTCGCCCAGCCAATCGGTCCGACCTCGCCACGACCAAGCCTTGCCACGGGAGCCCTCGGAGATCCGGCCCGGAATGCCTGGGCACAATCATCGCTTCATCAGGCAATATGGGTAACTGGCCTCAAATGAGCGGCAGTTGGCTCGGAAATATTTCGGAAACACCGCGTTGACGCGACTTCCCGCTGAGCGCATACTCTCCCTCACTCCCCTTGTTCCACAGCTCGTCCTCCCGTCGGCAGGTACGCCCTCCCGGTGCGTCCGCCGAGCGCTGCACAGCACCTCGAACGGTCCGAATCCCCCGCACGGGCGCCTCGTTCGAACCGCCCGGCAACCGGAAGAAGAGGCTGGAATCGTGATGGCCCAGAATCCCCCGGGCGGCCGCGCCCGCCCGCGTCCGCAGACCCGCACCCGACGCGCTCTGTCCCTCGTCACCGCGGGTGTCCTCGCCGCGGCAGGTGTCGTGGCACTCGCGGGCAACGCGCAGGCGGTCGGCGCCCTCGGTGACGCCGCGGCAGCCAAGGGTCGCTACTTCGGCACGGCTGTCGCCGCGAACCACCTCGGTGAAGCGGCGTACGCATCCACACTGGACGCCCAGTTCGACTCGGTCACACCCGAGAACGAGATGAAATGGGACGCGGTCGAGAGCTCCCGCGGCTCGTTCAGCTTCTCGGCGGCGGACCAGATCGTCAGCCACGCGCAGAGCAGGGGCATGAAGGTCAGGGGCCACACCCTCGTGTGGCACTCCCAGCTCCCCGACTGGGTGAGTGGTCTGGCCGCCACCGACCTCCGCTCGGCGATGAACAACCACGTCACCCAGGTGATGACCCACTACAAGGGCAAGATCCATTCCTGGGACGTGGTGAACGAGGCCTTCCAGGACGGAAGCAGCGGGGCGCGGCGCAGCTCCCCGTTCCAGGACAAGCTCGGCAACGGCTTCATCGAGGAGGCGTTCCGGACCGCTCGTACGGTCGATGCAGACGCCAAGCTCTGCTACAACGACTACAACACCGACGGTCGGAACGCGAAGAGCAACGCGGTCTACGACATGGTGAAGGACTTCAGGCAGCGCGGTGTCCCCATCGACTGCGTGGGGTTCCAGTCGCACTTCAACAGCAACTCGCCCGTCCCCTCAGACTTCCAGGCCAATCTGCAGCGGTTCGCCGATCTCGGTGTCGACGTGCAGATCACCGAACTGGACATCGAGGGTTCGGGTACGGCCCAGGCGGCGAACTACACCAAGGTGGTCGACGCCTGCCTGGCGGTCACCCGGTGCACGGGCATCACCGTCTGGGGCGTCACGGACAAGTACTCGTGGCGCAGCAGCGGCACCCCGCTGCTCTTCGACGGTGACTACAACAAGAAGCCGGCCTACGACGCGGTGCTCGCCGCGCTCGGCGGTTCCGACGGCGGCGGGGACGGAGGCGGAACCGGCGCCTGCACGGCGACGTACACCCAGACCTCGACATGGAACGGTGGGTACAACGGCCAGGTGACCGTCAAGGCCGGCAGTTCCGGCATCACCGGATGGGCGGTTCCGGTGACCGTTCCGTCGCCCCAGAAGGTCTCCGCCGTCTGGAACGGCACACCCGCCACGGCGGGCGACGTGATGACGGTCAGGCATTCCTGGAACGGCACCCTGGCTGCCGGCGCCTCGACCACCTTCGGATTCACCGTCCAGACGAACGGCAGTACGTCGGCACCCGTCGTGGGCGTCTGCACCGCTTCCTGAACCACCCGCACGGTTCCCTCCGCCCGGAATGACCCGGTCGGTACCCGGCGGAGTCCGCAGGTCACCGGCCCGCCCCTGCCCGGCGCCCCGCCCCGTCGTCCTGAACGGCGGGGCGGGGCGTCGCCCGTCCGTCAGTCGTCGGAGCGGCGCCCGGCTCCCGTCGCGGCGAGCGCCGGGGCCGCGGACGTGGCCGGCACGGTGGCAGCGGCGGGCACGGAAGCCCCCGCCGGAATCGAGGCCGCCCCCGGAACGGGGGCCGTCGATTCGCGCACCACGAGCCGGGGCCTGATCAGCAGGGAGCGCCCGGCCGCGGGGGCGGAGTCGATCCGGGCGCGCAGCTGCTGGAACGTCTCCGCGGCCATCTCCGGGAGCGGCTGGCGGACCGTGGTCAGTGGTGGCTCGAAGAGGTCGGCGAGCAGGATGTCGTCGAAGCCGACCACCGAGACGTCCCGGCCCGCGCCGCGTCCCGCGTCCCTGGCGCCCCGGCAGATCCCGATCGCGCACATGTCGTTGATCGCGACGAAGCCGGTGGGCGGGTCCGGCCGGGAGAGCAGCTCCCTGGCCGCGTTCCGGCCGAGTTCGGCCGCGTCCTTGTCCCCGAACTCGGTGGTGTCCGCTCCGGGCCAGACGATCGCCCCGGCGGGATCGAGTCCCGCCGCCTCCAGGGCCGAACGGAAGCCACGCAGCCGCTCGCGGCGGTTCACGCTGTGCACGGAGCCGGAGACGAAGGCCAGTTTCCGGTGGCCCAGTTCGATCAGGTGCCGGGTGGCCAGCTCCGCCCCCATCGCGTTGTCCACACTGATGCTGGCCAGCGACGACGGGTCGCCCGCCTGTGCGGTCCGGTCGAAGGCGACCATCTTGAGTCCCCGGCTCAGCAGCGGTGTCATGTGGTCGAGCGAGGGGAGCGAGGAGCACAGAACCACCCCGCTCACCCCGTCGGCGAGCAGCTCCTCGCCGTACTTCAGCTCGCGGGCGGGATCGCGCTCGCTGTTGCAGAGCAGTACGTGGTACCCCTCGGCCAGCGCGATGGCCTCCAGCTCCCTGGCCAGCGCTCCCCAGAAGGGGTTGGCGACGGAGGGCACGATCAGGCCTATGACCTTGATCCGTCCGGTGCGCAGCATGCGCGCCGCCCGGTTGGGCCGGTAGTTGAGCTGCTCGATCGCCTGCTCCACCCGGGCAAGGGTGGCCGCCTGCATACGGTCGGTACGCCCGTTGAGGACGTTGGAGACCGTGCTCGCGGAGACCCCTGCGGCCTCCGCGACCTGATGGATCGTTACCCCGCTCATGCCACCTCCGGTTCGGAACGCACTGCCGAGGTTAGTGTACCGATTTACTGAACACACTCCACCGGTACACCCGTTAACGTCCCTGAAAAATATTGTGCATCAGCTGTTGACGCCACTCTCAAGCCGTTCTTAGCATCACTGCATCGATTTACCAGCACTTCCCAGCCATGTCCGGGACGCAACTGCTGGATCGATCCACCGCTCCACCTCAAAAGGGGTGTCCCATGGAACTCAACAGACGGTCCGTGCTCGCCGCGATCGGCGCGGGCACTGCCACGGCCGCTCTCGCCGGCTGTGGTGGCGGCGCGTCGTCCGCCGGCTCGGCCGACGGCCCCGCCGAGGGCGAGATCACTCTGCTCACCCCGATCTACGAGGGTGCGAACGGCAAGACGCTGCTCGAGCAGGAGATCCTCGGCGGGTTCCGGAAGAAGTATCCGGACGTCAAGGTGAACGTGGACTACACCACGTATGCACAGCTCAACGAGAAGATCACCACCGGTCTCGCGGGCGGGCTGCTGCCCGACGTCCTGATGATGGGCGTCGGCTGGATCCCCCCGTTCGCGGCGAAGAAGGCGATAGCCAAGCTCCCGGAGGAGCTAGCCACCGCGCACGACTACGAGAAGCGGGTGCTGGAGCCGTCGCGCTACGACGGCAAGCTCTATGCCCTGCCCGTCGTCCTCGACACCCGCATCGTCGTGTACCGCAAGGATCACTTCGCGGAGGCCGGGATCAGGAAGACCCCGGCCAACTGGGCGGAGCTGCGGGCCGTCGCGAAGCAGCTGACCAGGAACGGCCGCGTCGGCTTCGACCCGTTCTCCATCGAGCTGCGCCAGTGCTGGGAGACCTTCCTCTTCGCCAACGGCGGTCAGCTGTTCAGCTCGGACGGCAAGAAGGTGCTGTTCACGGACGCACGCGGCGTCGAGGCCCTGCAGTTCTTCAAGGACCTGGTGAAGGACGGCTCGGCGGACTACTCGAAGAAGACGGACATCGGCACGCCGTCGAACGTACAGACGGGCAAGGCATCGATGATGATGACGAGCAGTGCCCTGTGGGTCCAGACCAAGGAGCAGAACCCGGAGCTGATCGAGGGCGACAAGCTCGGTGCGTTCGTCCTGGCCAACCGCAGGCCCGCGATGCTCCAGGGCGGCACGCTCGTCACCCAGGCGGCGCGTTCCAAGCACCCCGCCGCCGCCCGTGCGCTCGTCGAGTACCTCGCGTCTCCCGAGTCGGTCCTCGGCGCGGCCGAGCAGCGCGGCTCGGTGCCCGGGCTCCGCGACCTCGAAGACACGGGATACGTCAAGGAGAACCAGTTCGTCGATCTCTCCCTCCAGAACCTCGAGCATGCCGTCTCCGAGGGCGGCACGGCGGCCTGGATGGAGATCCGGGAAAAGATCAAGCCGACGCTGGAGCCCGCGATCGTCGGAGATCAGTCCGCGAAGGACGCCATCGCGGAGCTCGGCCGTCTCGCCGAGGCCGCCATCGGCCGGATGTGAGGACCCGTCACCATGGGAACGACAACCGTACTGAAGGCCAGGCCCGCACGGCCCCCTTCCGCTCCTGAGCCCTCGGTGCCACGGCAGACCGGCCGGGTCCCCACCGGCCCGGGCCGCCGGCGGCGTCGCGCCGGCATGCTCATGGTGGCGCCGGCGCTGCTGCACGCCTCGTTGTGGATCGGTCTTCCGGTCGTGGTCTCGGTGGGCCTGGCCTTCACCAAGTACGACGTGCTGACCGCGCCGGAGTTCGTGGGCCTGGCCAATTTCCGGGACATGCTGGACGACGCGGTCTTCCGTAAGTCCATCGTCAACACCCTCCTGTACACGTTCTTCACCGTGCCGTTCGGGATGGCGCTCGGTCTCCTGGTGGCCCTCGCCCTGCACACGGGGCTCAAGGCACGCGGCATCTTCCGAACCGCCGTGTTCCTGCCCCAGGTCACCGCCACCGTCGCCATCGCGCTGGTCTGGCTGTGGATCTACAACCCGAGCAACGGTCTCCTCAACACACTGTTGTCGTTCCTCGGCATCGAGGGGCCGGCCTGGCTGTCCTCGACCACCTGGGCGCTGCCCTCGGTGATCCTGGTCGGCATCTGGCAGGGCATCGGCATGAAGATGCTCATCTACCTCGCCGCCCTGCAGTCCCTGCCGAAGGAGCTGTACGAGGCCGCGTCGGTGGACGGGGCGTCCAGGGTCAGGCAGTTCTTCTCGATCACGCTGCCGCTGCTGAAGCCGGCGACGTTCTTCGTGCTCATCACCTCGATGATCAGCGCGTTCCAGTCCTTCGACCAGATCTACATCCTGACCGACGGCGGCCCCGCCAACAGCACCACGATGATGACGTACGAGATCTACAAGTCCGCCTTCCGGGAGTTCCGCGTCGGTTACGCCAGCGCGCAGTCGCTGGTGCTCTTCGTGCTGCTGATGGGCTTCACCCTGGTCAACAAGCGGATCATGGGAGGCAGTCGTGGCCACAACTGAGCTGCTGAAGCCGGTTCCCGCGCCAGGATCACCGAAGGCACCGGCGAAGGGCAGGCCTGTCCCCGTCGGCCGGATCGCGCTCTACGTGTCCCTGTCCGTCGTCTCCCTGCTGATGGTGGTGCCGTTCGCCTGGATGGTCATCACCTCGCTCAAGACCCCGGTCGAGATCGCGTCGCAGGACGGCGGACTGCTGCCGGAGCACTGGGAGTTCGGCAACTACGTCGACGCGCTGAAGGCGGCGCCGTTCGCGACGTACGCCCGCAACAGCTTCGTCATCGCGATCAGCCACACCGTGCTCAACGTGCTGGTGGCGTCGATGGCGGGGTACGCGCTGGCGCGCATCAGGTTCCGGGGCAGCGAGACGATCTTCTACCTCTTCGTCGCGGCCCTGATGATCCCCACGTACACCAAGGTGCTGCCGGAGTTCCTGATCGTCCGCTTCATGCCGCTGGCCGGCGGGAACGACATCTTCGGCCAGGGCGGCAGCGGCTGGCTGGACAGCTGGTGGGCGCTCATCGTTCCGGGCGCGGTCACGCCGTTCGCCGTCTTCCTCTTCCGGCAGTTCTATCTGGACCTGCCGGTGGAGCTGGAGGAGGCCGCCCGGCTCGACGGGCTCGGTGAGTTCCGGATCTATGCCCGGATCATGTCGCCGCAGGTCAAGCCCGCCTTCATCACCGTGGCACTGCTGACCTTCGAATCCTCGTGGAACAACTTCCTCTGGCCTCTGCTGGTGACCCATTCGGACAGCCTGCGGGTGATCCAGGTGGGGCTCTCCGTCTTCAAGACGGAGAACGGCACCCAGTGGCACTTCCTGATGGCGGGCACCACGCTCGCCACCCTGCCCATGGTCGTCCTCTTCCTCGTCGGCCAGCGCTACTTCGTGCAGGGCTTCGCAACCGCCGGTCTCAAGTGACCGGTTCCGGCCCGCTGCGGGCCGGTCACCGAAAGGGCAACACCCATGTCTGCTGATCTCAACGGCTCCCGCGCGCTCGTCACGGGGGCGGGCCACGGCATCGGCCGGGCCATCGCCGTCGCCCTGGCCGAGGCCGGCGCCGACGTCGCCGTCCACTACAACTCCTCCGCGGACGAGGCGGCGAGGACCGTCTCCGCCGTCGAGGCGCTCGGCCGCAGGGCCAAGGCGTTCCGGGCCGACGTGACCGTGACCGGGGAGGTGGACCTGCTGGTCGAGGAGGCCACCGGATTCCTCGGCGGCCTGGACGTCCTGGTCTGCAACGCGGGCCATCTGATCGGCCGCGAGAAGATAGCCGAGATGTCGGACGACCACTTCGAGCGGGTCCTCTCCACCAATCTGACGTCGGCGTTCCGCACGGTGCGGGCCGCTCTGCCGTATCTGACGCAGTCCTCCGCCGGACGCATCATCACGATGTCCTCGCTGGCCGCGCACAACGGCGGCGGGCCCGGCTCGGTCGCGTACGCCGCCGCCAAGGCCGGCGTCCGGGGCTTCACCAAGGGGCTCGCGAAGGAGCTCGCCGGGACGGGCATCACGGTCAACACGGTCGCCCCCGGCTTCATCAAGGGCACCGCGTTCCACGACACGTTCACGGCCGTTCCGGCGCAGGAGGCCATGGAGGCGGGTATCCCGGTCGGCCGGGCCGGCACGCCGCAGGACGTCGCCCACGCCGTCGTCCACCTGGCCTCGCCCGCCTCGGGATTCCTCACCGCGACCACGGTGGACATCGACGGTGGCGTATGGCCGCGTTGAGGCGGATCCCGCAGGAGCGGGGCGGCTGGTGGCACGCGTACGTCTGCCCGGCGCACGGCGTGGAGCCCGATCACGGTGACCTGCTCTCCGGTGTCTTTCCCGAGGGCGGTGCACGGTGCGGACGCGGCTGCCGGGTGGACACCCCGGCGGTGCGCGGCGCGTGGACGGTGCTGTCGCACCAGGCCTGGGCGCGGCATCTGCGGGTGCTCGCCCACCGTGGCGGGCGGACGGAGGCAGTGGCGCGGCTCGTCGAGTACTCCGGCCTGTACGCGTCCCTCGGCACGGAGCGGCACGGCGAGGCGCAGGGCTGGATGCTGCGCGGCAGGCTCTTCCACCAGGCACTGACCGACGCCATCTGGGCGGTGAACATCGGGCACACCGTGATCACGCTGGCCGAGGACGGAACCGACGGCCTGGCGGCGGTCCTGCCGCTGCTGGACGACCTGGAACGGGCGGCGCTCGATGCCAGGGGTGTGCTGACCGGCCGGGGTCAGCTGGCGTCCAACTACACCGCCTGGCTGAACGCGGCCGGCGCGTCCACGAGCCGTGCCGCGTCGGCTGCCCGCGGTCTGGAGTGGGACGGCGCGAAGCAGTGGCTGGAGGGCGAGCACGGGCTGTACGCGCATCTGCGGGTGGCCGTCGCCGAGGACGGCTGGGAGTGGGAGGGCAGCACCTACTACCACGGCTTCGTGCTGCGGGCGGCGCTGCTGGCGCTGCGATCCGCGGACCCGGCCTCGGTCCCCTCCGACGTGGCCGGCGTACTGGCCGGGATGACGGATGTGCTGGCCGCTGTCGCGACTCCGGGCGGCCTGCTGCCCGCGTTGCACGACGGCCCGTACCTGCGTAATCCGCTCGCCCTGGAGTGGCTCGAACTGGTCTCTCTGGCTCAGCAGTTGGTGCCCGCGGAGGGGTTGGACGCGGTCGCGTCTCGGGCCCGGGAGGAGCTCGGCGCGTACGACGACGGACTGGACCGTGAGCTGGAGGGCTGGTTCGCGGGACCGCCGCTGCCCCGGCGCGCGGCGCCCGGCGGGGTCACCGTCTTCCCGGCGGCCGGCTACGGGGTGGTGCGCGTGGCGGGCATCCACGCCCTGCTGGACTTCGGCCCGCACGGCGGCTCGCACGGACACCGCGACAAACTGTCGCTCTATCTGTACGGGTCCACGACCCCGTGGCAGCCGGATCCAGGTCAGGTTCCGTACGCGCACGCCGAGTTCCGGGATCTGTACGCGTCGACCGAGGCGCATCCGGCGTTCCGTGTCGACGGAGCGGAGCAGGCGGAGTGCGAAGGCGTGCTCCTGGCGTCGGACGACCGCTCGGTGACCGCCGAGGTCACCACCGCGTACGAGGGCGTGCGTGCGGTGCGCAGGGTCGTGGCGGGCGACTGCTACCTGGTGGACCTGCTGAGCGTGACGGGCCCGCAGGCGCGCCGCGTCACCGGCCAGCTGCGCCCTGGGACCGCTCTGGACGTCCAGCAGCAGGCCACCGGGCCGGTACGCACCACCTGGTACGGCGACGAGTCACTGCACGGCTGGCACACCCACACGCCCGGGGTGGAGGTGCGCCCGTTCTCGCGGCCGGGTCCCGGCCCGGCGGACGATCCTCAGCGCACCCGCACCTGGGTCGACTTCACGGCCGAGGCCGAGCGGATCACGTTCGCCTCGGTGTACCAGGCCTCCTCCGCGGGCCCCGCGGTGACCGGGGTACGACTCGACGGCGAGGAGCTGACGGTGGAGCTGGCGGACGGTTCCGCAGCGTGTTTCGGGACGGGGAGCTGATCCGTGCTGCTCTCCGCCACTCCGCCTCCCGGGCCGCGCCCCGCACAGGAACTCCGGCTGCGGGAGGAGGCCGCACGTCACCGCGGCCTCACCCCGCCCCGCACGCACCCCCTGGCGAGCGTCACCTGGCTCGGCCCCGCGGCGTCCAACCCGGCTCTGGCGTACCGCACCACCGGCGACCGCGCGCATCTGGACGAGAGCCGGCGCTGGATCGAGGCCGCGGTACGGCTGCCGCACTGGGGCCGCGCCCATATGCCGGACCACGATCTGGACGCGGGCTGGCTGCTGCACCACCTCTCCCTCGCCTACCGGTGGATCGGTGACGAACTCCCGGACGGGACAAGGGCGCTGCTCCGCTACAAGCTGCTGCTCCAGGGCCGCAGGATGTACGAGTTCGCGGTGGCGAGCGAGGGCAGCTGGTGGTCGTCGTCGTACTGGCAGAACCACAACTGGATCTGTCACGCGGGTCTGGCGACGGCCGGCTACGTGCTGGGCAAGGAGGAGTGGACCGAGCGCGCCAGGGACAACCTGGGCACGGTCCTGGACCTGATGCCGCAGGACGGTTCGCACGCCGAGGGTGTCGTGTACTGGCGCTACGGTGTGCCGTTCCTGGCGATCCATCTCGATCTGCTCCAGGAGGCCGAGGGCATCGACTGGTGGGGACGCGGCGGCTTCCTGTCGTCGACGTTCCGCTACCGGCTCCACCAGACGGCGCCCGGCTTCGCGTTCAATGTCGACCACGGTGACTGCCACGACCGGCGCAGCGGGCACAGCGCCGGCCTGTACTACCGGCTCGCGGCGCAGTACGGCATCGCGGAGGCGCAGTGGATGGGCGACCTCGCCTCGGGCGAACTGCTGTGGCAGGAGGCCGCGGAGAGCGGGGTACGGCCCGGCATCCTGCCGGAGGCCTATCTGGAGTACCTCTGGTACGACCCGTCCGTGGAGGCGGCCCGGCCGACGGAGACCCATGCGTTCTTCCCGGACCTCGGGCTGCTCACGGCCCGCACCGGCTGGGACGACGACGCCACGCTGGTGTCGTTCAAGGCGAGTCCCGGTGGCGGTCGCACGGCGTGGGAGACATCGGCGAAGCACCGGGCGGAGCTGGGGTGGGAGACCCTGAACCAGGGGCACCACCACCCGGACTCCGGTTCGTTCGTGCTGGTCGCGCAGGGGGAGTTCCTCGCCGTCGACGAGGGCTACAGCAACCGCAAGCGGGCGGCCCACCACAATCTCCTGCTGGTGGACGGCCAGGGGTACGCGGACGAGGACCGCTACCACGTCTACGAGGGCATCCCGTACGAGCGGCAGGCCGGACAGCGCGACGTGCTGGCGGACGCCGAGGGCGGCTGGGCCCATGCCACCGCGGAGATCGCTGCGATGTACGACCCCGCGCTCGGCCTCCGGCGCCTGGACCGGACCCTGGTGTTCACACCGTCCGGGAGGCTCGTCCTGCTCGACCTGGCGGAGGCGGAGGAGGAACGTGCGTGGACGTTCCTCCTCCAGACCGACCGTCCGGCGGAGCTCGGTCCCGGCGGCGAAGCGCTCATCAGGTCGGGGAAGGCCACGGCACTCCTCCAGCGGTTCGCGCCCTCCGACGCCGCGGTCGGCTGCGAGGTCACCGAGGTCGAGGCCAATCCGACGTCCAGTACGCCGGAGCTGCGTCTGACCCGCACGCTGCACACGCTGCGTGCGACGACCCCGCGGTCCGCCGAGGGAGCCTTCCTCACCGCGCTCACGCCGGGCGGATCACCGGGCGGGCCGCCTGACGGACCGCCGGGCGGATCACCGGCCGGATCACCGCGCGGTGAGCGGATCACCTGCGACGAGGGGTTCGGGGTCCGCTTCACGGACACCCGGGAGACCGTCCTCCTGTCCCCCGTCGGCCGGCGAGTCCGCACGGAAGCGGTGGACGCGCACGCCGCGGCCGTGCTGCTGGGCCCGGACGGGACGCCGTACACGGTGGGGTGCACCCGCCTGGAGGTCGACGGCCGCGTCCTCCTCGACGTGTCCGAACCGTACACAGGAAAGGTCGGCTGACCATGCAGGCAATCCTCCCGTCCGGCGGGACGGCGCTGCTGCGCAGGCTGGAGTTCGTCGCCTTCCCCGCAGCCGCCGGCGCGGCGTGCTCGGTGCTGTCCCTGGGCGCGGTGACCTGGCTGCCCGCACTGGCCGCGATGGGGCACGCCCTTCAGCTCTGGCGGGCGGAGGGGGACAGCCGCGTGTTCGCGAACACCTTCGCCGCCTTCCCCCGCTACTGGCGGGCGCTGTGGCGTCACGGTCTGCTCTCCACGGCGGCCGCGGTCGTCCTCACCGTGAACATCGTCCATCTGCTGGGGCGTCCGGAGCCCTGGACCTTCGTCGTGCTCGCCGCGCAGCTCGGAATCGCGGCCGCTCTCGGCATCCACCACGTCGCTCTGGCCGCGGAGGCGGGCCGGACCCCCGAAGGGTCGGTCCGCACCTGGACGGCCGGCGCGCTCGCGCTCGGTTTCGGGTCCCCCGCACGGGGCACCGCGCTGCTCGGCGCCGTGGTGTCCGCCGTGCTCATCTCCCTCGTCGTACCGCTGGGGCCGCTGCTGCTGGGCCCCAGTGTCCCCGTACTGCTCGCTCTGTCCTTCGCCGATCCAAGGAGGCACACCTCATGAGCCGTCCACTGCGTTCCGCCCTGGTCGCCGCGCTCACCGCCGGCACCCCGCTCCTCCTCGCCACGCCCTCCCCCGCGGCCGAGGCGGCCACCGCGTACTACGTCTCGCCGTCCGGGAGCGACTCCGCCGCCGGTACGTCGACGGGTGCGCCGCTCGCCACGATCCAGAAGGCGCTGGACCTCGCGCCCACGGGCGCGGTGGTCCATCTCGCGGCCGGCACGTACCGGCAGGACGTCGTCACCACGCGCCCCGGCGTCACGATCACCGGACCGTCGAACGCGGTGGTGAAGGGTGCGGGCGACAGCAGGATCATCCAGGTGCGCCACGACTCGACGACGCTGAGCGGCTTCACCGTCGACGGCCTGCACGGCTCGGCCGACGACGTCGCGGGGTACCGGCTCAAGCTGGTCTACGTCATGAGCACGACCCCCGGCAACGGGGTGGGCGCCCTGCGGATCACCGGGATGACGCTGAAGAACGCCGCGGACGAATGTCTGCGACTGCGCTACCTCGTCACGGGCGCGGAGGTCGACGACAACACCGTCTCCGACTGCGGGGTGGCCGACTTCAAGTTCGGCGGCGGGGGCAAGAACGGCGAGGGGATCTACCTCGGTACGGCTCCCGAACAGCAGGGCGCGAACGGCGCCCCGGACGCGGCGGCCGACGTCAGCAGGAACAACCGCATCCACCACAACACGATCGTCACCCGGGGCAACGAGTGCGTGGACGTGAAGGAGAACTCGACGAACAACTACGTCGAGTACAACGACTGCAGCGGTCAGAAGGACCCGAGTTCCGGCGGGCTCGACGCTCGCGGCAGCGGCAACATATTCCGCTACAACACCGTGCACGACAACGTGGGCGCAGGTGTACGCCTCGGCGGTGACACCGCGACCGACGGCATCGACACGAGCGTGTACGGCAACACCGTTACCGGCAACGCGGGCGGTGGCATCAAGTTCATGCGCACCCCACAGGGCCCGGTGTGCACCAACACCATGAGCGGGAACACCGGTGGCGACGCGGTCGGCACCTACGCCGACGACTACGACCCGACCGGGGAGTGCCCGCAGTGACCGTCCGGGGGCCCGCGAGACGCGGGGTACTGACAGCCGCCGCGGGAGTGACCGCGGTCGCGGTGACGGCTCCCGGCGCGCGTGCCGCGCAGCCCGACGGCGGACCGGGCGACCGGGGTCCCGCCGGATCCTGGGTCACGTCCTGGGCGACGGCACAGACCGCGCCCACCGCGACGGACACGGTGGCGTCCGCCGGGCTGACCGACGGGGTGTTCACCGCGACCGTGCGCCTCTCGGCGGGTGGCCGGGTACGGCTGAGGTACGGCCACGCCTTCGGGACCATGCCGGTGCTGGTCGGACCGGTGACCGCCGGAGGGCGCCCCGTGACGTTCGGCGGACGGCGGCAGGCGTGGCTGGCCGCCGGCGCGTCCCTGACCAGCGACCCGGTCGACGGACTGCGCGCCACGGACGGGTCCGCGCTGACGGTGGAGACCCGGCTGCCGGGCCCCACGGGGCCGTTGTCCTTCCACCGCAACACGCATGCCTCGCACAGCGTGGACGGGGTGCGCACCACCTCGGTGTTCCTCCTGACGGGCGTGGAGGTGACGGGCGCCCACGGGCCCGTCGTCGCCGTGCTCGGCGACTCGATCTCCGAGGGGGTCGGCACGCCCGACGACGCCGATCTGCGCTGGCCGGACCAGTTGGCCCGGCGGCTTCCCGGATCGGCCGTGGCCGACCTCGGCGTCAGCGGCAACAGGCTGCTGCTGGACGACGCCCGGTTCGGGCCCGGCGGGCAGTCGCGGTTCGACCGTGACGTCCTCGCGCTGCCCGGTCTGCGTACCGTGCTGGTCCAGCTCGGCGTCAACGACCTCCAGCAGCCGCCTGCCCAGACGGACCCCTCGCTCGTCCTGGACGGATTCCGCCAGCTGGTGCTGCGGGCCCGGGGCGCGGGGCTGAGGATCGTCGGCTCGACCGTCACCCCGTTCGAGGGCTGGACCCGTTGGACACCGGAGCTCGACGAGGTGCGGCAGCGCATCAACCGCGCGGTGCGCACGGGCCGTCTGTTCGACGCGGTCGCCGACTTCGACGCCGCGCTCCGCGATCCCGCGCGTCCCTCGCGCATGCGGCCCGCCTTCGACAGCGGTGACGGCCTGCACCCCAATCCTTCCGGTCACGCCGCGCTCGCCGGGGCCGTCGACCGCCGACACCTGTTGTGAGGACCCGAACCATGACCCCGTCCCCAGGCACCGGCGCCACGCGCCGCACCGTTCTGGCCGGAGCGGCGGCGCTCGGCGCGGCCGCCACCCTGCCCCTCACCCTTACCCCTGGTATCGCTCACGCCGCAGCCGGAGAGGCCGGCGCGCTGCGCGTCCGCTGGCACACCCTGCTGACGGGAGGCCCCGGCCTCGACCTGACCGACGGGCGGATAGCGGCGGCAGTCGCCCGGACCGGCCGGGCGGCCACCACCGCCGCCAAGGGCCTGGACCCGTCCCGTACCGACGGGCTGTTCGCGGATCTGACCAGCACGACGCTCTCCAACCACGTCACCACGTCGTTCAAGCGCCTCGCAACGATCGCGACGGCGTGGGCCATCCCCGGCACCCCTCAGCACGGCGACACCGCCGTGCGCGATCTGCTGCTCGCCGGTGTCGACTGGATGCTGACGAACCGTTACGGCCCGGGGCACACCCGCTTCGACAACGACTGGGACTGGGAGATCGGCTCGGCCCTCGCCCTCAACGACGCGTGTGTGCTGCTGTACGACGTGCTCGGCACGGAGCGCCTGGAGCGGGTCACCGCCGCGGTGCGGCACTACACCCCCGACCCCAACCTCTGGCGCGCGGACCGGCAGATCGCCACCGGGGCCAACCGCGTGTGGGTCTCCACCGTGGTCGCCGTCAACGCCGTGCTGCGTGACGACGGGGACGCCCTGGCCCGGGTACGTGACGCTCTTTCGGACGTCGAGGGTTCGGGGGCCAACAGCGTCCTGGCCTTCAACGACCGCGCGGACGGCACGGCGGGGACGGGCGAGGGCTTCTACTCGGACGGCTCGTTCCTTCAGCACTACAAGCACCCGTACAACGGGGGCTACGGCAAGGAACTGCTCAACAGCCTCTCCCGGCTGCTGAATCTGCTCGCCGGAACGGACTGGACGGTCACCGACCCCGATCTCGACAACGTACGCGGCTGGGTCCTCGACGGTTTCGACCCCCTGCTGGCGCGCGGCGACGTGATGGCTTCGGTGTGCGGGCGGGAGATCGCACGTCCCAGCAAGCAGGGCCACGTCTCCGCGCAGACGGTGATCGAGGCGGTGCTCCGGCTGATTCCGAGCTTCCCGGGCGGGACGGGCGAGGGCTTCACGGCGCTGGTGAAGCAGTGGATGTCCGAGGACACCTACCGCGACTTCCTCACCGTCACCGATCCGGCGTCCCTCGTCGCCGCGCTGCGGATCATCGAGTCACCGATCCCCGCCCGCGGCCCGCTGGTCGCCCACAGGCAGCACCCGCGGATGGACAAGGCGGCACACCACCGGCCCTCGTTCGCCCTGGGCATCTCGGCGTACTCCAGCCGGATCTACAACTACGAGTCGATCCAGAACGAGAACCTGCACGGCTGGCACCTCTCCGACGGCATGGTGCTGCTGTACACCGACGACCTCGGGCACTACAGCGAGGACTACTGGCCCACCGTCGACCCCATGCGGCTGCCGGGCACCACGGTCGTCGCCGGGCGGCCCGCGGACGCCGCCGGCCAGCGCACGACGAGCACCGCGGACTGGGCGGGCGGCACCGCCCTGCCGGGGACCACGCTCGGGGCGTACGGCATGGAGCTGCGGGCGTACGGACACACGCTGCGCGGCCTCAAGAGCTGGTTCTGCCTGGACGACGTGATCGCGTGCGTGGGGTCGGGCGTCGGTGCGGACGCGGGCACCGTGGAGACGGTCGTCGAGAACCGCAAGCTGCGCGATCCGTCCGCGACACTGCTCATCGACGGCAGCGCGGCACCCGTCGGAACGGACTGGTCGGCGCGGCTCACCGAGGTCCGGTGGCTGCACCTGGAAGGGACCGGGGGCTATGTGTTCCCCGAACCCGTCGACCTGCGCGGTCTGCGGGAGGAGCGCACGGCGACCTGGCGGGAGATCAACCTCAAGTACGGCACGGACACCCCGGTCACCCGCCCCTATCTGACGCTGTGGCAGGACCACGGGACGGCTCCCGACGGCGCCGGCTACTTCTGGCTCCAGGCCCCGGCGGCGTCGGCGGCACGGACGCGGCAGTTGTCCTCGGCGCCTCCGGTGCGGCCGGTCTCCCGCTCGACGGCCGTGCACGCGGTCCGCCGCTCGGCGGACGGACTGCTCGCCGCGAACTTCTGGACCGCGGGTACGGCGCAGGAACTGACCTGCGACGGTCCCGCCTCCGTGCTGGTGCGCCCGGAGGGCAGGACGCTCACGGTGGCCCTGTCCGACCCTACCCAGCTGCGGTCGTCCGTGGTGCTCGACCTGGACCGGCCCGGTCTCGAGGTCGCCACGGCCGATCCCGGTGTCCGGGCCGCACGCACGGGCCGGGGTCTGCGGATCACCGCGGACACGGCCGGCCTGCACGGGGCGACCCTCACCCTCACCCTGAAGAGGAGCTAGACCCTTGCTGTTCGACATGCCGCTGGAGCGGCTGCGCGAGTACCGCCCGGAGCCCGAGGAACCGGCGGACTTCGACGCGTTCTGGGAGAAGACGCTCGCAGAGGCGGCCCACCACGGCCTGGACGCCACATTCGTCCCCCACGACGCCGGGTTCGCGACCGTGGACGTGTACGACGTGACGTTCAACGGCTGGGGCGGACAGCCGGTGAAGGCCTGGCTGATGCTCCCGCGCGTCCGCTCGGGTCCGCTGCCCGCCGTGGTGCAGTACATCGGCTACAACGGCGGCCGCGGCATCCCGTACTCCTGGCTGACCTGGAGCGCACTCGGCTACGCCCATCTGGTCATGGACAACCGGGGTCAGGGCGGCGGCGGCAAGAACACCGCGGACACCCCGGACCTCCACGCGGACGGCCACGGCTCCTCCTCGCCGGGGTTCCTCACCCGCGGTATCGAGGACCCCTGCCGGCACTACTACCGTCGTCTGATCACCGACGCCGTACGCGCGGTGGACGCGGTGAAGGCCCACGAGGCCGTGGACCCCGCGCGGGTCGCGGTCCTCGGCGGAAGCCAGGGAGGCGGCCTCGTGCTCGCCGTCGCGGGGCTGCGGGACGACCTGGCGGCGGCCGTCGCCGATGTGCCGTTCCTCTGCCACTTCCGGCGTGGTTCGCAGATCACCGACTCCGGTCCGTACGCGGAGGTCGCCCGCTGGCTGTCCGGGCACCGCTTCCGGATCGAGGAGGCGATGAAGACCCTCTCCTACTTCGACGGGGTCAACTTCGCGGCGCGGGCGACGGCACCGGCGTGGATGTCGGTGGGTCTGATGGACCGGATCTGCCCGTCGTCGACGGTCTTCGCGGCGTACCACGCGTACGCGGGCCCCGCCGAGCTGGAGGTGTTCCCGTACAACGGTCACGAGGGCGGCGCGGAGTACGACCTGCCGCGCAAGCTCGGGGCGCTGCGCGGGGTGTTCGGGCGGTAGAGGGTGTGCGCGAGGTCCCGGCCGGGCGGGACCTCGCGGGCGCCCCCGGTCACCGGCCCAGCGCCGCCATGGCGGCGTTGTGGCCGGGCACCCCGCTGACGCCGCCGCCGCGCACCGCACCCGCCCCGCACAGCAGGACGTTGGGGTGCACGGTCTCCACGCCCCAACGGCCCGTCTCCCCGGTGGCGTACGGGAAGGACAGGTCCCGGTGGAAGATGTGGCCGCCGGGCAGCCTCAGATCCCGTTCCAGGTCCACGGGGCTCTTCGCCTCGATGCACGGCCTGCCGTCGGCGTCGAGGGCGAGGCAGTCCGTGACCGGCTCCTCCAGGTGGGCGTCGAGTTCGGCCAGCGTCGCTGCGAGCAGCGCTTCGCGCGTCGTGACGTTGTCGGCCGCGAAGAGCCGGGCGGGGGTGTGGAGCCCGAACAGGGTGAGGGTCTGGTAGCCGCGGGCCACGAGGTCCGGGCCGAGGATCGACGGATCGGTCAGCGAGTGGCAGTAGATCTCGGAGGGCGGGGCGGTGGGCGGACGTCCGCCGGCCGCCTCGCGGTAGGCGGTGGCCAGTTGTCCGTAACCCTCGGCGATGTGGAAGGTGCCGGCGAAGGCCCGGTGCGGGTCGACGGAGCGGTCCCGCAGCTTCGGCAGCCGCGTGAGCAGCATGTTCACCTTCAGCTGTGCGCCTTCGGCCGGCGCGGGAGCTTCCTCGCCGAGGAGCGCGGCCAGCGCCTGCGGCGACGCGTTGACGAGGACCCGGCGCGCGCCGACCACACGTTCCCCGTCGGGTGAGCGGACGGTGACCTCGGCGCGGGTGCCGTCCGTCTCGATGCGGGTCGCCTCGTGCAGGACGCGGATCTCGGCGCCCGCCGCGCGTGCCGCGCGTGCCAGAGCGCCGGTGAGCGCGCCCATTCCGCCGACCGGGACGTCCCAGTCCCCCGTCGAGTTGCCGATCACGTGGTACAGGAAGCAGCGGTTCTGGACCAGGGACGGGTCGTGGGCGTCGGCGAAGGTGCCGATCAGGGCGTCGGTGAGCACGACACCGCGTACGAGGTCGTCGGCGAAGTTCTTCTCGACGGCGACTCCGATGGGCTCCTCGAACAGCGTCCGCCAGGCGTCCGCGTCGTCGAGGCGTGCCCGCAGGTCCTCGCGGGAGGGCAGGGGTTCGGTGAGCGTCGGGAACACCCGCTCGGCGACCCGTCGCGTCATCCCGTTGAAACGCTGCCAGGCCTCGTACTCCCGGCCGTCACCGGTGAGCGCCGTGAAGGAGTCCCGGGTGCCCTCACCCCCGACGAGCAGCCCCGTGGACCGGCCGCCGCGCACGGCCGGGGTGTAGGAGGAGACGGTGCGCTTGCGTACGGCGAAGTCGAGGCCGAGCTCTTGGACGATCTTCTGCGGGAGGAGCGAGACGAGATAGGAGTAGCGGGAGAGACGGGCGTCGATCCCGTCGAAGGGCCGGGTCGACACGGCCGCTCCCCCGGTGGTGCCGAGACGCTCCAGGACCAGGACGCTCTGCCCGGCGCGGGCGAGGTAGGCGGCGGCGACCAGGCCGTTGTGACCGCCGCCGACGACGACCGCGTCGTAGGAGTCGTGTGCGGGTGTACCGGCTGATGGCGTCTCGTCTGCGGACATGCTCCTTCGTAACATGCGCGGCACTTCTGCGGACAGGGCGCGGCACCGTGCTCGGCGACGCGGTAATCCGCTGGTCGGCGCGCCCCGCCTGTGGGAGGGTGCCCGCAGCCGCTCCGAGATCGACCCGTCACAGGAGAGCCCATGAGTGTCCCCGCACGTCTGGCACCGCTGCTCGACCAGTTCGACCGGTCCTGCGAGCGCCTCGGGAACCGGCTGGCAGGGCCCTTCGTGGACAGCGGCGACGGCACGGACGTGGCGGCCCCGGCGCTGACCGACGAGGAGTACCTGTGGGAGCCGGTGCCGGACTGCTGGTCGGTCCGTCGTCGCGGCGCGGGTCCCGGCCCGGGTGCGACCTCCCTGACGGGTGCCGGCGCGTGGGGACGTGACACGGCGCCGTTCCCGCATCCCTCACCGCCGCCCTTCACCACCCTGGCATGGCGTCTGAGTCATCTCGGCGAGATGCTGGCCCTGCGTGCCGATCACACGGCGGGCGGCCACAGCATGACGCGGGACGACTACCGGGTGGCGGGTGACGCGGCGGAGGCACTCGCGGACTTCGCCGCCTCGGCCGCCGCGTGGCGGGCGGCGCTGCTCGGCGCCGACGACGCGGCGCTCGACACGGTCGGGTACTGCACGTATCCCTACGGCAGCGACGCGGAGGACCCCTTCCTGAGCACCGTGTGGTGGGTCAACCAGGAAGTGCTGCACCACGGGGCCGAGATCGCCATGCTGCGGGACCTCCACCGGGCGCGGAGCGGCGCGGCCTGACGGCCGGTGGGGCGGTACCGTCCGGCGGTCAGTGCGGTGGCACCCCGCGCAGTCTGCGCAGGTCGGCGACCCTCCGGTAGACCTCCACCGCCTCCGTTCCCCGGCCGAGCTGTTCCAGGCAGTGCGCCTCGTCGTTGCGGCCGGCGAGGGTGTCGGGGTGATCGGGGCCCAGGGTGCGTTCGCGGATCTCGGCGATCGTGCGGTAGTCGTCGAGGGCGTCGGTCCAGCGGCCGAGCCAGCCCAGCCCCACGGCCACCTCCCGGCGGCTGACGAGCGTGTCGGGGTGGCCGGGGCCCAGGGTGCTTTCCCGGAGGGCGCAGACCTCGCGTGACTCGGCGAGCGCCTCGTCCCAGCGCGCCAGCCGCCCCAGGTTCACGCCCAGGCCGTGCCGGGCACGCAGGGTCTCGGGGTCGGAGGGGCCACCCACCCGGGTGCGGTCCTCGGCCAGGGTGCGGTAGAGCTCCAGGGCCTCGGCGCTACGGCCGAGGCGTCCCAGGCTGATGCCCACCTCGTAGCGCGCGGACAGGGTGTCGGGGTGGTCGGCGCCGAGCGTGGTCGCGCGGGCCCGGGCGACCTCCCGGTAGGTCTGCAGTGCCTCGGTCCAGCGGTCCAGCCGCCCGAGTGTGTACGCCACTTCGTACAGCGTGACCAGGGTGTCCGGATGGGCCGGCCCGAGCACGCGGCCGCGGGCGTCCGCGACCTCGCGGGCCATGCGGTACGAGTCCTCCAGGCGACCGAGTCTGCTCAGGTTGAACGCGAGGTTGTGGCGGCAGCGCAGGGTGTCGGGGTGGTCCGGCCCCATGGAGCGCTCCCGCGAGGCGAGCACCCCGGCGTAGATCTGGTGGGCCTCGAAGTGCCGGTCGAGCTGGCCGAGGACGTACGCCGTCTCCTGCCGGGCCGCGAGGGTCTCGGGATGGTCGGGACCCAGGGTGCGTTCACGGCCGTCGGCGACCCGGCCGAACTCGCGCAGGGCGTCGGCGGCGTGTCCGGTGCGGCTGAGGGTGAACCCGACCTCGTACCTGCTGGCGAGGGTGTCGGGGTGGTCCGGGCCGAGCGCGTGTTCACGCTCGGTGGCGACCGCCCGGTGGACGTCGCCCGCTTCCTCCCAGTGCCCGAGCCGCCCCAGGTCGAGTCCGGCGTTGTGCCGGCCGGCCAGGGTGGCGAGCAGACCGGAAGAGGGTGTGGGGCTGCCCGGAACCACGAGCGGGAGGCCGCCGGTGAGGGCCTGCCCGGCCCCGGTGGTCCAGGCGGCGGTGAGCGCGGCGGCTTGCCCAACGGCTGCTGTCGCGGGATGCCCGGCCCCGACGGCCCGGTGGCCGGTGGTCATGTCGCGGGTCCAGGAGGGGAGTCCGGGCTCCCCTCCTCCAGGCACCACGGGGAAGGGCGGGGCTAGGCGGGTCCGTGCGGCAGCCGGCTGCTCGCCGGTGCGCCCGAGCGCGATGCGCTGCCGGAGGTCACCTGCGTCGGCCGGCCGCCCGTCCGGGGTCTTGGCCAGCAGTTCCAGGACGATCTCGTCGAAGAAACCGGGAAGTTCGGCACGGTGGGTGCGCGGCGGCTCGGGAGCGGTGTCGCGGTGTCCGACGAGCACGGACCAGGAGTCCTCCATGTCGAACGGCGGGACACCCGTGGCGATCTCGTACAGCACACAGCCCAGGGAGTAGAGGTCGCTGCGGTGGTCGACCTCGCCGCCGCTGATCTGCTCGGGCGACATGTAGTGCGGGGTGCCCATGGCGATGCCGGTCCCGGTGAGACGGGAGGTGAAGCCGATGTCGTGGCCGAGCCGCGCGATGCCGAAGTCGCAGATCTTCACCGCGCCGTCGTCGAGCCGCATGATGTTGGCGGGCTTGAGGTCCCGGTGGACGATGCCCTGCCGGTGGGTGTAGCCGAGGGCGTCCGCGACCTGTTCCGCGATGTCGACGACATCGGCCACCGGCAGCGGATGCTGCTCGTTGTCCTCCAGGAGCTGGCTGAGGTTGCGCCCCTCCAGGAGTTCCATGACGAGGTAGAGGACACCGTCGGACTCACCGAAGTCGTGGACGACGGTGACCCCCCGGTGCTGGAGCGCCGCTGCCACCCTGGCCTCGCGGCGGAACCTCTCGCGCACTATGCGGGTGAAGGCCTGGTCGTGCTCGGGCCCCATGGGTTTCAGGCACTTGACCGCCACCTGCCGGCCCAGCGACTCGTCGCGCGCACGCCACACCTCGCCCATGCCTCCGCGCCCGATCAGATCGAGCAGCTGGTACCGGCTCTGGATCAGCCTGCTGTCCGCCATCGCCTGCTGTCGCCCCCGTTTGTTCCGCTTCCCACTCCTGCTGCGCCCGCCCCGGCCCGTCCAGTATGGCTGTCTGTCCGCTCGGTTTGTACGGGGCGGGTCGGCTGCCGGGGCCGAGCCGCGCCGCCGCCACTACGGTTGCGGCGGGGCGCGGGTGGCGGTCCACCGCCGACGGGTGCGGTCGGGCCGTAAGGATCATGACTCGTAGGATGGCGTCCCTGCGCGGTCATCCGCATACCGCGACCGCGCGTGTTCCGGGGAGGGGTGGGTCTGTGCCCAGGTGGGGACTTGTCGTCGAGCAGAACCTCGGGTTCGGCCGGCAGGGCCGGATGTGGTCGGTCGGTGTGATCGACCATGTGGAGGGCAGCCGTGAGGAGGCGCTCGCGGCCCTCCGGGTCCGGGCCGAGCGTTTCGAGCCGGTGCATCCCTCGAACCCGAAGAGCAGGCGGCTGTACCAGGAGGCCGACGGCTTCCTGCTGGTCGTCGAGGGGGTCTGGCAGCCCTGGCACTGCCGCTTCACCGTGGCCGAGCAGTTGTACGACAGCGCTGCCCCCGAGCGGCTGGAGGAGGAACCACCCGCTGCGGAGCCCGATCCGACAGGGCCCACGCAGGCCGTTCCCCGTCCGCGCGAACCGGAACCCGATCCCGGCCCGCCGCCCGCATGGGACGCGGAGGTGCCCGAGGTGCCGTCCTGGCTGGGCCGGGACGACCTCCCCTGACGCGCGTCAGCGCTTGACGGCCCGCAGCACGACGAATTTCGGGTCACCGGCGACGGTCACGCAGTTGCCGAAGATCCGGCGGAGCTGCGTGTGGTAGCCGAGGTGCCGATTGCCGACGACCCACAACTCGCCGCCCTGACGCAGCGCGGCACGCGCTCCGTGGAACATGTTCCGGGCCGTGGCGTCGGTGACCGCCTGGTGCGAGTGGAACGGCGGGTTGCTGAGGACCAGGTCCACGCTGCCCGGGGGCAGGCCGGCCATCCCGTCACCGACCAGGAACTCCGCCTCGGCATCCGGACCGGCGTTGTCGCGGAAGGTCGCTTCGGCGGAGGCGACGGCCTGGTACGACTCGTCGGTGAAGACGACGGACGCTTCGGGGTTGGCCAGCGCGGCGGCCGTACCCACCACGCCGTTCCCGCAGCCGAGGTCGACGACCCGGTCGGGCCCGGTCCGCTGCGGCAGGTGCTTCAGGAAGAAGCGGGTGCCGATGTCGAGGCGTTCGGCGCAGAAGATCCCGGCGTGGTTGGTGACCGTACGGCCCGAGACCACTCCGACGTCGCCCGGCAGTGCGTAGCGGTACGGCCAGGGGCTGGGGGTCCTGGGCAGTGCGGGGTCCGGGGTGGAGAAGATGAGCCGCGCCTTCTTCACCGCGAGGGAGGTGCGGGTGGGCCCGATGATCCGCTCGAACAGCTTGAGGGTGGAGGTGTGGATCTCCTTCACCATGCCGGTACCGATGACGACGGTCCCGGCGTGCACGGCGGGCGCGAGCCGGTGGAGCTGGTCCTCGAGGAGTGCGAGGCTCTTGGGCACCCGCACGAGCAGCAGGTCCACGCGCTCCGGCGGGGTTTCGCGCACCGACAGGACGTGTACGGAACCGGGATCGGCGCCGTTGCGCGCCAGGTTGGCCAGCGTGGCCTGTCGGGCGAGGTACGAATCGGTGATCTGGACCGGGCGGTGCGCGGCCAGCGCGGTGGCGAGGGCGCCCCACCGGTCGCCGACCACGGCCACGGTGCCGGACGCGGGGACCGGCTCGCTCCCGTCCTCTCCCCCCAGCCTCCGCAGCAGGTACTCGTCGGCGGCGTCCCACGCACGGAGGGGATCGCGCGGGTTCTCGGGATAGCGGGCGAGATCGAATTCGCCCTGTGACGTCGTCAAACGGTTCATATTGCGTTCAGGCTAGCCGAGGGGCGGGGAGCGCCTCGCACGCTCCCCGCCCCTCGATGCGTCGTACCGGTTCTACGGGAGCCGCTTGTCCATGGCCGAGCGGCCCTCCTCCGACAGCCTGCGCCGTGCCCACTCCAGGCTCTCGGGGGTCAGATCACGCCCGGAGGCGAGTACCAGATCCTCTGCGGTGGGCTGATCGTTGCCGCCGGTGTGCAGCAGACGGTCGGGGGTGACACCCCGTACTTCCGGCGCGGATACGGATAGGGATTCGGACTCTTCGCTCATACCGCCTCCTCGTCCTTGCGGCAATTCTCGCGCCCGGTCGGCGTCCGCGCATCCGATGCCCGGGAAGGGACCGACCAACTGTCACTTGACCTGCACATGATGAATACGCAACGTTCACACTACCGGCACCGTGCGTGTGGAAGGCTCCCGGTCCAACAGCCAACGCCCGGCCCTCACGACAACGTTCCGCCACCCCGGAGAGGACACCCCACATGTCCAGTCGTCGCCGTTTCTACGCGCGTCCACTGCTCGCTACAGCCGCCTCGATCGTCGTACTCACCGGCGTCGCGTCCGCCGCACCCGCCGCCACCCAGGCGACTCCCCCGGCCACCACTCTCGACGACACGTACTACCAGGACGCCCTCGGCAAGACGGGCACCGCGCTCAAGAGCTCACTGCACACGATCATCAGCGACCAGACCAAGCTCTCCTACAGCCAGGTCTGGGACGCCCTCAAGGCCACGGACCAGGACCCGGCCAACTCCTCCAACGTGATCCTCCTGTACACCGGCCGCTCCCAGTCCAAGAGCGAGAACGGGGGCAACACCGGCGACTGGAACCGGGAGCACGTCTGGGCGAAGTCCCACGGCGACTTCGGCACCGCGACCGGCCCCGGCACCGACATCCACCACCTGCGCCCCGAGGACGTTCAGGTGAACTCCATCCGCGGCAACAAGGACTTCGACAACGGCGGCAGCGCCGTCTCGGGGGCGCCCGGCAACCTCACCGACGGTGACTCCTTCGAACCGCGCGACGCGGTCAAGGGGGACGTGGCCCGGATGATCCTCTACATGGCGGTGCGGTACGAGGGCGACGACGCCTTCGCCGACCTGGAGCCGAACGACCGCGTGAGCAACGGGTCGGCCCCGAACATCGGACGGCTCTCCGTGCTGAAGCAGTGGAGCCAGGAGGACCCTCCGGACAGCTTCGAGAAGAACCGCAACGAGGTCATATTCGACCGGTTCCAGCACAACCGGAACCCGTTCATCGATCACCCCGAGTGGGTCGAGGCCATCTGGTAGGGGCTCAGCCGGGCCCGGCCACGGCCCGCGCGCACTGCTCGGCGGCCTCCTCGCGGGAGCCGAAGCGCGGCAGGTCCTGGCCGGTCCGCTCACGGACCAGGTCCGGGGGACCCAGCCGGTCGCCCGGATCGACGACGGCCGCACGCCGGCCCTCCCGCGCGAGCCGGGAGAGGCCGGCGTGCAGCAGCGCGAGGGCGTCGGAGTCGGCGCCGGTCACCTCCCTCAGGTCGAGGATCACGGGGTCGGCGTCCTCCGAACCCGACTCGTCGAGCGCGTACAGCACACGCTCGGCCGCGGTGAAGTCGAGGGCGCCCTGGGCGGCGACGACACCCACGCGTTCGTGGAGCGCGCGGGCGAGCCGGCCGGACGGGGCGGAGGGGAGCACGTCGGCGGTGGTGACCAGCGTGACGGTGGAGCCGGGAAGTGCCGGGTTCTTCATGAGGTGGAGCCCGAGACGTTCCGAGAGCGCGCCGAGCGCCGCGTGGCCGCGTACCGAGGTGCCCGACGCGTCCAGGAGCGGGCTGTAGGCGGCCAGGCCGAAACGGGCCGGCCCGGCGGCGAGCAGACCGCCGGAGACGCCGCTCTTGGCGGGCAGACCGACCCTGAGCAGCCAGTCGCCGGAGGAGTCGTACATTCCGCAGGTCGCCATGACGGCGAGGACCTGGGCGGCGACCTCGGGGGAGACGACCCGCTCCCCGGTGACCGGATTGACACCGCCGTAGGCCAGGGTCGCGGCCATCACGGCGAGGTCGACGGCCGTGGCCCGTACCGCGCACTGCCGGAAGTAGGTGTCCACGGCCGCCACCGGGTCGACGGGCAGGGTTCCCGTACTGCGGATCAGATAGGCGAGCGCCCGGTTGCGGTCCCCGGTCGCCGCCTCGGAGCCGTGGACGTCCTCGTCGACGTCCAGCTTCCGCCCGGCGAACCGGCTCAGACAGGTCAGGATGCGGCCGAACGCGGGTTGCTCACGGCTGTCGGGGACCAGAGCGGTGGTCACGATGGCGCCGGCGTTGACCATCGCATTGGCCGGCCGCCCGGTGCCGGGCTCCAGGCTGATGGCGTTGAACGCCTCGCCGCTCGGTTCGGCGCCCACCCAGCGGCTCACCTCGTCGAGGCCGAGCGAGGCCAGCGCGAGGGCGTAGACGAAGGGCTTGGACACCGACTGCAGGGTGAAGGGGGTGTCCGCCGCGCCGGCGCTGTAGGAGTGCCCGTCCATACTCACCAGGGCGAGCCCGAAGTCGTCGGGGTCCGACCTGGTCAACTCCGGGATGTAGTCGGCCTGTCGACCCTCCCGCACACCGGCGAAGCGCGCGTGGAGCTCGCGCAGCGCGTCCGTCACGGCTTCCGAGGCGCTCACCGGAGGCCTGCCGGATACCGTGCGGGCCCTGCGTGGAGCAGCCCCTCCCCCGTCATTCCGCCTCGTCGCCGAAGATCTGGCGCAGCCTCGCCTCACGCTCCGTGTCGAGGTTGCTGTGCAGCAGTTCGGCTCCGTCGCCGGGCAGCGACTCGCTGATACGGCTCGGCACCTCGTCCAGGGTGAGCAGGAACAGCGCCGACGTCCCGGGCGTCACCTTCTGCTTGACCTCGGCGATGAAGTCGTCGTCGATGCCGACGTCGGCGAGCTTCCCGCCGAGCGCCCCCGCCGCCGCGCCGATGGCCGCGCCGAGCAGAGGCATCAGGAAGATGAGGCCGAAGAGCATCCCCCAGAAGGTGCCGCTCAGCGCACCCGCGCCGACGAGGTTGATCAACTGTCGGGTCCTCGGCTTGGAGCGCTCGGCGGGCCAGCTCACGACGGCGGCGTCGAGGATCTTGACGAGCCCTTCCTTCTGGAGGGACTTCAGAGCGGCCTCCACGTTCTCCGCGCCGTCCGCCGTCCGGAACTTCCACACGGTGAGTGTGGACATCGCGTACACCTCCGAGGGGAGACGAATAATTCGCCCATATTAGGATCAAAAGGTATGAATTGACTCGTCGAACAACCGCTCCACACCAGGGGGCGGCTCCAGCACCGCGGACCCCGAACCCCCGGGAGGGAACGATGGACACGGACGCGCTGACGCCCGGCCTGCTGCAGGAACTCCGGGCCACCAGGCCCTATCCGGCCCTGTCCCTGACCATGCCCACCCACCGCCGTGCCCCGGACAACGCCCAGGACGCCGTGCGGCTGCGCAACCTCGTGGCCGAGGCCGGCAACCGGCTGGACGCCGACCCCGGGGTGAGCCACGAGGCCAGGGCAGCCGTGAAGGCGCAGCTGGACCGCGCGGTGGCCGAGGTCGACCAGCGCCGCGCCCTGGAGTCCCTCGTCATCTTCGCCGACGCCGACGAGTACCAGATCTGGCAACTTCCGCGCACCGCGCCCGAACGAGTGGTCCTGAGCGACAGCTACCTCACCCGCAACCTGGTCGCGGCCAAGGCGGGGGCGCGACCGTTCTGGGTGCTCAGCCTGTCCGCCGAGCACGCCTCCCTGTTCTCCGGTACGGGCGAGGGCCTGCGCCCCGAACGCAGGGACGGCTTCCCGCTCACGGCCCCGCACGAGGAGCCGAATCCGCAGCGCGAGGAGCGGATCGGGGACACTCCGAGCACCTACAGCAGCGAGGACGCCCGCAACTTCCTGCGCTCGGTCGACGAGCGGCTGCGCGCGGTCCTGGCGGCCGACCCGCGCCCGCTCTTCCTGGTGGGCCTCGCGCCGGCGCTCTCCCTGCTCGACGAGGTCGGTGAGAGCGCGAAGCAGGCTGCGGGCCGGGTCGCGAAGGGGACGACGGCGGACACGACGGCACCCGAGCTGATCAAGGAGCTGGGCCCGGCCCTGGAGGACTGGCGCGCACAGACCGCCTCACGGATCCGGGGCAGGCTCGACAAGGCCCACAGCAGCCGCTCGTTCGCCGGCGGGCTCGACGAGGTGTGGCTGGCCGTGCGGGAAGGCCGGGCGGGCCTGGTCGCGGTCGAGGAACACTTCGACGAGACGGTGAGGATCACCGACGGACACCTGGAGCCGGTCGGCCCGCAGACCACTCCGGCCGAGGACGGACAGGTCCGTGAGGACATCGTCGACGAGCTCGTCGAAGCGGCACTGGACAAGGGCTGCGAGGTCGCCTTCGTCGCGGACGACTCCCTCGCGCACCACGGCAGGCTCGCGGCGGTCCTGCGTTTCTGACCGCGTGTCCTTGCGTGAGGGTTATGTGAACATTGTCTAGATTTGGCGCTCCGAAGCCGATCCCATCACGTCGATCTCACCGATCGCGTCGGGTACGAAGGAGAGCCAGTCATGGACCGATTCAGGCGCGCGTCGGCGGCAGCCCTGCTCACAGCGGTGACGCTCGCCGGAGCGATGGGCGGGGCCGCGGCGTCGTCCGGTGTCCCCGCACCGCCGTCCGGGGAGCGCGCGCAGGACCTGGCCACGCGGCCCGCCCTCTCGGCGTACGCGACCGCGCGCAGCGTGGCGGCCTGGGAGGAGTTCCGTATCCACGGCGCGGCCAGGAACGTCGATTCCGGCACACCCGTCAGCCTGCAGCAGAAGCAGGGCAAGCGCTGGGTGACCCTGCCCGCCACGATCAGGACCGCCAGGAGCGGCGAGTACAGCATGCGGGTGAAGCTGGGCATCACGGGCGAGAACGCCCTCCGGATCGTCGGAGGCGGGGCCGTGTCCCCGGTCGTCCGCACGACCGTGACGTCGGCGGTGCCGCCGGGCGCGCCCACCTCCGTCAACTGAGCCTCCGTCCCACGCACTCCGGCCGGCCCGCTTCCCGCGGGCCGGCCGGAGTGCGTGGGACGGTGTTCAGCCCTCCCAGGTCCAGTCGGCGACCTCGGGCATGTCCGTGCCGTGTTCCCGGATCCAGTCGTGGTGCCGGGTGCGGGCGTCCGCCATGGCCTGCCGGACGGCGACGGCACGGACCCCCAGACCGGGCACCCGGTCGAGCACGTCCATGACCAGCCGGTAGCGGTCCAGGTCGTTGCGGACCACCATGTCGAACGGCGTGGTGGTGGTCCCCTCCTCCTTGTAGCCGCGCACGTGGAGATGGGCGTGTCCCTCGCGGCGGTACGCGAGACGGTGCACCAGCCAGGGGTAGCCGTGGTAGGCGAAGATCACAGGCTTGTCCCGGGTGAAGACGGCGTCGTACTCCGCGTCCGGCATGCCGTGCGGGTGCTCGTCGTGCGGCAGCAGCCTGGTCATGTCGACGACGTTGACCACGCGCACGGCGAGCTCCGGAAGATGACGGCGCAGCAGTCCGGCCGCGGCCATCGTCTCCAGTGTGGGTACGTCGCCGGCACAGGCCAGCACCACGTCGGGTTCGCGGCTGCCGTCCTCGGTCCCCGCCCATTCCCAGACCCCGGCCCCTCGGGCGCAGTGCGCGCGGGCCTCGTCGAGGGTGAGCCAGTCGAAGCCCGGCTGCTTGCCGGCGACGATCACGTTGACGTAGTCACGGCTGCGCAGCACATGGTCGGCGGTGGACAGCAGCGTGTTGGCGTCCGGCGGCAGATAGACCCGGACGACCTCGGGACTCTTGTTGAGGATGTGGTCGACGAAGCCGGGGTCCTGGTGCGAGAAGCCGTTGTGGTCCTGACGCCAGACGTGCGAGGTGAGCAGGTAGTTCAGCGAGGCGACGGGCGCCCGCCAGTGCAGCCGCCGCGAGGTGCGGAGCCACTTGATGTGCTGGTTGACCATCGAGTCGACGATGTGGGCGAAGGCTTCGTACGAGGAGAACAGACCGTGCCGTCCGGTGAGGAGGTAGCCCTCCAGCCAGCCCTGGCACAGGTGTTCCGACAGGACTTCCATCACCCGGCCGTCGCGGGCCAGATGCTCGTCGGTCGGAAGGACCTCCGCCTGCCAGGCCTTTCCGGTGGCCCCGTAGAGCGCGCCCAGGCGGTTGGACTCGGTCTCGTCGGGTCCCACCACCCGGAAGTTCCTGCGGTCGGCGGTCGCCGCCATGACGTCCTCGAGCAGCCCGCCCAGGATCCGGGTGGGCTCGTGCAGGACGGTCCCCGGCCTGTCGACCCGCACCGCGTGCTTCTCCAGCGGCGGCAGCGGAAGGTCACGCAGGAGCAGCCCGCCGTTGGCGTACGGCGTCGAGCCGAGCCGGGCGGCTCCCTCGGGAACGCACTCCAGGACCTGGGCCGTGGGCCTGCCCTCGGAGTCGAAGAGTTCCTCGGGCCGGTAGGAGCGCATCCACTCCTCGAGCTGACGCAGGTGGTCCGGGTTGTCCCGGACCCCGGGCAGCGGGACCTGGTGGGCCCGCCAGGTGTTCTCGACGGGGAGCCCGTCCACCTCCTCGGGGCCGGTCCAGCCCTTGGGGGTGCGCAGCACGATCATGGGCCAGCGGGGACGGACGGACACGCCCTCGTCACGGGCCGCGCGCTGGTAGGCGTCGATGCGGTCCACGGCGAGGTCCATGGCGGCGGCCAGCGCGCGGTGGACCACGGCCGGCTCGTCCCCCTCGACGTACACGGGGTCGTGGCCGTACCCGCGCAGGAGCGCGTCGAGCTCTTCCTCGGGCAGCCGGGCCAGCACCGTCGGGTTCGCGATCTTGTACCCGTTGAGATGCAGGACGGGCAGGACCGCGCCGTCGTGCACGGGGTCCAGGAACTTGTTGGAGTGCCAGGACGCGGCCAACGGCCCGGTCTCCGCCTCTCCGTCCCCGACCACGCAGGCCACCAGCAGCTCGGGGTGGTCGAAGGCGGCGCCGTAGGCGTGGGTCAGCGCGTACCCCAGTTCGCCGCCCTCGTGGATGGACCCCGGGGTCTCGGGGGCGACGTGGCTGGGAACGCCACCGGGGAAGGAGAACTGCTTGAACAGCGCTCCCATCCCGGGCCGGTCGCGGCTGACATCGGGGTACGTCTCGGAGTAGCTGCCCTCCAGCCAGGAGTTGGCGAGGACGGCGGGGCCGCCGTGGCCGGGCCCCCAGACGCACATCGCCCGGCGGTCACGTGTCCGGACGATCCGGTTGAGATGGGTGTGGACCAGGTTCAGTCCGGGTGAGGTGCCCCAGTGGCCGAGCAGCCGCGGCTTGATGTGCTCCGGGGCCAGCGGCTCCTCCAGGAGGGGGTTGGCCATCAGATAGATCTGGCCGACCGCCAGGTAGTTGGCGGCACGCCAGTGCGCGTCGAGTGCCGCGATCTCGGTGTCGGACGGGGCGGACGCCCCGGACGGCGTTCGGGCGTCGGTCATGAAGCGTCTCCCTGGGGCAGTCGCGTGGGGGCGGATCTAGCGGGCGTCCGAACCGGGCCCGTACCAGACGGTGGTGGCGTTGCAGAACTCGCGGATGCCGTGACCGGCCAGCTCCCGGCCGTACCCGGAGCGCTTCACCCCGCCGAACGGCAGCGCCGGGTGGGAGGCGGTCATGCCGTTGAAGAAGACCCCGCCGGCCTCCACGTCGCGCACACAGCGCTCCATCTCCCCCTCGTCCCGCGTCCAGACGTTGGAACTGAGCCCGAACGGGGTGTCGTTGGAGAGTTCCACGGCCTCGTCGAGGTCCGCGACCCGGTAGAGCGTCGCCACCGGTCCGAAGGTCTCCTCGCGGTGGATGCGCATGGCCGGGGTGATCCCGGTGAGGACCGTGGGCTCGTAGAACCAGCCACGGTCGAGGCCGTCGGGGCGCCGGCCCCCGCACAGTGCGGTCGCACCCTTGCCGAGGGCGTCGTGGACGAGTTCCTCCAGATCCGTACGGCCCTGCTCGCTGGAGAGCGGCCCCACGTCGGTGGACTCCTCCAGCGGGTCCCCGACGGTCAGGGCGCGCATCCCCGCGGTGAAGCGCTCGGCGAAGGCGTCGTAGACGTCCGCGTGGACGATGAATCGTTTGGCGGCGATGCAGGACTGCCCGTTGTTCTGAACGCGGGCGGTCACCGCCGTGTCGGCGGCCTTCTCGACGTCCGCGGACGGCAGGACGACGAAGGGGTCGCTGCCGCCCAGTTCCAGTACGGTCTTCTTCACCTCGTCGCCGGCGACGGAGGCGACGGCCCGGCCGGCCGGTTCGCTGCCGGTGAGGGTGGCGGCGGCGACCCTCGGGTCGCGCAGGACCGCCTCGACGGCGCCCGAGCCGATGAGCAGTGTCTGGAAGCAGCCTTCGGGGAAGCCCGCCCTGGTGAACAGGTCCTCGATGTAGAGGGCGGTCTGCGGCACGTTCGACGCGTGCTTGAGCAGGCCGGTGTTTCCGGCCATGAGCGCGGGAGCGGCGAAGCGCATGACCTGCCAGAGCGGGAAGTTCCAGGGCATGACGGCGAGCACCACGCCCAGCGGCCGGTAGCGCACCCGCGCACGGACGGCACCGGAGTCCTTGACATCGGTGTCGTCGGGGTGTTCGTCGGCCAGCAGTCGTTCGGCGTTGGCCGCGTACCAGCGCATGGCCTTGGCGCACTTGGCGGCTTCCGCACGGGCGGCCTTGACCGGCTTGCCCATCTCGGTCGTCATGGTGCGGGCGATGTCCTGCTGGTCCTCGTCGAGGAGATCGGCGGCCCGGTTCAGCAGCCGGGCGCGCTCGGCGAAGTCCGTGGTGCGGTAGCGGCGGAAGGCGCTGTGGGCCGCGGCGAGCCGGCGCTCGGTCCCCTGCTCGTCCAGAGCGTCGAATGTCCTGAGCGTCTTGCCGTTCGCGGGATTGACCGTCGCGATGGGCATGGCTGTGCCTCCTTGCGTTGTTCTTCGACCGTCACGCGCCACCCCGCGGCGCGCAACGCGACCCCTCACGCACACGTACCCGGCCGGTGCGGATCATGCGTGCCGCAGGCACACCGTCCGCACCGGCCGGGCCGGCACCGGGCTGTCCGTCACACGAGTTCGGCCACCGGATCGCCACCGGCGACAGGACCGCTCCCGGCGACGGGGCCGCTCTCGGCGACCGGGCCGTCGAGGAACGAACGGCCGCCGGGCAGGGGCGTCGGCGGGAGCAGCCCGGTGGTGCACGGGCTCTCCGCGTAGCGCGTGAACCACACGACCTTGCCGTCGGTGGTCCGGCAGGTGCCCCAGCTGTCGCTCAGGGCCATGACGCGGCTCAGGCCGCCGCCACCACCGTCCAGCAGCCGGGGCATCCGGGAATCCTCGTCGGCCACGGACACCGTCAGATGCCGGCCGGTCCAGCGGAGCTCGAGGACGCAGCGGCTGCCGTCGCCGACGTGTCGCTGGACGTTCGTCAGGAGTTCCTCCGCCGCCCGGCACACCGGCCGGACGTGCAGTTCGAGGTTCCAGTGACGAAGGTGTGCGGCGACTATGCGCCGCAACTGGGAAATGCGCTCTGCCGACACCTGCAGTTCGACCGGGTAGTGCCGGTCGAGTGGAACGGTCATCGTTGAGGCTCCTCACCACGAGGCTCACGTGCTTCACCCCGTTCGACCCGACGACCCCCGAACACGAAGCGTGAGCATTAATCACTTCTCGGTCACTCATCAGGGTGACCCCGGGGGGCGGGTCGCGCAACCGAGGAGGCCTGGCGGCGGGTGTCACGGAAGGTAGGGCAGCAGTTTGTCCGGGGTGAGCGGGAGTTCGCGCAGCCGGGCGCCGGTGGCGTGCCGCACGGCGTTCCCGATCGCGGCCGCGGTGCCGACGATGCCGATCTCACCGATGCCTTTGCTGCCCATGGGGTTGAGGTGCGGGTCGTCCTCGTCGATCCAGTGCGCCTGGATGTCGGGGACGTCCGCGCAGGACGGCACGTGGTAGGAGGCCAGGTCGCTCTCGGTGAAGTCGCCGAAGGCCGGGTCCATGGTGCTGCCCTCGGTGAGGGCCATGCCGAGGCCCATGACCATGCCGCCGATGAACTGGGAGCGCGCCGTACGGGAGTTGAGGATCCGTCCGGCGGCGTACACACCGAGGAGGCGGCGCACCCGCACCTCACCGGTGAGGGAGTCGACCGCCACCTCGGCGAAGTGGGCGCCGAAGGCGTGCCGTGCGTACGGGGACTCCTGGGCCGTCTCCTCGCCGGTGTCGGCGGTGACGGCGACGCCGTCCGGCGGCAGCGGGCCGGTGTGCTCGGCGAGCCGTCGTACCAGGGCGGTGGCGGCCTTGTGCACCGCGGAGCCCCAGGAGGCGGTGCCCGAGGAGCCGCCCGCGACGGACGCGGTGGGCAGATCACTGCTGCCGATGTCGACCTGGACGTTCTCCGGGTCCGTGCCCAGGACCGAGGCGGCGATCTGCGCCAGGACGGTGCGGGCGCCGGTGCCGATGTCGGTGGCGTTGACCCGGACACGGTACGAACCGTCCGGGGCCGCCTGTGCGGACGCCGCCGCCTTCGAGACGAGGACGGGGTACGTCGCCGAGGCGACCCCGGTGCCGAGCAGCCAGGGCCCGTCCTCGCGTACGGCGGGCCGCGGGTCCCGGTCGTTCCAGCCGAAGCGTCCGGCTCCCTCCGTCAGACAGGCCGCGAGGTTGCGGCTGCTGAAGGGGCGTCCGCTGTCGGGTTCGGCCGGCGGTTCGTTGCGCAGCCTCAGTTCGACCGGATCGATCCCGAGGGCGCAGGCGAGTTCGTCCATGGCCGATTCCAGCGCGTACATGCCCGAGGCCTCCCCCGGTGCGCGCATCCAGGACGGACTGGGCACGTCGAGTGCCGCCACCCGGTGTTCCGTACGGCTGTGGGGTGAGGCGTACATGACGCGGGCGGGAACGGCGGCCTGTTCGACGAACTCCTTGATCCGCGAGGTCTGCGTGGCGATCTCGTGGGAGACGCTGGACAGGACACCGTCACGGTCCGCTCCCAGGCGCACCCGCTGCAGGGTCGGTGCGCGGTGACCGACGATCGCCGCCATGTACCGCCGGGGCAGTGCGAGCTGGACCGTGCGGCCGGTGTGCCGTGCGGCCATCGCGGCGAGGACGGACTGCGGGCGCGGGGTGCCCTTGGAGCCGAAGCCGCCGCCGACGTGTTCGGAGACCACGGTGATCCGGTCCCGGTCGAGTCCCAGGGCCGTGGCGAGGCTGTTGCGCACGGCGGTCGATCCCTGGCTGGAGTCGTGGACGGTCAGGTGTCCGTCGGCCCACCGGGCGGTGGAGGCGTGCGGTTCCATGGGGTGGTTGTGCAGCCCGTGCAGTGTGTAGGTCGCGTCGATCCGCACGGGCGCGGCCTCGAACGCGCGCATGGCGTCGCCGCGTTCACGCAGGCCCGGGTGGCCGCCGTTCGCCTCCTCGGGGGTGTACAGGCCGGGGTGGTCCCCGGTGAGGATGACGTCGTGTCCGGTGGTCGTGTACTCGACGTACACGGCCGACGCGCCGGCCCGGGCGGATTCCAGGCTCTCCGCCAGCACGAGGGCGACCGGCCAGCCCCGGTGCGGTACCCGGTCGCCCTGGAGCACGGCGAGGATCGGGTCGTCGGTCTCCTCGAGCCTCGGCGCGTTGTCGTGGGTCAGGACGGTGTGCACCCCGGGCACGGCGAGCGCGTCGGCGGTACGGATCGCGGTCACACGGCCGGTGGGGACGGTGGCGGGCACGATCCAGCCGTACAGACAGTCCGGCGAAGTGTGCTCGGCGGCGTAGCGGGCGGTGCCGGTGACCTTGTCCCGGCCCTCGCGGCGGACTACGGGCGCGCCCAGCACCTGGGTGGAGTCGCTCATGGCGGAAGTCCTCGGTTCGTCGGGGGTGTGCGGTCCGGCGGATCAGGCGGGTACGGCCCGGGAGGTGAGTTCGACGAGGGCGCCGACGGCCATCCGGCGCGCGAGGCCGACCTTGAAGGCGTTGTCGCGCAGGGGCCTGGCAGCGTCGAGCTCCGCGTCCACCGCACGGGCGAAGGCGTCCCCGGTCGTCGGGACACCGCGCAGCAGGTCCTCGGCGACCCGGGCACGCCACGGCCGGTGCGCGAGCCCTCCGAAGGCGAGCGAGACACGGTCCACACGGCCGTCGCGCACGCTCAGGACGGCTGCGACGGAGGCCAGGGCGAAGGCGTACGAGGCACGGTCCCGGGCTTTGCGGTAGAGGGAGACGGAGCCGTCGGGGGGCGGAGGCAGCACCACTTCGGTGATCAGTTCGCCCGGCCGGATCACCGTGTCCTGGTCGGGGTTGTCGCCGGGCAGCCGGTGGAAGTCGGTCACGGGCACCGTCCGCTCACCCTCGGGTCCGTGCAGCTGGACGGTGGCGTCCAGGGCCGCGAGGGCGACCGCCATGTCCGAGGGGTTCGTGGCGACACAGTCCTGCGAGTGGCCCAGCACCGCGAGATCGCGGTGCGCCCCCTCGCGGGCGGGGCAGCCGGATCCGGGGACGCGCTTGTTGCAGGGCTTGGAGACGTCCTGGAAGTACGGACAGCGGGTGCGCTGGAGCAGGTTGCCGCCGGTGGTGGCGGTGTTCCGGAGCTGCCCGGACGCACCGGCCAGCAGGGCCTGCGAGAGGGCGGGGTAACCACTGCGTACATCGGGGTGGGCGGCGAGGTCGCTGTTGCGTACGGTCGCGCCGATCCGGAGACCGCCGTCGTCGGTCCTGGTCATCCGGTCCAGCGGCAGCCGGCTCACGTCGACGAGCAGGCCGGGCGACTCCACACCGAGTTTCATCAGGTCGACGAGGTTGGTACCGCCGCCGAGGAAGCGCGCGCCTGGATGTCCGGCGCCGGCACGGACGGCCTCGGCCACGGAGGTGGGGCGCAGGTAGCCGAAGGGTTTCACGGGGCCACGTCCTCGATCGCGTCGACGATGTGCGGGTAGGCGCCGCACCGGCAGAGGTTGCCGCTCATCCGCTCGCGGATCTCGTCCGCGTCGAGCGGGACCGGGCCTCCGGCGGCGAGCGCCGCCGGGGACGTCGCATGGGAGGGGAAGCCGTCCTGGACCTCACCGAGCATGCCCGCCGCGGAGCAGATCTGGCCGGGGGTGCAGTAGCCGCACTGGAGCGCGTCCCTCTCCAGGAAGGCCGACTGCAGCGGGTGCAGCCGGTCCCCCTCGGCGAGTCCCTCGACGGTGGTGATGTGGGCGCCCTCCTGGGCGACGGCCAGCAGCAGGCAGCTGTTCGCGCGCCGGCCGTCGACGAGTACGGTGCAGGCACCGCACTGGCCGTGGTCGCAGCCCTTCTTGGCTCCGGTGAGACCCAGGTGCTCCCTCAGCGCGTCCAGCACGGTGGTGCGGTGGTCGAGCGTCAGGTTCCGGGCCGTTCCGTTGACGTACAGGGTGAAGGTGGAGCGGTCGTCGAGAGGCGGCGTCTGCGCCGCCCCCGCGTCGACGGTCCCCTGGGTGACATCCATGTGCGCGTGCCTTCCGGGTTCGGTGGTGGGGTCGTCAGGCCGGACGGTGGCTCTCCAGCCGCAGGCGGATCTCCTGCTCCTGGTCGCCCGCCGCCGTTCCGACGAGCCGGACGGTGAAGGCGTCGGACAGGTGTTTCCGGAGGCGGTCGACGGCCCAGTAGCCCCCCTGTGCCTCGACCATCACCGGCACGGAGAGCTGGGCGGGCGCGGCACCGGCCTTCGCCTCGGAGACGTCGACGGTCGCCGTCCACACGGTGGGGCGTGTGTCCGACTCGTCCTCGGGGGTGTCGCTCGCCGGGCGGTCGGAGACGAACGAGCGGCGCAGGACGTCGAACACGGTGCGTGCGTCCTCCTTGGGACAGCCGGTGACCGCCACCACGACGTCACCGCTCTCCTGGTGTTCCTGTGCTGCTTCCTGCGTGCTGTTCACCCTGCATTCCTTTCACTGGGAGCGCTGTGCGCGCTGTTCGGCGGCCTCTCGCCGCCTCCGGTGAGACCACGGCGCGACCTCTACCCAAAGGATCACCACTGGTCAGCTGCCGGCACACGGGCCTGCGGCCGGGCGGACTGCCTGCTCCCATCGCGTTCCCTCCACCGGGTCCGGGGACTCACTCCAGGCTCACCCCACCGCCGCGTGTCGGCGACACGAGCCGCCGTCGGGGCGGCAGGGCCGTGGACGATCGCGTACCCGGCGAGCGACGGGGAAACGTGGGACCGGCCGCCCGCCCGGCGCTCTACAGCTCGCGCAGTGCGGGCAGGAGGGTGCTCCGGGCCCAGTCGATGAAGGGCCGTTGGTGGGCGCCTCCGATCTGGACGAGGGCGACCTCGGTGAATCCCGCGTCGCGGTAGGGACGTACCGCTTCGACGAAGGCGTCGACGTCCGAGCCGCACGGGATCGATCCGGCGATGTCGTCCTTGCGGACGAACGCGGTCGCCTGGTCGAACGCGGAGGGCCCCGGCAGCTCCGAATTGACCTTCCAGCCGCCGAGCGACCAGCGGAACTGGTCGTGGGCGCGGGCGATCGCGGCGTCGCGGTCGGTGTCGTAGCAGACAGGCACCTGCCCCACGCGGGGCTTCCCCGTCCCACCGTGCCGGTCGAACGCGTTCAGCAGGTCTCCCTTCGGTTCGGTCGCGATGACCAGATCGCCCAGGGTGCCCGCGAGTTCGCAGGACCGTTCACCGGAGACCGCGATGCCGATGGGAACCCGCTGCTCGGGCAGGTCCCAGAGCTTCGCGTTCTCCACGTCGAAATGGGTGCCGTGGTGGGTGACGTAACCGCCGTCGAAGAGCGCGCGGATGATGTGCACGGCCTCCTCGAGCATCTCCAGGCGGACGTTCGGCGCGGGCCACCCCGCACCGACGACGTGTTCGTTGAGGCTCTCCCCCGAGCCGAGGCCGAGCCGGAACCTGCCCTCCGCGAGCAGTTGGAGCGTGGCCGCCTTCTGCGCGACCACGGCCGGGTGGTAGCGGGTGGTCGGGCAGGTCACGTACGTCATGAGCGGAATCCTGGAGGTGGCCTGCGCGGCGGCACCCAGGACGGACCAGGCGTAGGGCGCGTGTCCCTGGGAAGCCAACCAGGGGGAGTAGTGGTCCGAGGTGACCGAGAAGTCGAAACCGGCTTCCTCCGCCGCGACCACGTCCCCGACGAGCTCTCGGGGTCCTGCTTGCTCGGTCATCATCGTGTAGCCGATTTGCACCATACGAAACACATTTACCGTGACATCGCCATAAAACATGAATTCATGTCAATGGCTGTCTGTGATCGATTCCCCGGGGTATGCGCCATGCATGGACGTTACGAACCGAGCATGGGAACCGCTCGCCGGCACGGTGGCCGCCGGCGGGCCGGGCGCAGTGGGCGTGGTCATCGGCATCATCGGCCTGTTCGTGGTGGTCGTGCTGATCGGGGGCTTCTGGTTCGGGATGAGGCGCCGCGACAAGGAGTCGCGTCCACCCCGCCCCGACGAGCAGCCGCCGCGTCCGGACCACCGGACGGAGATCCGGGAGAGCGGACAGCACAGCTCGGACAGGTTTCCCGAGAACGGCCGCGCTCTCTCGCCGTACGAGCTCAGCGACCGCGGTAACGAGGTGATCCCGCCGCCGGAGGACGAGCACCGGCGTGACTGAACCACGCGCGCGCCGGCAGACAGACGGACCGGAGTCCGGGCCCCTCACCGAGCGGGCCCGGACTTGTCCGTGGCAGCGCCACCTTTCACCTTCGATCGGAGGAACATGAAACCGGGGGGCATATGAAGCGGCCGGAGTCGGACCGCAAGACCCGCGTGACCGTCCTGGTCGCGCTCGGCGCCAACCTCGTCATCGCCGCGGCCAAGGGGGTGGGGGGCCTTCTCTCGGGTTCGCCCGCCCTCCTGTCCGAAGCCGCCCACTCCGTGGCGGACAGCGTGAACGAGGTCTTCCTGCTGGCCGCGCTCCGGCGCAGCCGCCGTCCGCCCGACGCCCGTCACCCCTTCGGCTACGGCAAGGAGCGCTACTTCTGGTCGTTGCTCGCGGCCGTCGGGATCTTCGTCGTCGGTGGCTGCTTCTCGTTCTTCCAGGGTTTCGAGGCACTCGGCAGCCACGAGCGGCAGTCGCACGAGGGCTACACGGTGGGACTGATCGTCCTCGGCGTCGCCCTGCTGGCGGAGGGCGCCTCGCTGGTCCGCGCACTGCTGCAGCTCCGCGGCGAGAAGGGCGCCGCCCGCGACCCCGCGTTGCGGACGGTGATCGCCGAGGACAGCACGGCCGTGCTGGGTGTGCTGCTGGCCATGGCGGGAATGGTGCTGCACATGGTGACCGGGGATGTCGTGTGGGAGGCGTCGGCCTCTCTGGGGATCGGCCTGCTGCTGGTCTACGTCGCCTTCCGGCTCGGCAAGGACGCCCGCGACCGGCTGATCGGGGAATCCGCCGATCCCGAGCTGCGCCGGGGGGTCGAGGAGCTCCTCACCTCACAGGACGAGATCGACAACGTGGCGGCGCTGTTCACCATGGGCCTCGGCCTCGACTCGGTGCTGGTGGCGGCCAGGATCGATCTGGCACCCGGTATCGACAGCGAGGAGGTCGAGCGGGTCGCAGTCCGGATCAAACGGTCGATAGCGGGGTCCTGGCCGGAGGCCGAGCACGTCTTCCTCGACATCACGAACGCGCCTCCCCGGGGCGGGGTGTGATCGCCGCCGCCGCGTGTTGCGGGAGTCGCCGGGGCGCATGAGGCTGGTCCTGGCCGCGCGGCACGGAAGAAAGTCGTGCCGCAGTACCGATAGGGCAGTGGACCATGACTCCTGGCGATCCGCGGACCGTGCCGGAACCCGCAGTGCTGAGCGGTGCGAGCGCCCCGTGCTGGGTCCATCTGGTGACCCGCGACCTCGGGGACGCGCAGCTCTTCTACGGCGCCGTTCTCGGCTGGACGTTCCGCCTCGGACCGCTGGGCAGGGACTTCGTGATGGCGCGCTCCGAGGGAGTGCCGGTGGCGGGCATCGGCGCGGTCGCGTCCGCCTATCAGGTGGCCGTGGCCTGGATGCCGTACTTCTCGGTCAGGGACGCCGATGTCGTCGCCGCTCGTATCCGTGAACGCAGCGGCACCGTGGCGGTGGGACCACTGACGGTGGGACAGGGCCGCGCGGTGCTGGCCGCCGACCGGGACGGCGCCTCCTTCGGCGTCTGGGAGTGGACGGGGCGCGCCGCCACCCTGGCGCCGTCCGGGAACCGGGCACACGCCTGGCTCCGGCTGCGTACCAGGGACGCCTTCGACGCCGCGATCTTCTACGGCGAGGTCCTCGGCTGGGAGAGCGGGGAGCCCGGGGGCTGCGACATCGCCTACGTGAGGGAAGAGGTCCTCGTACGCTGCAACGGACGACCGCTGGCCCGGATCAGCTCCGGCGCCGTGGAGGCCGCTCCGGACCCGCAGGTGCGCCCGCACTGGCAGGTGCAGTTCCCGGTGGCGGACGTGGACGCGACGGTCCTCGCCGCCGAGCGGAACGGCGGCACCCTCATGGAGCGGCGCGCGGTGCAGCACGGCAGCGAGGCGACCCTGCGGGACCCGGACGGCGGGCTCTTCACCGTGACGGACGTACGCAGCCCTGCCGACGTCCACGACGGCTGAGCCGAGGTCAGGAACGCGGGCCGGGGTCCTGCGAATCCTCCGTGTCCGGCGCCTCTCCCCCGTCGGCCGGCTCCCGGCGTCCGCCACGGGCGATGGCCCACAGCGGGAACACGAACCAGCAGACCAGGAACCACAGGGCCATTCCGCCCACCAGCCAGAGTGCGGTCACGTTGTGCAGCGCCACCCGCAGGATGAGCAGCAGCGTGCTGCACATCGTGCAGAAGAGCAGACCGAGCCCCAGTTTCGTCAGTCGCGAGGCCCAGATCACCGTCTGCGGCTTCATCCGGCGTCCGGTGAGAAGCCGGTGGTACGACACCGGCCCTATCAGCGCGGCCGCTGTGGCCGATCCCAGCATCACGGTCACCACGTAGATGTTCCGGTCGACGGTGGACAGATCCGCGAAGCGGGGCTGGAAGACGACCGCGAGCAGGAAGCCGAACAGGATCTGGACGCCGGTCTGCGCGACCCGGAGTTCCTGGAGCAGGTCGCCCCACTGCCGGTCCGCCCGTTCCTCCTCGGTCTCCCGCCGTCCACTGCGCGAGTTCATTCCGGCCATGTCTCCGTCGGCCCTGTCTCTGCCGGCCCCGTCACTGCCCGCCGGTGTCCGCCCCATGGCTGCCTCCCCACCTCGTCGAGGTGGTACTGGTTCCCCGCGGATCCGCGGTGAATCCTGGGCCCCGCGTGGCCGGCAGCCGCGGGACAGCGAGCCCGCCGGTACTTTTCATGGTGGCAGGCGCCGGGAAAAGCACCACACCGGGCGGGCCGGAAGTCGACGCCGGCCAAGGGCCAAACCTCGACGCACCGTGACAACTCGCTTAAGATCGTCATACGGCATCGCGCGTCGGTCACCGGCTGGGTGAGGCGTGGAGGTAGCCCGTGAGATGCCCGTTGGAGGCATTCCACAGTGTCTGTCGAGTTGAATCACACCATCATTCACAGCCTGGACAACCGCGAGTCCGCGGAGTTCCTGGCGCACCTTCTGGATCTGACCGTCGGTACCGAATGGGGACCCTTCATCCCGGTCGTCCTCGCGAACGGCGTCACGCTGGACTTCGCGACCGTGCCCACCGAATCGATCACGGTGCAGCACTACGCGTTCCTCATCTCGGAGGCGGAGTTCGACACGGCCTTCGGCCGCATCGAGGAGCAGGGGATCGAGTACTACGCGGATCCCCACCGCAAGCATCCCGGCGAGATCAACCACAACGACGGCGGACGCGGGGTGTACTTCCCGGATCCCAGCGGTCACGGCATGGAGCTCATCACCCGTCCTTACGGCGGCTGGTCGTAGCGGTTGCTGCCCCGGCACGGACGGCCCGGCCGCGATCAGGATCGCGGCCGGGCCGTCCGGCTCAGGGGCCGCCGTCGACAGTGAGCAGCAGTTCGGGCCGGTCCCACATCACCGCGGGCGGACGGGCCTCGACGGTGCCGGTGCGCTCGGCGCCCACGCTGAGGTAGAACCCTTCGGCCGGAGGGTGCGCGACCACACGCACGGCGGTCAGACCGGCGCGGCGCGCCTGTCCGAGCAGATGGCCGACGAGAAGCCTCCCGATGCCCCGCCCCTGGGCCTCGTCGGCGACGAACATCAGGTCGAGTTCCGGCGGGGACAGCACCAACGCGTAGAAGCCGATCACCCGGCCTTCGTCGTCCACGGCCACATGGACCTCGTGCGCCTCGATGTAGTCGGGACCGACCTTGTATCCCTGGACCATGGGAGCGTAGGGGCCCTCGTAGGCGCCCGACGTGGTGACCAGACGGGTGAGCCGCTTGGCGTCGCGCGCGACGGCCCTTCTGACCCGGACCCCGCCGCGCCGGTCCGTCATGCTCGATCTCATCGGTCGAGTATCACGCATCCGGGGAGCCGGGCACGCACGGTCCTCACCGCCCGCGCCTCCCGGCGTTCCGCTCCCCCACGATCGCGTCGAGGTCGAACGCCCGGAGGTTCGGCGCGGGCGCTGCGCCGGGCGCGACAGCGTCTCGCGGATCTGCCGGTCCACCCAGGTCCCGAGGCCGACCCCCGCGGGTCTTCGCTCGGTCACCACACGTCCCTCTCACAACTCGTGACGGGCCGCACGGCCTTCGGCGGAGCACGTTCGGTCCGGCCATTTCCAGGATGCCGGGAACATTCCCTGCATGAACGGCGTGGAGGCGGTTACACGCCTGGTGCACGCAGCCCGGCCATACACCGAACCGGGCCCGGACCGGAAGGGGTTGACGAGAGTGAAACAGCACGACGCACCGACCGCGAGCCGACGGGGGCGTCGGCCATGACGACCGTGGTGATCATCGTTGCCGTGGTCCTGGTGGCAGCGCTCGCCTTCTTCCTCGTCCGCGGACGAGGCACCGGCGGACGTGGGCTGCAGCGCCGCTTCGGACCGGAGTACAACCGGACGGTCGCCCGTCACGACGGCGACACCAAGGCGGCCGAGCATGAGCTCTCCGAACGCGTGAAGGCACACGGCTCCCTCTCCGAGCGGCCCCTGCGACCGGAGGCCCGCGAGGCGTACAGCCGCCGCTGGGCCGAGGTGCAGGAACGGTTCATCGACTCCCCCAGGGACGCGATCGTCGAAGCGGACGCGCTGCTCGCCGAGCTGGCGCGCGACCGGGGCTTCCCGGACGGCGACAGCTTCCAGGAGCAGACGGACGCCCTCTCGGTCCATCACGCCGAGCAGGTCGACGGCTACCGCAGGGTGCACACCGCCGTGCGTGGCCAGGGCGGCACCGAGGAGATGCGGAAGGCCCTGATCGAGTCGCGGGCCCTCTTCGACGTACTCCTCGCGGACTCACCGGACGAATCGGCCCGGACGGACCGGCACGACGAGCCGGCCCGCGCGGACCGGCACCAGGCGAAAGGCAGTGCAGCATGACCGACCACACCGAGCGCACGACGAAGCACGTCCTCGACACCGGGTCCCGTCAGGGCGCCCCCGCGACGGGCACCCCCGAACGGGCACCCGTGACCACACCGGGCAGGACCCCGGAGACGGCGGCCGCCGACGCGCCGGGAGACAGAAAGGGCCTGGACCAGAAGCTGGGCGGCCCTGACGGCCTCGGCGTTCCGCCCGCCCCACGAACGGCCCCCACCGCCGCGCACACCGAGCGGACCGGCCGCCAGGAGGCCGTCGGCACCGGCTCGCCCCTGGTTCCCCGAGGCGACCAGGACAAGCTGTCGCAGCGCATGCAGCACGCGGTGACCGACTTCGTCGAGAGCCCTCGACGTGCGGTCGAGGAGGCGGAGAGCACGTTCGACCAGATCGTCGCCGGCCTGACCGAGGCCCTGACCGAGCGCAAGCGCGTCCTGCGCGCGAGCTGGCAGGAGCAGGACACCGAAGCCCAGACGGAGGAGCTCCGTGTGGCACTTCAGCACTACCGCGATCTCAGCGAACAGCTGCTGAAGATCTGAGCGCCGCACCGCAGCACACGGGCCCGGTGCCACGTCCTTCGACGTGGCACCGGGCCCGTCCGCGTCCCGGGCCGGCCGTCAGGCGGGGACGGCCAGGTCGGCGCGCAGCCGCTCGGCCACCGCCGGGGGAAGGCGCAGCGCCTTGGCGAGGTAGCCGTCGAGCCCGCCCCAGCGCTCGTCCATCGCGTCGAGGGCAGCCTCGAGATAGCGGGGCCGGGCCTCGATGACCGCGGACGCGATGTCCGGGTCCCCGCCCTCGTCGAGGAATCGGCGTACCGCGGGTCCGAAGGCGGTGCGCACCGCACGGTTCACCGCGAGGAACTCCGCCCGGACCGCCTCACGCGACGCACCCGCCATCATGAGCAGCAGGGCCGCGGCCCAGCCCGTCCGGTCCTTGCCGGTCGCACAGTGGAACAGCAGCGGCCTCGCCCGAGGATCGGAGGCGGTGTCGAGGAAGGCGCGGTAGGCGGCCGCGGCTCCCGGGGAGAGGACCATCTTCCGGTACGTCTGCGCGAAGAGATCCTCCGCCCTGCCCCCGCCGAGCAGAGCGGCTGCTCCGACCGGGTCACCGAGCAGCGCCTTGAGGCGGGCGGGTGTGACCCCGGGATCGTCGCCGAGCACGTCGGCGACGAAGAGCCTCGCACCCGCCGGGAGACGGTCCGGTGCCCATCGGCGCTCGTCCGCGGTCCGCAGGTCGACGACGGTCCGGATGCCGAGGGCGGCGACCGCCATGTCGTGTTCGGCGTCGAAGTCGCTCAGCTGTCCGGAGCGCAGGAGGATTCCCTGGCGCAGTCGGCGATCGCGCCCCAGGGCGATTCCGCCCAGATCGCGCAGATTGACAATGGTCGTGGCGGGGACGGCCCGGGCGGTCTGCACGATGAACTGCCTCTTTCCCGACAGACTGCAGGTCGGAATCAACGTCGCACGGCGTGCGCATATCGACAAAGGGAACGTGAGGTGCGGGGCACCGGCCGGCGCGGGGGGGATCAGTCGGCGAGAATCCTCGTCTTCTGCGCCGAGAATTCCTCGTCGGTGAGGACGCCCCGCTGCTTCAGGTCTGCGAGCCTCTCCAGCAGCGTGATGACATCGTCCCCGCCGTCCGCAGGAACCCTCTCGTGTGCCAGGAGCCGGCCGCCCGCCGCTTCGACCACCCGGGTGAGGGGCACCGACCAGAGGTCCTCCCACACGATCAGCGCGGCAGCACTCTCCTCGGGTAGGCCTTCGAGCGCACCGAGCTCGGTGATCCGGGGCAGCCCGGGCGGCCGGTCGTCCGGCGGATCGAAGGGGACGAGCCCCTGCGGGTCCATCTCCCCTCTCTCCACGTGCTCGACGGCGCCGCCTGCGGCTCTGCGGGCAAAGGCCAGATCGAGGATGCGGACCGCCTCGGACGCGACGGCCTCGGCCAGCACAGGCGCGATCGCGTCGGCGAAGCGGCCGCCGGGAAAGGTGACGACGAGGTACTCCACGGGTCCCACGGCCACGATGCGTCCTTCCCCTGAGGTTCTGGATCGACAGCAGCATAACTTCGGGCAATCAGTGACGCACTGTGAGAACCACTGACAGAAGGGATACAGGCGTGACCGCCGCACGCCCGCACCGGGCCGGCCACCGGGACCTGCGACCGGTCAGGAATCAAGAAGCGACAGCCTCCCGCCGCCCGTAGCGTCGACCGCATGGAGACCGAGCTTTCACCGCGTTCACCCGCCGCGGCCGACCACGGCGAGGCGCCGGCCCTCCTCCGCGACGTCCTCCGCACGGAGGTGCGCGAAGCCCCCTACGGCACCGGGCAGCGCCGCGGCCCCGCCCGGCCCGCACCTGATTCCGTCCCGGACGACACAGCAGTTCTGATAGACAACGACCGTTGCCGCCACAGCACCGGCGACGCCGACGGCAGCCGCCGCGTAACAGATGGGGAATCGACGAGCATGGCCACGAGGACGGACACGCGGGCGCCCGCGCCGCAGGCTTCCGACAGCCACGACCTGATCCGCGTGCACGGCGCACGCGTGAACAATCTCAAGGACGTCAGTGTCGAGATCCCGAAGCGCCGGCTGACCGTGTTCACGGGGGTCTCCGGCTCCGGCAAGAGTTCTCTGGTGTTCAGCACGATCGCCGCCGAGTCGCAGCGAATGATCAACGAGACGTACAGCGCCTTCGTCCAAGGCTTCATGCCGACGCTGGCACGGCCCGAGGTCGACGTGCTCGAGGGGCTGACGACGGCGATCATCGTCGACCAGCAGCGGCTGGGAGCCGACCCGCGCTCCACGGTCGGCACCGTCACCGACGCCAACGCGATGCTGCGCATCCTCTTCTCCCGTCTGGGCGACCCGCACATCGGACCCCCCGGCGCCTACGCGTTCAACGTGCCGTCGGTCAGGGCGAGCGGAGCGATCACCGTCGAGCGCGGCAACAAGAAGACGGTGAAGGCCACCTTCAACCGCACGGGCGGCATGTGCCCGCGCTGCGAGGGCCGGGGCGCGGTCTCCGACATCGACCTCACCCAGCTCTACGACGACTCCAAGTCCCTCGCCGAGGGCGCGTTCACCATCCCGGGCTGGAAGTCGGACAGCCAGTGGACCGTGCAGGTCTACGCCCAGTCGGGTTTCGTCGACCCGGACAAGCCGATCCGCCGGTACACCAAGAAGGAGCTCCAGGACTTCCTGTACGGGGAGCCGGTGAAGGTGAAGGTCAACGGGGTCAACCTCACCTACGAGGGGCTGATCCCCAAGATCCAGAAGTCCTTCCTCTCCAAGGACAAGGAGGCGATGCAGCCGCACATCCGGGCGTTCGTGGAGCGGGCGGTCACCTTCACCACCTGTCCCGGGTGCGAGGGGACCCGGCTCAGCGAGGGTGCCCGGTCATCGAAGATCGGGCGGATCAGCATCGCCGACGCCTGCGCGATGCAGATCAGCGATCTGGCCACCTGGGTCCGGGGTCTGGACGAGCCGTCCGTGGCGCCGCTGCTCACCGCGCTGGGCAGGACACTCGACTCCTTCGTGGAGATCGGCCTCGGCTACCTCTCGCTCGACCGGCCGTCGGGCACGCTGTCGGGCGGCGAGGCGCAGCGCGTCAAGATGATCCGCCACCTCGGTTCCTCGCTCACCGACGTCACCTATGTCTTCGACGAGCCGACCATCGGCCTGCACCCCCATGACATCCAGCGGATGAACGGCCTGCTGCTGCGGCTGCGCGACAAGGGCAACACGGTGCTGGTCGTCGAGCACAAGCCGGAGACGATCGTGATCGCCGACCATGTCGTCGACCTCGGCCCCGGCGCGGGTACGGCGGGCGGCACCGTCTGCTTCGAGGGCACGGTCGAGGGGCTGCGGGCCGGGGACACCGTCACCGGCCGCCATTTCGACGACCGGGCCGCCGTCAAGGAGACCGTGCGCGAACCCACCGGTGTGCTTGAGATCCGCGGCGCGAGCACGCACAACCTGCGCGACGTGGACGTCGACGTGCCGCTCGGGGTGCTGACCGTCGTCACCGGCGTGGCCGGTTCCGGCAAGAGCTCGCTCGTGCACGGGTCGATCCCTCCCGGCGAGAACGTCGTGTCGGTCGACCAGGGCGCGATCCGCGGCTCGCGGCGCAGCAATCCGGCGACGTACACGGGACTGCTCGACCCGATCCGCAAGGCGTTCGCGAAGGCCAACGACGTCAAGCCCGCCCTGTTCAGCGCCAACTCCGAGGGCGCGTGCCCCGGTTGCAACGGGGCAGGCGTCGTCTACTCGGATCTGGCGATGATGGCCGGTGTCGCGTCGACCTGCGACGAGTGCGAGGGCAAGCGGTTCCAGCCCGCCGTACTGGAGTACCGCTTCGCCGGTCGCGACATCAGCGAGGTGCTCGGGATGTCGGTGACCGAGGCCGAGGAGTTCTTCGGCGCCGGCGAGGCGCGTAACCCTGCCGCGCACCGCATCCTCGGCCGGCTCTCCGACGTGGGGCTCGGCTACCTCAGCCTCGGCCAGCCGCTCACCACGCTGTCCGGCGGCGAGCGTCAGCGGCTGAAGCTGGCCACCCACATGGCGGAGAAGGGTGGCGTCTACGTCCTTGACGAACCGACCGCCGGCCTCCACCTCGCCGATGTCCAGCAGTTGCTCGGCCTGCTCGACCGTCTCGTCGACTCCGGCAAGTCGGTCGTCGTCGTCGAGCACCATCAGGCGGTCATGGCACACGCGGACTGGATCATCGACCTCGGGCCCGGAGCCGGTCACGACGGAGGCCGGATCGTCTTCGAGGGCACGCCTGCCGACCTCGTCGCCGGCCGTTCCACCCTCACCGGCGAGCACCTCGCGGCCTACGTCGGCGCCTGAGCGAGGGCTGCCCGGCGCCCGCCCCCTGCGGGGCGCCGGGCTCCGCCTCCCCGGTCATGGTCCGAGGACAAGGCCGCCCACCCGGGAAATCCGGCACATTTCGGAGAGTGCAAGGTCACAGCCAGTTGCCCTGCTGCACTTCAGAGTGCTGACCTAGCATCTGAGCATGACGGTCCTGCCTGCTGACGGGTTTTCTCCGGCCGCCGAGTTCACCGACCCTTCCCACGATCAGTGGCAGAGCCTCGTCGAAGGCGTACTGCGCAGGTCGGGCAAGGACGTCGGGGGCGCGGCAGCCGAGGAAGCACTGTCCACCTCGATCGAGGACGGACTCACGGTCCGCCCTCTGTACACCTCCGCCGACGCGTCACCGGACCCCGGTCTTCCCGGCTTCGCCCCCTTCACCCGGGGCAGCAGGGCCACCGGGAACACCACGGACGGCTGGGACGTCCGCCAGCGTCACGAACTGGCCGATCCCGTACGCCTGAACGAGGCCCTGCTCGGCGACCTGGAGAACGGTGTCACGTCGCTCTGGCTGGCCGTCGGCGGGCCCGGCGGTGTTCCGGTCTCCGGCCTCGCCAGGGCACTGGAGGGTGTCCATCTCGACCTGGCTCCCCTGGTGCTCGACGCGGGTGCCGATCCCGGCCCCGCCGTGCGGGAGTTGCTGGGTCTGTACGAGACCCGAGGGCTCGCGAAGGAGGCCGCGCGCGGCAGCCTCGGGGTGGATCCGCTCGGGCAGGCCGCCCGTACGGGGGCGGAGCCGGACCTGGGCACCGCGGTCCACTGGGCGCTCCTGTGCTCCCGCGAGTACCCCGGGCTGCGCGCCCTGGCCGTGGACGCGCTGCCGTACCACGAGGCGGGTGGCTCGGCCGCCGAGGAGCTGGGGCTGTCGCTGGCCACGGGTGTCGCCTATCTGCGGGAGCTGACGGCGGCGGGTCTCTCCGTCGAGGAGGCGTGCGCCCAGCTGGAGTTCCGGTACGCGGCGACGGCCGACCAGTTCCTGACGATCGCCAAGCTGCGCGCGGCCCGGCGGCTGTGGGCCCGTGTCGCCGAGGTCTGCGGGGCTCCGGACGCCGGTGCGCAGCGCCAGCACGCCGTGACGTCGTCGGTGATGATGACGCGCCGTGATCCCTGGGTGAACATGCTGCGGACGACCCTGGCCTGTCTGGGCGCGGGCGTCGGCGGAGCCGAGTCGGTCACCGTGCTGCCGTTCGATCATGTGCTGGGCCTGCCGGACGCGTTCGCCCGGCGGATCGCCCGCAACACCTCGACGATCCTGATGGAGGAGTCCCACCTGGCCCGGGTGACGGACCCGGCGGGCGGGTCCTGGTACGTCGAGCGGCTGACCGACGAACTCGCCTCGTCCGCCTGGGCGTTCTTCCAGGAGGTGGAGCGGGCCGGTGGTCAGGCCACCGCGCTCAGGTCGGGCATGGTCCGGGAGCGGCTCGCGGCCACCTGGGCGGCCCGGAGCAGGGACCTGGCGCGACGGAAGGAACCGGTCACCGGGGTCAGCGAGTTCCCGGCGCTCGACGAGCGGCCGGTGGAGCGCGAGGCCGCACCGGTGGGGCCGTCCCGCGGCGGACTGCCCACGGTCCGGCGTGACGAGGCGTTCGAGACGCTGCGGGCCAGGTCGGACGCGCATCTCGCGGCCACGGGAAGCCGACCGAAGGTGTTCCTCGCCGCTCTCGGGCCCGCCTCGGTGCACACCGCCCGTGCCTCCTTCGCCGCGAACCTCTTCCTGTCCGGCGGCATCGAGCCCGTCCACGAGCCGGGCTCCGTGGACGCGTCGACCGCAGCCGCGGCCTTCGCCGCCAGCGGCGCGGGCATCGCCTGCCTGTGCTCGACCGAGGCCTTGTACGCCGAACAGGCCGATGAGGTCACCGCGGCCCTGAGGGCGGCCGGTGCACAGCAGCTCTTGCTGGCGGGGCGCCCCGCCGAGTACGCGGGCGCCGACGTCCATGTCTTCGCCGGATGCGACGTGGTCGCCGTTCTCTCCTCCGAACTCGACCGCATGGGAGTGGCGTGATGCAGACCCCCGAGACGACCGGGACCGACGTGCCCGTGGTGCCTGACTTCTCCGACGTCTCCCTGGCAGGAGGTACTCCCGAGGAGGCCTCCGAGGACCGGTGGCGCACCGCGGTCAAGGAGTCGGCCGGCCGGTCCGAGGACGAGCTGCTCTGGGAGACTCCGGAGGGCATCGAGGTCAAGCCGCTGTACACCGGCAGGGATCTGGAGGGGCTCGACTCCCTCGGGACGTACCCCGGCATCGCGCCGTATCTGCGCGGTCCGTACCCGACGATGTACGTCAACCAGCCCTGGACGATCCGTCAGTACGCCGGATTCTCCACGGCCGAGGAGTCCAACGCCTTCTACCGGCGGAACCTCGCGGCCGGGCAGAAGGGGCTGTCGATCGCGTTCGACCTGCCCACCCACCGCGGCTACGACAGCGACCACCCCCGGGTGACGGGTGACGTCGGCATGGCGGGTGTGGCGATCGACTCGATCTACGACATGCGCCAGCTCTTCGACGGCATCCCGCTGGACAGGATGTCGGTGTCGATGACGATGAACGGCGCGGTGCTGCCGGTCCTCGCGCTCTACATCGTGGCCGCCGAGGAACAGGGTGTGGCACCGGAGAAGCTCGCGGGGACCATTCAGAACGACATCCTCAAGGAGTTCATGGTCCGCAACACCTACATCTATCCGCCCGCCCCCTCGATGCGGATCATCTCCGACATCTTCGCGTTCACCTCGCAGAAGATGCCGCGGTACAACTCGATCTCGATCTCCGGCTACCACATCCAGGAGGCCGGCGCGACGGCCGACCTGGAGCTGGCGTACACCCTGGCCGACGGGGTGGAGTACCTGCGGGCCGGGCAGGCCGCGGGCCTGGACGTGGACGCGTTCGCCCCGCGCCTCTCGTTCTTCTGGGCGATCGGCATGAACTTCTTCATGGAGATCGCGAAGCTGCGGGCGGCGCGCCTGCTGTGGGCGAAGCTGGTCAAGGAGTTCGGCCCGAAGAACTCCAAGTCCCTCTCACTGCGCACCCATTCGCAGACGTCCGGCTGGTCGCTGACCGCGCAGGACGTGTTCAACAACGTGACGCGCACCTGTGTCGAGGCGATGGCGGCGACCCAGGGACACACCCAGTCGCTGCACACCAACGCGCTGGACGAGGCGCTCGCCCTCCCGACGGACTTCTCGGCGCGGATCGCCCGCAACACCCAGCTGCTGCTCCAGCAGGAGTCCGGCACCTGCCGGGTCATCGACCCCTGGGGCGGCAGTGCGTACGTCGAGAAGCTGACGCACGATCTGGCGCGGCGGGCCTGGCAGCACATCGAGGAGGTCGAGGCGGCCGGCGGGATGGCCGAGGCCATCGACGCGGGCATCCCGAAGCTCCGGATCGAGGAGGCCGCGGCCCGTACGCAGGCGCGGATCGACGCCGGGCGCCAGCCCGTCATCGGCGTGAACAAGTACCGGGTGGAGAACGACGAGAAGATCGACGTGCTCAAGGTGGACAACACCTCGGTGCGCGCCCAGCAGATCGAGAAGCTGCGCCGGCTGCGCGAGGAGCGCGACGAGACGGCCTGCCAGGACGCACTGGCCGCCCTCACCGCGGCAGCGGAGCGGGACCCGGGGCCGGGCCTGGAGGGCAACCTCCTGGCGCTGGCGGTCGACGCCGCCCGGGCGATGGCCACGGTCGGGGAGATCTCGGCCGCGCTGGAGAAGGTGTACGGCAGGCACGCGGGCCAGATCCGTACGATCTCCGGGGTGTACCGCAAAGAGGCAGGAGAGTCCCCGTCCGTGGACCGCACACGCGCTCTGGTCGACGACTTCGAGGAGGCGGAGGGGCGGCGTCCGCGCATCCTCGTCGCCAAGATGGGCCAGGACGGGCACGACCGCGGCCAGAAGGTGATCGCGACGGCCTTCGCCGACCTGGGTTTCGACGTCGACGTCGGCCCGCTGTTCCAGACGCCGGGTGAGGTCGCCCGGCAGGCGGTCGAGGCGGACGTGCACATCGTGGGCGTCTCGTCGCTGGCCGCCGGTCACCTCACGCTCGTGCCGGCACTGCGTGAGGAACTGGCCGCGGAGGGCCGGGAGGACATCATGATCGTGGTGGGAGGGGTGATCCCGCCGGCGGACGTCGACGCGCTGCACGAGGCGGGTGCCGCCGCGGTGTTCCCGCCCGGCACGGTGATCCCGGACGCCGCCCACGACCTGGTCACGCGGCTCGGTGCCGCGCTCGGCCACGAGCTGTGAGCCGCTGACGGATGGCGCGGAACATCGACATCGACGCGTACACCAAGGGCGTGCTCGACGGGAAGCGGGCGTTCGTGGCCCGCGCGATCACCCTCGTCGAGTCGACGCGTCCCGACCACCGGGCGCAGGCGCAGCGGTTGCTGAGCGAGCTGCTGCCGCATTCGGGGCGCGCCCGGCGCATCGGGATCAGCGGGGTTCCGGGGGTGGGGAAGTCCACCTTCATCGACGCCCTCGGCACCCTGCTCACGGGGCTCGGGCACCGGGTCGCGGTGCTGGCCGTGGACCCGTCGTCCAGTCGTACGGGCGGTTCGATCCTGGGTGACAAGACCCGGATGGAGCGGCTGGCCGTGGACACGAGGGCGTTCGTACGCCCCTCCCCCACCGCGGGGACCCTCGGCGGGGTGGCCAAGGCGACCCGGGAGTCCGTCGTGGTCATGGAGGCGGCCGGCTACGACGTGGTGCTGGTGGAGACGGTCGGCGTGGGGCAGTCGGAGACGGCGGTCGCCAACATGGTCGACACCTTCCTGCTGCTCACTCTGGCCCGTACCGGCGACCAGTTGCAGGGCATCAAGAAGGGTGTCCTGGAGCTGGCCGACGCCATCGCGGTCAACAAGGCCGACGGCCCGCACGAACGCGACGCCCGCGCGGCGGCGCGTGAACTGGCGGGAGCGCTGAGGCTGATGCATCCGGTGGACGCGGCCTGGACTCCCCCGGTGCTGACGTGCAGCGCCAGGGAGTCGACCGGGCTGGACGCCCTGTGGGAGCGGCTGGAGCAGCACCGCACGCTCCTCGAGTCCACCGGGCGGCTGGCGGCCAAGCGCCGCGAGCAGCAGGTGGACTGGACCTGGGCGATGGTCCGCGACGAGCTGCTGGACGGCCTGCGCAGCCATCCGGCGGTGCGCACCCTGACTCCGGAGCTCGAACAGAGCGTCCGCGCAGGCGAGTTGACGGCCACGCTGGCCGCCGAGCAGATCCTGCGGGCATTCCGCGGCGAGAGCTGAGGGCGCACCGGGCGGGGGTGGTTCGCCGCTCCCCGCCCGGTCCCCGGTCCCCGGAGAACACGCACCGCGCTCGGTGACGACCTCCTTTCTCCCCCTGCCCTTCATCGCGTGGTATGGTCTGGTCAGCACACGTGAACGCCCTGATGGGGCGCCGGTGCTTCTCTTCCGCTGTTGCGCCCGTCCTTCGACGACCGGCGATCAGCTTCTCGCACCACCTCTTCCGTCCGGTCCGGGCCTCTCGTGCCCGTCGCACGAGGCGTGATCACGCCGCCTCGCCTTCGCCGGACCCCTCACACGCCATGTCCGCGAAAGGACCACCATGACCAGCACACTCGAACGCCCCGTGACCCCACAGGATCAGCCCGTCCGCACCGTCGGTGTCCTCGACACCGCGGCCGGCGGACACGGCGTGCTGCGCGTCGACGGGGCCTGCCCCTCCTCCCGCGACGTCCAGGTGACGCCCGCGCTGATCCGGCGGTACGGCCTGCGCAGAGGCGACCTCGTCGAAGGGACCTGTGAGCGCCCTCGCGCCCTGTCCGGGGTCGATGCCGTCAACGGCCGCCCCTCGCACACGCTCCGGGGCCGGCCGCACTTCCGTGATCTCACTCCCCTGCACCCCCGGGAGCGGCTGCGCCTGGAGCGCCCGGAGGGCGGTCCGGCCCCGCGGATCATCGACCTCGTGTCACCGGTGGGGAAGGGCCAGCGCGGGCTGATCGTCGCACCGCCGAAGACCGGGAAGACCGTACTGCTGCAGCAGATCGCCGCATCGGTCGCCGTGAACCACCCCGAGTGCCATCTGATGGTGGTGCTTTTGGACGAGCGCCCCGAAGAGGTGACGGACATGCGCCGTTCCGTGCGGGGAGAGGTGTACTCCTCCACGTTCGACCGGCCTCCCAAGGAGCACGTCGCGCTCGCGGATCTCGCCGTGGAACGCGCCAAACGGCTGGTCGAGCAGGGCCAGGACGTCGTCATCCTGCTCGACTCCCTGACCCGGCTGTGCCGCGCGCACAACAACAGCGCAGGCGCCGGCGGACGTACGCTGAGCGGCGGCGTGGACGCGGCGGCGCTCATGGGCCCCAAGAAGCTGTTCGGGGCGGCCCGGCTCGCCGAGGAGGGCGGTTCGCTCACCATCCTGGCGACCGCACTCGTGGACACCGGTTCACGCGCCGACGACTACTTCTTCGAGGAGCTCAAGAGCACCGGCAACATGGAGCTCCGTCTCGACCGGGCGCTGGCCGACCGGCGCGTCTTCCCCGCGGTCGACATCACGCCGTCCGGCACCCGCCGCGAGGAACTCCTGCTGCCGCCGGCCGAACTGGCCGCCGTGCGCGGCCTGCGGCGCGCCCTGCGCACGAGGGACGCCCAGGCCACGCTGGAGACGTTGCTGGACAGGATCCGCAGGACTCCCGACAACGCCGCCTTCCTCCAGCAGGTCAGGCACACCGTGCCCGACGCCTGAGCGGCAGGCCGGCCCGCTTTCCGCGTCCGGGGGTGCCGGACGCGGAAGGCGGACTCCAGCGCGCCCTGATACTCAGCCCGTGGCACCCAGGGCGTCGGAGACCAGGGCGCGGGCCTCGTCCTGGACCTCTGCCAGGTGCTCGGCCCCCTGGAAGCTCTCCGCGTACACCTTGTAGACGTCCTCCGTGCCCGACGGGCGCGCGGCGAACCACGCGCTGTCGGTGCAGACCTTGAGTCCTCCGAGGGCCGCGCCGTTGCCGGGCGCCTCCGTGAGGACGGCCGTGATCGGTTCGCCGGCCAGCGTGTCGGCCGTGACCTGCTCGGGGGAGAGCCGGGCCAGCACCGCCTTCTCCTCACGGGTCGCCGGGGCGTCGACCCGGGCATAGGCGGGATCCCCGAACCTGGCGGTGAGTTCACCGTAGTGCTGCGAGGGGGTGGAGCCGGTGACGGCGGTGATCTCGGAGGCGAGCAGGGCGAGCAGGATTCCGTCCTTGTCGGTGGTCCACACCCGGCCGTCTCGGCGCAGGAAGGACGCGCCCGCGGACTCCTCGCCGCCGAATCCCAGCGTGCCGCCGAAGAGACCGTCGACAAACCACTTGAAGCCCACCGGGACCTCGACCAACTGCCGTCCCAGATCGGCGGCGACGCGGTCGATCATGGAGGAGGAGACCAGGGTCTTGCCGATGCCGGCAGCGGCGGGCCATCCCTCGCGGTGCGCGTAGAGGTAGCGGATCGCGACGGCGAGGTAGTGGTTGGGGTTCATCAGTCCGCCGTCGGGCGTGACGATGCCGTGCCGGTCGGCGTCGGCGTCGTTGCCGGTGGCGATGGTGTAGGCGTCGCGGCGCTCGATCAAGGAGGCCATGGCGTACGGCGAGGAGCAGTCCATGCGGATCTTGCCGTCCCAGTCCAGCGTCATGAAACGCCAGGTGGGGTCGGCGAGCGGGTTGACCACGGTGAGGTCGAGCCGGTGGCGTTCGGCGATGCGCCCCCAGTAGGCGACCGAGGCGCCGCCCAGCGGGTCGGCACCGATCCGGATCCCGGCATCACGGACGGCGTCCAGGTCGAGGACCGCGGGGAGGTCGTCGACGTAACCGGTCAGGAAGTCATGCCGTCCGGTGGTGTCCGCGGCGAGCGCCCGGGCGTAAGGGATCCTCCGGACCTCCTTCAGCCCGCCCTCGATCAGGGCGTTGGCCCGGTCCTGGATCCAGGAGGTGGCGTCCGATCCGGCCGGACCGCCGTGCGGCGGGTTGTACTTGAACCCGCCGTCGGCGGGCGGGTTGTGGGAGGGCGTGACGACGATGCCGTCGGCAAGACCGGCCGAGCGGTCACGGTTGTACGTCAGGATCGCGTGCGAGACGGCCGGGGTGGGGGTGTAGCCGTCGTCACTGTCGATCAGGACGGTGGCGCCGTTGGCCGCCAGGACCTCCACAGCCGTGATCCGGGCGGGCTCGGACAGTGCGTGGGTGTCGGCACCGAGGAACAGCGGTCCGTCGGTGCCCTGCCGCTCCCGGTAGTCACAGATCGCCTGGGTCGTGGCGGCGATGTGGTCCTCGTTGAAGGCTGCCGCGAGCGCCGATCCACGGTGCCCCGAGGTTCCGAAGGCCACGCGCTGACCGGGCTCGGCCGGGTCGGGACGGACCGTGTAGTAGGCCGTCACCAGCCGTGCCACATCGACCAGGTCGCCGGGCTGCGCCGGCTGACCGGCCCGTTCGTGAACCATCGTTTCTCCTCTGTACTCATCGGCCGTTCGCGGACCGCCACGGGGCGGACGATCATCACGAGTTCTACCCGATACTGCCCCTTCGGCCGCACGTGCGGGTACACCGCCCGGTCGGCAGCGGGTCCGGTGCACTGCGGACACCACGGCCCTGTCGGCGTGTTCGGCCGGTTCGCACGGAACGTTCGCGGACGGCAAAGGCGCCGGGGAATGCCGCCGGGACGACCGGAACACCCCGGGCCTGGAATTCGGTCGCTCAACTCGTCGACAAATGCGGCGCATTTACCGTTCGGCGTATCCGCGGCCCTGGGGATGCACAGAGACATACAGCCCGGCCATCATGCGACACCGCTGCGGACAATGGGAAACATTGCAGACTGACACGCCGCACGGTTCGAGGAACCGGTGGTCGGCGGCCTGTCCCGCGTCAATCCATGTGGACACGAGCGTGAATCTGCGTGTTTTCCCACGCACGGTCTGCAACAGTGCATTTCGGTTTTCCGTTCTACTCATCTGATCTCCGCCGCCAAACTCCTTGCCGCCGGTGTTCACCCGAACCGGCTCTTCGGGGCATGTGAAAGAGAGCCATGTGTGCTGCAGAAGAGTTGCACCGACAGAAGTCGGCTGACAGTCCTTCACCTGGTCCAGCCGGTGGAGGGCGGCGTCGCACGGGTCGTGACCGACCTGGTCGCGGCGCAGGTACGGGCAGGGCTCCGTCCCGTCGTCGCCTGCCCTCCGGACGGGCCGCTGGCCACCGGGGCGTCCACCGCCGGAGCCCGGGTGTGCGCCTGGCCGGCTGAGCGGGCCCCGGGCCCGGGGCTGGGACGGGAGGTCGCCACCGCGCACCGGCTGATCCGTGCCTGCGCTCCCGACGTGATCCACGCGCACAGCGCCAAGGCGGGGCTCGCCGGACGTCTGGCCGTACGCGGCCGGGTTCCGACGGTCTTCCAGCCGCACGCCTGGTCGTTCGAGGCTCTGGAGGGCGGGGCCGCCCGACTGGCCGCGGGGTGGGAGCGGTTCGGGGCACGGTGGAGCGACCGCATCCTCTGTGTCAGCGAGTCCGAGCGCGGGGCCGGACAACGCGCCGGCATCACGGCAAGCTGGTCGGTGATCCACAACGGCGTCGATCTCGGCCGCTTCCGCCCCGGCGGTGAGGACGCGGGCGCAGCGGCCCGGGCCTCCCTTCGTCTCCTCGACGGCCTTCCGGCAGACGTGCCGCTCGCCGTGTGTGTGGGACGCCTGAGCCGGCAGAAGGGCCAGGACGTACTGCTGCGGGCCTGGCGGACGGCGGCGCCGACCGGGGCACGGCTGGTCCTGGTCGGCGACGGACCGTACGGGGACGAACTGCGGCGCACCGCACCGCCCGGCGTGCTGTTCGCGGGCGCCACCGCGGATGTGCGGCCCTGGATCCACGCGGCGGACCTCCTGGTCCTCCCCTCCCGCTGGGAAGGGATGGCACTGGCCCCCCTCGAAGCCATGGCCTGCGGCACCCCCGTCCTGCTGACCGACGTCGACGGGGCCAGGGAGAGCCTGCCTCCCGGGCACCTGCCCCACTGTCTCGTGCCGCCCGACGACCCACCCGCGCTCGCGGCGGCGCTGACCGCTCTGCTGGGCGACCCGGCGCTCCGGGCGGAGCTGGGCCGCACGGCGCAGCTGCGCACCCGGTCGGTCTTCGACGTGTCGAGGACCGCGGGCGCGGTCCTGAATCTCTACGAGGAACTTGTCGGCCAGTCCCACTCCACGACGAGGAAGCGCACCGAGCGATGACGACGGAGAGTGCACCTGTCCCCCGGGCCGCCCAGGCGACCGCCGTACGGCGTGCGGCGACCGCGATCCGGCCACCGCGCAGCGGCGGTAAGGACACCACGGCCCCACGGCCCACCGCACGCGTCACCCGGCGGCGCGCCCCGGCGGCGCTCATGGCCGCCGACGCGCTCGCGCTCGGCGTGTCCGCAGCCCTGGTCGCGCCGGGGGTGTGGCCGCCGGCCGTCGTCCTCGTACAGGCTGCCGTCCAGGCGCTCCTGCACGCCTACCGGGGTCTCTACCGGCCGCGGTTCTCCCCGTCCGCCCTGGCCGAACTGCCCGCGCTGGCGTGGCTGGCCGTCGTGCAGTGGTACGTCGTCGCCGAGGCGGTGACCCTGTACGACCCGCGCCAGGCCGCGGGTTGGGCGGCGCTCGGCTGTGCGGCCGGTCTCCAGACCATGGTGGGCTGCGGTGCCCGCGCCGTGGTCCACAGGTCCCGGCTCTGGTCGGCCGCGCGCAGCCCCAGGTCGGCCCTGGTGGTCGGCGAGGGTCCGGTCGCCGACCGGGTCGTCGCAGTGCTGCAGGAACACCGGCGGTACGGGATGCGTCCGGTCGGCCGGGTGGCCGGCTCCGGCACGGGGGCGGAAAAGCCCCCAGGACAGGTACCGCTGCCCGTCCTCGCGTCGGTGCAGGACGCGGGCCGGGCGGTCGTGCAGAACTCCGTGCGGCATGCCGTCTTCACGGTTGCGCCCGAGGCGGTGCCCGACGGGGCGGAGCTCCTCGCCCTGTTCACGCGGCACGGCTGCCAGGTGTGGCTGATCACCGATCAGGGCGCGGTCACGCGGGGCCGGACGACGGGCAGACCGGACCATGTGTGGGGTTTCGCGGCGCAGTCGCTGTCCGCCGGACCTCACCGGCCGGTGGCGCACCGGGTGAAGCGGGTCATGGACGCGGTGCTGGCCGCGCTCGCCCTGGTCGTGGTGTCACCGGTGCTGGCCGCCTGCGCGCTCGCCGTCCGCGTGTCCGACGGCCCAGGTGTCATCTTCCACCAGGAGCGGATCGGCGAGCACGGGCGGCCGTTCGTCCTGCTGAAGTTCCGGACCCTGCGACCCGCCGACGCACATGAGTCGGCCACCCGGTGGAACGTGTCGGAGGACCGGCGCATGAGCCGCGTGGGCAGGATGCTGCGCAGGACCTCGCTCGACGAGCTGCCGCAGCTGTGGAACGTCGTGCGGGGCGACATGAGCCTGGTCGGGCCGCGCCCCGAACGCCCCTATTTCGTCCAGCAGTTCAGCCGCATGCACCCCGGGTACCGGGCCCGGCACCGGATGCCCGTCGGCATCACGGGACTGGCGCAGGTGCACGGGCTGCGCGGCGACACCTCGATCGAGGACCGCGCCCGCTTCGACAACCGGTACATCGAGACATGGTCGCTGTGGCAGGACCTGTGCGTACTGGCGCGCACGGCCGGCTCGGTGTTCCGGCTCGGAGGCAGCTGAACCGTGGCACTCACCGTAACCGCGGCGCCCGCCGTTCCCGCCGTCAGGGAGGAGGCACCCACGCGCGGGTGGACCCACCGGTGGCAGGTACTGCCGCTGATCGCGACGGTCCTGTTCGTGGCCCTGCCGGGCGACGGCGCGGGGGCCGGGACCGTGTTCGGCGTACCTGCGGCGGATCTCCTCTCGGGTGTGGCCGTCCTCGTCTGTGCGGGCCTTCTGCTCCACCGGCGGCGTCGTCCGCTCTCCCCGGCCGCGGCGGTGGTGCTGGGCCTGCCGGCCGTGGGCCTCGCCCTGGCCACGGTCACCGCCGCTGACCCGGTGGCGGCGCTGCCCGGGTTCGTGCGGTACCTGCAGATCTTCGTGCTGGTGCCGGCCGCCGTGCTGTTGCTGGTCAGGGACGCTCAGGGGTTCCGGACCGTCGCGGGCACGCTCGTCCTGCTCGCGGTCGTCGAGGGGGCGACGGGTGTCCACCAGTACGTCACCGGCTCCGGCGCCTCGTACATGGGCGAGGACATCCGCGCGGTCGGCACGTTCGGCCCCGGCGACGTGATGGGGATGGCCACGGTGGTCGGCTACGGCCTGGTGGCGGCCACCGCGTACGCGCTCCGGGCGCCCGCCGGCACGCCTCGCCGGCTGAGGCCGTGGGCTCCGGTGACCGCCGCTCTGCTGGTGGTCCCGCTCACCCTGTCCTTCAGCCGGGGGGCGTGGATCGCGACAGCGGCGGGGGCCCTCGCCGTGATCGCGCTGACCGGGCTCCGGCAGGCCGTCCGCGCGCTGGCCGTGCTGGGCGCCGCCGGAGTCGTCCTGGTCGGTGGTTTCGGCGTCGGGTCCGAGATGATCTCGCAGCGGCTGACCAGCATCACCGAGGTGACCAGCGCACCCGACCGGTCGGTCAACGACCGCTACACCATGTGGGCCGCCGCGGCGGACATGTGGCGCGAGCACCCCGCCACGGGTGTCGGTCTGAAGGGCTTCCCGGCACACCGGGACGGGCACGCCTCGATCGGTCTCTCCGCCGGGAGCGACACGGCGGGGGCCGGCCAGGAGTTCCGCAAGCAGCCCCTGCTCTCCCCCCACAACATGTATCTGCTGGTGCTCAGCGAGCAGGGAATCATCGGCTTCACCGCGCTGGTGGGCTCCTGGGCGGCTCTCCTGGCCGGCGGGGTCCGCAGGCTGATGCTCGCCCGGGCCAGGGGGGCCGCGGCCGTCGACTGCGGTCTCGCCGCCGTCGGACTGATGACCTGGCAGACGGTCGACTTCCTGTACGCGGACATCGGCGGCCCCTCCACCGTGCTGACGGGCATCGTGCTGGGCCTCGCCGCGTGGTGGGCGCTCGACAGGCCGGAGAGGACGGCCGGCCCGTGAGCGGGACCACCACGGACCCGGCCCCGGGGACGACGGCCGACAAGCTGTCCACGCCCGGGGCGCGGACGCGGCCGGGGCGTCTCCTCGCCCGGGCGGCGGGCGGCGCGGCGGGACTGACCGTGGTCGCCGCCCTGCTGGGGCTCGTCCGGGACCAGGCGATCGCCCGGCTCTTCGGCGCCAGTCATGCCAGCGACGCCTTCCTGATCGCGTGGACGGTCCCGGAGATGGCCGCCACGCTGCTGATCGAGGACGGCATGGCGCTGCTGCTCGTCCCGGCGTTCAGCCTGGCGCTGACCCGGCGGGCCGCCGGCGGCCATACGCAGGACCCGGTCCGCGCACTCGTGGCCGACACCCTCCCCAGGCTGTTCGCCGCGCTCGCGTGCGCGGGCGGACTGCTGGTCTGGGGCGCGCCCTGGGCCGTCGGCGTCCTGGCACCGGGACTGGACGATCCCCGGCTCGCGGTGGACTGCACACGGCTGACGGCGGTCACGGTGCTCACCTTCGGGATCACGGGGTACTTCAGCGCCGCACTGCGGGCGCACGGCAGGTTCCTGGCGCCGGCCGGTGTCTACATCGCGTACAACATCGGCATCATCGGCATGACCCTGGCCCTGCACACCGTATGGGGGGTGCGCGCCGCCGCGGCGGGTGTCGCCGTCGGGAGCCTGCTGATGATCCTCACCCTGCTTCCCGCGTTCGTCCGGCTGATGCCCGGCCGGGGCGGAAGGCGGTCGGTCAGGGGGGAAGGCTCGGCACTTCTCGGCGCGACGGTCCTGGCCCCGGTGATCCTGTTCGTGGTGAGCCGTCAGTCTCAGGTCTTCGTCGAGCGGTTCCTCGCCTCGTCCCTGCCGGACGGGGCCATCTCACATCTCAACTACGCGCAGAAGGTCGCGCAGCTGCCGATGGTGCTGTCCATGATGATCTGCACGGTGACCTTCCCCGTCGTCGCGCGGGCCATGGCGGCCGGGGACCGGGAAGGGGCCAGGCGGCGGGTCGAACGTGACCTCGCCCTGGCCGGCACCGTGGTGCTGCTGGGCACGGCGGCGGTCCTCGGCTGTGCGCCCCGGATCGTCGAAGTCCTCTTCCAACGGGGTGCCTTCGACGCCGCGGACACCGCCGCCACGGCGGGTGTGATGCGGGTCTACGCACTCGGTCTGCTCGGCCACACCCTGGTCGGCGCGCTGTGCCGGCCGTTCTTCTCGGCGGGTCGGCCCACCTGGTACCCGCTCGGCGCGATGGGCGCCGGTCTCCTGGTCACCACAGTCGCCGGTCTGCTCCTGACCGGCCCGTTCGGCGTCGAAGGCATCGCGGCCGCCAACGCCGTCGGCATCAGCACGGCCGCCCTGCTGATGCTGCTGGGACTGGGCACGCGAGCGGTCGCCGTGCGGCCCCGGGCGGTCGCGCTCTCCCTCGCACGCCCGGTGGCCGCCGCGGCGGTCGCGGCGGCGGCGGGCCGGCTGGCCACGGACCTGGTGCCGGGGCCGGTTTCCGGGCTGGCGGCCGGCTGCCTCCTCGTACCCCTGGCGTTCCTGCTCACCGGACTCGCGCTCCGGGCCCCCGAAGCAGTCCATCTGCTGGCACTCATCCGACAGAGGTTCCCCCATGGCCGCTGACACCTCGCCACCCCGTGCCCGTACGCTGCCGGTCCGGTCCCGGCCGTGGATCCTGACCTACCACTCGGTGAGCGATCCGGCGGACGACCCGTACGGCATCACCGTCTCCGCGGACCGCCTCGACGAGCAGCTGACCTGGCTGCGCCGCCGGGGCCTGACCGGCGTGGGAACCGCGACGCTGCTGCGCGCGCGAGCCGCCGGTGAGCGCGGGCTGGTCGGGCTCACGTTCGACGACGGGTACGCGGACTTCCTCGACGAGGCGCTTCCGGTGCTGCTCGCCCACGGCTGCACCGCGACGGTGTTCGTCCTGCCAGGGAGGCCCGGCGGCTCTAACGTCTGGGACCCCCTCGGCCCGCGCAGGCCGCTCCTGACCGAGGAGGGCGTCCGTACCGTCGCCGCCGCGGGGATGGAGATCGGCTCGCACGGGCTGCTCCACCGGGATCTGACGGAGCTGTCCGACGACGAGCTGCGCCGGGAGACCCACGGCAGCCGGGAGGAACTCCGCCGCGTCACCGGCCGGGCGCCTTCCGGTTTCTGCTATCCGTACGGCTTCGCCGACCGGCGGGTGGCCGAGTCCGTGCGTGAGGCGGGATACGCCTACGGCTGCGCCCTGGCTCCCGGCGCCCTGGCGGGACCGCTCGCCCTGCCCCGCACACATGTCAGCCACGCCGACCGGGGCGCGCGTCTGCGGGCCAAGGAGGTACGGCACCGGCTGCGGTACCGCTCGGCCGGGAACGCGGGCCCGGGTGAGGCCGCGTGAAGGCGCTGCACGTCATCACCGGGCTCGGCGCCGGCGGGGCCGAACAGCAGTTGCGGCTGCTGCTGCGGCATCTGCCGGTGCGCTGCGACGTCGTGACGCTCACCAACCCCGGAGCGGTCGCGGAAGGGCTGCGGGCCGACGGCGTACACGTCCGGAACCTGGGGATGAGGGGCAACCGGGACCTCGGCGCCGTGCCCCGGCTGGCGCGGCTCATCCGGCGCGGCTCCTACGATCTCGTGCACACGCACCTCTACCGGGCCTGTGTCTACGGCCGGATCGCGGCGCGCCTGGCCGGCACCACCGTCGTGGCGACGGAGCACTCGCTGGGCCGCGCGGAGATCGAGGGACGGCCGCTGACCCGCGGCACCCGTGAGCTCTATCTGCGCACCGAGCGGCTGGGGGCGGCGACGGTCGCCGTCTCCGACACCGTCGCGGGCAGGCTGCGCGACTGGGGTGTGCCTGGCCGCCCGGATCCACACCGTGCCCAACGGCGTCGATGCCGCGGCCTTCCGTTTCGACGCCGGTCTGCGGCGGTCCACACGTGCCCTGCTGGGGCTGCCCGGCACGGCCTTCGTGGTGGGGGGCGTGGGCCGACTGGTCCCAGGCAAGCGTTTCGACGTGCTGATCCGCGCCGTCGCCGCAGTCCCGGACGCCTGGCTCGTCCTGGCCGGGGACGGCCCGGAGGCCGCGCCGCTGCGGGCTCTCGCCACCAGGCTCGGGATGACCGGACGTGTCAGGTTCCTCGGCGAGTGCGGCGGCGTGGGCACCGCTCCCGGCATCCCGGCGGTGCTCAGCGCCGTCGACCTGTTCGTCTCGGCGTCCCGCGAGGAGTCCTTCGGACTTGCCGTGGTCGAGGCCCTGGCCGCCGGGCTGCCCGTGGTGCACGGGGTCTGCCCCGCCGTCGAGGACCTCCCGGCGGGCCGGGTGCCCGGTACGACCCGCGTCGGAGCAGCCTCCGGCGCGACCGATCCCACGGCCGAACTGACGGCCGCCCTGCGCCACCACGTGGAGGGCGGCGCGCGCAGGCTGCCGCCGCCCGCGGCCGTGGACCACTACGACATCCGGCTCAGCAGCCGGCGCCTCATGGACGTCTACGCACAGTCCGTCGGCACCGCCACAGTCCCCCCGACCGAGAGAGCACATCCATGACCGACTCGCCCGAGCAGCAGCCGACCGTCACCGGACGGCTGCGCAGGCTCCGCCCCGCATTCACACAGACCGGTTGGTGGCCCCTGCCGGCCTGCGTCCTGCTCGGAGCCACCTGCGGATTCTCCTACGGTGTGCTCGCCCAGCCCGAGTACGCCGCCACCAGCTACGCCATGGTCACCGCGGGCAAGGACACCGACCCGGCCGCCGCACTGGGTTACGCGCAGTCCTACGGCCGGCTGGCAACCAGCGACGCCACGCTCGCCTACGCCAAGGGAGCGGCCGGGGAGCCCGTTCGCGAACTGCGCACCCATGTGCGGTCCGAGACCTCCCCGGACTCGCCCATGATCGCGGTGACCGGCACGTCTGCCGACCGGGACCGTGCGGCGGACATCGCCAACGCGGTGACCGAGGCCGTGGTCGTCAGCAGCGGGCACGTCGCGAAGGACACGGGGGTGAAGCTGATCAAGTTCTCGCACGCCGTGCCTCCGGCCGATCCGGTGTCCCCCTCCGCGCCGCTCGGTACGGCCGTCGGCGCCAGTGCGGGCGGGCTGGTCGGCGGACTGGTCCTGCTCGTACGCCCCCGAAATGGACGACGCGGTGTCACCGCGCAGGTGCCCGGGCCCGCCCAGGGCGGCACGGCCGGCGAACGGGAGCTCGTGCGATGAACGATGCCCCTCGTGCGATGAAGGACGACCGCCGTGGACGGCTGACCGTCACCCTCTGCCGGGACCTGGCGGACTTCGCGGACCTCGCGGCGGAGTGGGACGCGCTGCACCGCCGCTGCCCCACCGCCACCCCTTTCCAGAGCCACGCGTGGCTCCATTCGTGGTGGCTCTCCTACGGAGTCCCCGGCCGGCTCCGGGTCGTGCTTGCGCGCCGGGACGGTCGTCTGATCGGGGCGGCTCCCCTGATGCTCGTCCACCGCCCGATGCCTCTGCTGGTGCCGATGGGCGGTGCGATCTCCGACTTCTTCGACATCCTGGTGGACGGCGAGGACACCCGGACCGCGGTCACCGCGCTGGAGCGGGGGCTCCACCGGGCCGCCTCGCACACCGTCGTGGACCTGCGGGAAGTTCGTCCCGACGCCTCGGCGCACCTGCTGTTCGATGCGTGGTCGGGCGCGCGGAGCAGCCGCACGGACTCGACGTGCATGGAGCTGCCCGCGGAGCCGATCGACGCCCTCATCGGAAGGATGACCGGTTCCCGGGCCCAGCGGGCCCGCGCCAAGCTGCGCAGGATCGACACGCTGGGCATCGAGTGCCGTACGGCGCCGGTCCAGCAGGTCGCGGGCGCGATCGGCACCCTGCTCTCCCTGCACGAACTGCAGTGGCTGGGCAGAGGCGTCAACCCGGAGCACCTGCGGCCGCGCTTCTGCTCGCACCTGGTGCGCTCCACCCGCCGGATGGTGCGCGACGGAGAGGCCTCGGTCAGGGAGTTCGTGCTCGACGGGGAGGTGGTGGCCGCCGACCTGTCCTACCGTTCGGCACGGCTGACCGGAGGCTATCTGTACGGTGTCCATCCCCGGCTCAGGGAGAGGAAGGTCGATGTCTCCACGATGCTGCTGCGCGAGATCGCGCGGGAGGCCGGAGGCCTGGACCGCGGTGTGCTGAGTCTGCTGCGCGGCTCGGAGCAGTACAAGAACCACTGGGGTCCTGTGCCGGTCGTCAACCGGCGTCTGCTGCTGGCCCGTTCCGGCCTGGCGCCGCTGCTGCGGCTGCGTGAGACGCAGCTGACCGTGCGGGACCGGGGAGCCGAGGCGGTGAAGTCCCGCGTTCCCGCCGCACGGGAGTGGCGCGGCCGGCTGAGCGAACTCCCGGCGACCGGAATGGCGTTCATCGGACGGACTTGAGCCGAGATGATGAGTTTTCCTCCGATCCGTTACCGTCTGTCGACTTCCGCGTTGTCAGAGCATGCCGGCCGCACTCCAGGTGGCCGGTTTCGACCCTCTCAAGGAGAACTGATGTCGCGTATCTCGAAGGTGGCCGCCGTCATGGCAGGTACCGGTGCCCTGATCGCCGGCGGCGCCGGCATGGCTACCGCCGACTCCGGCGCGGAGGCCGTCGCGGCCCACTCCCCCGGTGTCCTTTCGGGCAACGCCGTCCAGGTGCCCGTGCACATCCCGGTCAACGTCTGCGGTAACACGGTGAACGTGATCGCCCTGCTGAACCCGGCGTTCGGCAACACCTGCGCCAACGTCTCGGACCACCACGAGGCCAAGGCGGACGAGTACGGCTACGGCCACTGATCTCCCCCGGGGCAACCGTCGGGCCTCCTCCCTCCGCTTCCTGGCGGGGGAGGGGGCCCGGTTCCGTTCCGGGGGCGGCCCGCGTCGTTCAGACGTACCGGTAGAGCCGGGTGTGGTCCATGAGCTGGGAGGGGGCCACGTCCCAGGGCGGCATCGGCCGGTCGAGCGGGAAGATCCGGTCCCGCTGCGGGTCGTCGGCCGGGAGCGTGCGGGCCGGCAGGTACCGGGAGCGGGGGTGCGCCTTCTGCCAGCGGGTCCAGAGCAGGTCGATGAAGGCGTGATGCAGCCAGAAGACCGGGTCGTCGGGGGACGCGGCGCCGGCCATCGATCCTCCGATCCAGCGGTGCACCTTGTTGTGGTTGGCGACACCCCTGCCGCCTCTGATGCCCCAGCCCTCGATCCTGTTGCGGAAGCCGGTGGTGCTGACGCTGTTCCAGGGCGCGGTGTCGTACACCGGGTCGCCCAGGGCGCGGTCCACCTCCGCCGCACCGGGCAGGGTGACGGGTGCGGAGGGGCGGCCGAAGTTGCGTCGCAGGAAGTGGTCGTCGGTGACCTTGGCACGGATGCGCCAGTTCCCCTGCCGGTAGGCGAACGGCCCGGTCATGACCTGCCGGTCGCCGGGCCTGCCGTTGCCGCCCAGGAAGTCCTCCGCCCAGAGGGAGGACTTCGCCGTGTTGTCTCGCGTCCAGTCCCAGTACGGGATCGACACCCGGCGATCGACCGACCGCAGCGCCTCCTCGAACTCCAGGAGGTACTGACGGTGCCAGGGGAAGAAGGACGGGGTCATGTGGGCGGGACGTGGGCGGCTCTCGCCGTCGGTGACGTAGTACTGCCGGTGCAGGGTGACGAAGTCGTCGTAACGGCCCGAGCGTTTGAGCTCCAGGATCGCGTCGACCAGGCGTTTCTTCTCGGTGCGCGTCAGGTCGCGCTGATTCTTTCGGCTGTGCACCCGTGCTCGTCCTTAGGTCTCAGATGGTGTGCGGGGAGACGGATGACAACTGGGCGGTGCCGAGTTCGTCGACCGCCGCGCGGGCCGTCTCGAGAAGTGTCGGGAACGACTCGTAGTGGTTGACGGTGCTGAGGTAGCTACCGTCGGCACGCCGCATCACGTGCAGCGTCCTCCCGTCGATGCTGACGTCGACGGCGGGAGCCGCGACGGACTCCCCGTTGCGCGGCTGCGCTCCGGCCGGCACGACGGCGGTGGCCGTGCCCCGGATCGTGCGGCCCCTGTACAGCTCGGAGAACCGCTCGGGCCCCACGGCGTCGCGGTCCTGGCCCGGGTCTCCCGGATCCTGGCCCCTGAGGAGGACCGGGGCGAGCGCACCGCCGGTGCCGGCGAGCACGGTCGCCGTGAAGACGGCGCGCAGCACCGCGCGCCGGGCCGGCCTCGGGGTGCCCGCCGGCCCCTCGTCGGGGCCGCTGGTCGGATTCATGGTGGGTGTACCTCCCTCTCGTCAGCTCCTGCGAGACATCTCGCTCCAGTGGGCAACGAGACGGGGCGCGAACGGTTCTCTCATGCGCCGGACATCGCGCGACCGTGGGAATTCCTCACGCCCGTCCGGCCGTGTCGGCCGCCGGGCGCCGCCGGGCGGGCAACCATGGCCGTCCGAACTCCCGGAGGTTGTGCATGAACGCGCCGACGCAGGTGCCCACCGACCGCGCGCGAGGGACAGCGGGAGCCGATCTGGCCGATCCGGCTTTCTGGCGGCTCCCGCGGACGGAACGGCTGTCGGCGTTCGCACGGCTGAGGGAACTCGACGCGCCGGTCCGCTTCACGCCTCGTACGGGATCGCGCACGCCGTTCCGCGTGTTGGTGAGGCACGCAGACGTGCGGGCGGCAAGCCGTCAGCCGCAGGTCTTCGCCAGTGCCCCCGGGGTCACCGTCCCGGAACCGGCCCCCTGGGCCAAGGCGGTGTTCGGCAACTCCATGGTGAACATGGACGGCGCCGAGCACGCCGGGCTTCGCAGGACCATCTCGCGCGCCTTCACGCCCAGGCTGCTGGCCGCAGCCGAGGAGAACATCGAGGCCGTCGCCCGGCGGCTGGTGGACGAGGCGATCGCCGAGGGCCCGGGCGACTTCATGCGCTCGGCCCCCTCACGCATGCCGTTCGAGGTCATCTGCGACCTGATGGGCATTCCTGCGCGCCACCGGTCCGCCATCGCTGCGCGGATCGACCACGCGTCGGAGTACGTCGGGGTCCAACGGCGTGGCCGCGCCCGGCTCCGCGTTCCGGGGCGGGGTCTGCGCTCCCTGGCCCGTATGCAGCTGGAGATGGCGGGCATCGCCCGTGACCGGCGCCGGGCCCCGGCCGACGACGTGATCTCGGCGCTCGTCCGGGCGGACGTCGACGGGCAGGCCCTGTCCTCGCGTCAGCTCGGCGCGTTCTTCTCGCTGCTCCTCGTCGCCGGTGTGGAGACCACCCGGAACGCGATCGCGCACGGGCTGGTCCTGCTGAGCGCCCACCCGGACCAGCGGACCCTCCTGGAGTCCGACTTCGACCGTTACGCCGACGGCGCGGTCGACGAGATCGTCCGTCACTCGACGCCGATCATCCAGTTCCGCCGGACCGTGGCCGCCGAATGCGCACTCGGCGGCCACACCTTTCTTCCCGGGGAGAAGGTCGTGCTCCTCTACGCGTCCGCCAACCGGGACGCGGCCGTGTTCGAGAATCCCGATCAATTCGACATCACCCGGTCCCCCAATCCGCACCTCGGATACGGCGGAGGAGGTCCCCATCATTGTCTGGGGGCACATCTGGCGAAGCTGGAGATGAAAGCCCTCTTCCGCGAAATGCTCACACGTCCGGGAGGGGTACGGACTTCGGGCGGGCCTGTCCTGGTCGACTCGAATTTCGACAACCGCGTCGGCGCCCTCCCTTTCACGTTCCTGCGGAGTCACCCGAACGGCCCGCGATGAGGCAGCGTGTGTCGCGAATGGTCTATTGACGGGCGGTACCGCAGCCCATTGTTGAATCCTTCTCCTTAGGGTCGACAGCGTCGGAGTCAGGCCGCAGTCCTAGGAGGATCCGTGCCCGTACAGCGCCGTCTCACCAAGTTCGGCATCGGGGCGACCGCGCTCTGCCTCCTCGTCGGCGGCGCGGTCCTCGCCGACCACGACGCCTCGGACCCCCGGAGCGGCAGGAGCGACGCCCAGGGAGCGCCGGAGCCCGGTGGGACGACTGCCGTCGGCGCCTATCTGGACTACGGGCCGCAGGGCGTGCAGCGGATGGCGGAGCTGTCGCGCTGGCTGGGCGGTACGGAGCTGAGGGTCGGGCACACCTATCTGCCGGGCGACCTGTGGGAGAACATCGAGGGCCGTCCCGGCTTCCTCGCCTCCTGGGCGGCCTGGCGGAAGGCCGCCGAGGACCGGATGCTCGTCCTCAACACACCGATGCTGGAACGGAACGAGGATCGTGTCTCCGACGAGGAGGTACGGGGCCTGCTCCGGGCCGGTGCCCAGGGGCAGTTCGACGAGCACTTCCGCCGGCTGGCCGAGCGTCTGGTCCGGCTGGGGATCCCGGACACGGTGATCGTCCTCGGGTGGGAGATGAACGGCACGACGTACACGCACCGTTGCGGGCCCGATCCGGTCGCGTGGAAGGCGTACTGGAACCGCATCGTCACCGCGATGCGGTCCGTCTCCGGCCAGGAGTTCCGGTTCGACTTCGCACCGAGCCGTGGACTGGACGCGGTGCCCTGGACGGAGTGCTACCCGGGCGACGACGTCGTGGACATCATCGGCATGGACTCGTACGACCAGCCTCCGGCTCGGACCTTCGACGAGCAGGTGAGCGAACCGTACGGCCTGCAGAAGCAGGTCGACTTCGCCGCCGAGCACGGCAAGCCGATCTCCTTCCCCGAGTGGGGGCTGTTCCGCAACGGCGACAACCCCGAGTACATGCGCCGCATGCTGGAGTGGATGGACCTGCACAAGCCGGTCTACCAGACGATCACGGACTACTGCCCGCACGGGGTGTGGCAGTGCGCCGACAACCCCGAGTCCTCGAAGGTGTTCCGCGAGATGCTGAGCGGGCTGCCGGACGCCACCGAGCCCTCGGCGCCCGCTGCCGAACCGAGCGCGACACCGACGACGCCCGTGCCCGACGAGCCCGCCCCGACGGTGCCCACCCCGGACGTGAACGACCCCGAATGGTGCCTCACCGTCCCGCTGGACGACTGGTTCGGCCAGTGGCTGACCGACCGCGAGTTCTGTGTGCGCGACTGAGAGCCGGCTGGTGGTGCCCGCCGCGCGTTCCCGGCGCCGTGGCTGCCGCCACGGCGGGCGGCGGCCAGTCGCCGGCCGGGCCGGGCCCCGGGGCCGCGAGACCTTCGGCGCCCGGCCCGCCCGAACTGCCGTTCCGGTGGGCTGACGCCGGCCGGGCGGGGGTGTTCCTCTCACCAGCCGGTCCACAGCAGATGGTTGACCAGCAGGGCGACAGCGGCCTGGGCCGCCAGCCAGCGACGCCGGTCGATGCCCGGGAGCAGCGCGGCGGCAGGCATCAGCCAGAGGACGAAGGGCTGCCAGATGCGCTCGGTCTCCGCCTTGCTCATCCCGGACAGATCGGCGACGGCGACGGCCAGCAGGGCGGCGAGGCTCAGGAACGCCAGCCGTTGAGCCCCGGTAGCGGTGCCGGAGAGCAGCCCGCGCGCCCCGGAGGGGGCGGACGCCACCGCGCGCCGCAGTCCCGCCACGGTGGCGAGTCCGGCTGCCAGTGTGGCGCAGGCGAGGTTCCCCCAGACCCAGTAGGAGAAGGGGCGGACTCCGCCCGCGCCCTGGTAGTAGCGCTCCACCAGCAGGTGGTAGGCCTCCCACCAGTTGAATCCCGCCAGGGTGAAGGCCACCGGCGCGGCCAGCGCGCCGAGCAGGAAGGGACCGAGGGGGCGCACGGTGCGGGTGAGGGCCAGTACGGCGGCCGGCAGGACCACGATGAGCGTCAGACCGTAGCTGAGATAGCAGGTGAACCCGAACAGGAGCCCGGAGGCGAGTGCGGCCGCCGCCGGGAACCTGACCGTACGGGTCGCCGCGAGTGCCAGCAGCGCCACGGACCAGGCCGCCACAGCGGTGAAGTAGCCGTCCGCCGATGTCCCCGCCCATACGGCGAAGGGGGCCAGGACCAGGAACGGGGCCGCACGCCGAGCGAGGTGTTCGCCCGTCAGGGCACGCAGGGCGACCAGCACGGCGGCGGCGGCGGAACCGCCGAGCACGATGCACCACATGCCCGCCCAGGCGCCGCCTCCGAGCCCGATCCGGTCCAGGCCGACGAAGGTGAGGGTGGCGCCCGGCGGGTGACCCGCGACATGTGCGGGCCAGTTGCCGGGCGGGCCGATCACGATGTGGTCGGTGAAGCCGCGCAGCGCGGCACCGATGTCGTCGAAGCGGTCGATCACCCGCAGGTACTCGTGCTTGGTGGTCAGCCGGCGCGCCACGCCCCGGTACCAGCCCTCGATGAGTGCGAGCGACAGGATCCAGGCCACCGAACCGGCCCAGCAGGTGAGGAGCAGCCCGCGCCAGGGAAGCGCGGCCGCGAGGCGTGGCCCGTACGCCACGACCGCGACCGCGACCCCCAGGGCGAGCGGGGTGCCGGGACCCACGTGCGGGTCCCAGGAGGCGAGCAGGGGCGGCCAGTGGACCTGCAGGCTGCCGTCGCCCTCCTGGATCACCCATCCGACCACCGCGGCCACGGCGACCAGCAGGGCCCCCGCCACGGCCGATGCCAGGTCCCGTCGGCGACCGGCGGGGCGGTCGGGAACGAGGGGTTCGAAGGTGCGGAGGCGGTCGCCGCGCTGCTCGGTCGTCACCCGGGCACGCTACGCATCCACGGTGCCCGACGGGCGCTGCGACGCCCCCGCGTCACACGACCGTCAGATCGATCGGCGGGGCCGTCCGGGCGCCGGCTCGGACTTTCGTCAGGAGTCGCTACCCTCTCGGAGCGGTGTCCCCCGCATAACGTCGGCGCATGGGCGACAGACGTCAGCGAACCGGTGCACACCTCCCTCTTCCCCCTTTTCCCCTCCCCACCGGACCCGCCTTCTGGCGCAGTCCGGTGCGCGGGGTCCGGTTCACCGCCGTGCTCGGCGTGGTGCTGCTGGCCGGTATCACCCTGCTGTTCGTGACCGGTCTCCTCTCCTACGCGGCGTACAACCCGGACCTCGCCATGGTGAACGACAAGACACCGGCGAAGGGTCTGCTCGGCTTCTACCTCTTCGACTGGCCCACAGGGCCCCACTGGCTGTACCGGCTGACCCAGGGGGTGCACGTCACCCTGGGCATCGTGCTCGTGCCCGTCCTGCTGGCCAAGCTGTGGTCGGTGGTCCCGAAGCTGTTCGCCCTGCCTCCCGCACGGTCGGCCGGACACGCCCTGGAGCGTCTGTCGGTGCTGCTGCTGGTGGGTGGCGCCCTCTTCCAGTTCGTCACCGGTCTGCTCAACATCCAGTTGGAGTACCTGTTCCCCGGGTCCTTCTACCCGCTGCACTTCTACGGGGCCTGGGTCTTCTTCGCCGCGTTCCTGGCCCATACGTTCCTCAAGCTGCCGCGTGCGCTGCGCGTCCTGCGCCGCGGGCTTCCCGCGGCGCAGGACGAACTGGCCTCCCCGGCCCCCGCCGCTCCGACCCTCTCCCGGCGCGGTGCCCTGACGGTGGTGGGGGCGGGCTCGCTGCTCCTCCTGGTCACGTCGGCCGGACGGAGCTTCGACGACGGGCTGCGGAAGACCGCGCTGCTGACCCCACGCGGCGGCGCCGAACCGGGGACGGGGCCCAACGGGTTCCAGATCAACAAGACCGCCGCCGAGGTGGGCATCATCCCGGCGGAGACCGGGGCGGACTGGCGGCTCACGATCGTCGGGCCGGCCGGGGAGACGCGGCTGTCCCGGGCGCAGTTGCTTTCCATGCGGCAGCACAGCGCGGCGCTGCCGATCGCCTGCGTGGAGGGCTGGTCGACATCCGACCAGTGGTGGCGTGGGGTCCGTCTGCGTGATCTCGCCGTGCTCGCGGGCTTCCCGGACGGAGCGCCGGGAGTGCTGGTGGAGTCCCTCCAGCGGAGCGGGCCCTTCAGGTCGGTGGCTCTCAGGGATAACCAGGTGCGGGACCCGGATTCGCTCCTGGCGCTGGGAGTCAACGGTGAGGACCTCTCACCCGACCACGGGTTTCCGGCACGCGTCATCGTGCCGGCCGCCCCCGGCGTGATGAACACCAAATGGGTGAGCCGTCTGACGTTCGGAGAGCCGCGATGAGGGTCCTGCGCCGCTGGTACGGGGAGGGACCGCTGCATCTGCTCCTGATGGTCTCCTCCTTCGCCCTCGCGGGATACGCCGGTGTACGGCTGCTCGACGGGGAGACCCTCTTGATCCTGGTGTGGTTCGTGGGCGCCGCCCTGGTGCACGACCTGGTGCTGGTGCCGCTGTACTCGGCCGCGGACCGGGCCCTGCGGGTCCCCTTCCCGCGCCGCCCCGGCCTGGTGAACTTCGTGCGGGTGCCCCTCCTCCTGTCCGGACTGCTCCTGTTGATGTGGTTCCCCCTGATCACCCGTCACGCCGAGCGCTACGAGCCGGCGAGCGGGATGTCCCCCGACAGGTTCCTGGGCAACTGGCTGCTCATCACCGCGGCGCTGTTCGCCGTGTCGGCGTCCTGGCTCGTCGTGCGGACCGTCCGGGCGCGCCGCAGGGCGAGGAACGGACGGCCGTCGGCCTCCCACTGACCGACGGGCTTCCAGCTCTGCGACCGCGCGTGCAGGAGCAGGGCGGACACGCCGACCCGGGCCCAGGGGAAATGAGGGGCGGTACCGGCCTGCTCACGGCCGTCGTCGAGGCGCACCCGGACCCGCTCGTCCACGTCGTGCGGCGCGGCCTCCGTGATGAGCAGGCCGCCCGGGGCCAGCACGGTGGCGATCCGCCGGAGCAGCACGCGGGGGTCACCGCCGATCCCGATGTTGCCGTCGACGAGCAGGGCGGTTCCCCAGCGGCCTTCGCCCGGGAGCGGCTCGAACACGCTGCGCCGGAGTGCCGCGCCGCCGGTCCGCCGGGTGCGTCCGACGGCGGCTTCGCTGACGTCGATGCCCAGGGCCCGGTGTCCGCGCGCGGCCAGGGCGGCGACCAGGCGCCCGGGCCCGCAGCCGATGTCGATGACCGGTCCCTCGCAACGGCGCAGGGCCGACAGGTCGGCGGCGTCGGCGGCGGCGCACCAGCGTTCGACGTCCAGCGGCAGCAGCCATCCGTCCATGCCCCGGAGGAAGAGGGGACCACGGCCCCGGCTCAGGGCCCGCCCGTACGGATCGGCTGCCCAGCTGGCCGCCGCGCCCGGGCCGGCCGGGGGCAGTACGGTGCTCACCGGACCACCACCCGGTCCAGGCGGTCCAGGCGGTCGAGCGTCTCGGCGAACGATCCGTGCGGCGCTGCGTCGGCGACGTACCGCGCGTCCTCGGCCGTGTCCACGTCGCGCAGGGGCGGCAGGTTCCGCACCGTGAGCCCCGCGTCCGTCAGACGGGCCCGCTGGATCTCGCCCGTGCCGGGGCGGGACATCGGTACGCCACGTACGAGGCCGGGGTCGGGTACGGCGAGGCCGAGGGCCCAGAAGCCTCCGTCCTCGGCGGGTCCGAACCAGGCGTCGCAGCCGTCCCAGGCGTCCTCGGCCAGCGCCGGCGCCAGCAGGGCGGGCGTGATCTGGGGGGTGTCCATCCCGATGAGGAGGGCGGGACCCGAACAGGTGCCGAAGGCCGCCGCGATGCGTTCGTCGAGGGTTCCCGCGCACTGCGGCAGGACGTCGAAGCCCGGTGGTGTCCAGGCACCGGGGTGTCCGTCGAGGACCAGGACGCGCCGCCGTGCGGGCAGGGTGAGGACGGTCCGCAACGTGTCCTCCAGGGCCGCGGTGGCCAGCTCCGCCGCCTCACCGGGGCTGAAGGGCGGTGTGAGCCGGGTCTTGACCCGGCCCGGAACCGGCTCCTTGGCGATGACCAGCAATGTCGTCGCTCCCTGACACGGTGCGGGCGCACTCATCGGGTCGCCTCCGCCCTGATGCTCCGGGGCGTCCGGAACTCCGGCTGCCGCAGCACCGCGCGCATGTCCCGCACCGCGTGCCACGTCCCCCGCCAGGTGCCCGTGACCTTGGACCTGCCCGTCCGGGGCAGGTAGGGCACGTCCGTCTCCGCGACGCGGAGTCCGGCGTCCGAGGCGCGCACCACCATCTCCAGGGGGTAGCCGCTGCGACGGTCCGTCAGGTCGAGTGCCAGCAGCGCCTCCCGGCGCACGGCTCTCATCGGGCCGAGGTCGTGCAGCCGCAGGCCGGTACGGCGGCGCATCATCCTGGACAGGGCGAAGTTCCCCGCCCTGGCGTGCGGGGGCCATGCGCCCTGGGTGGTGGGCCGTCGCCGGCCGAGGAGCAGGTCACACTGCCCCTCGGCGACGCGACGGACGAACCCGGTGAGCAGCGCGGGGTCCAGGGAGCCGTCGCAGTCGCAGAAACACACGTACTCGGCCTCGGCGGCGAGCAGTCCGGCGTGGCAGGCGGAGCCGAAGCCGCGGCGCGGTTCGTGCACGACGGTCGCACCGAGCGAACGGGCGATCTCCGCCGAACCGTCGGTGGAGCCGTTGTCGACGACGATGGCACGCCACCCGTCGGGGACGCGGGACAGTACTCGGGGCAGGGCCTCGGCCTCGTCGAGGCAGGGCAGAACGATGTCGGCTCGGACGGGAGCTGCGGGATCAGCCTGTGCGTAGTCGGTCACGCCGGCCACCCTACGGAGACAAATCTGTCATTTCGGGCTCCGGCACCGTTTCGCCGGAAGGTGGCGGGGACGGCGTGTCGCACGGACGCGTTGCAGGCGCGGAGCGAGGGCTCCCGGCAGCTCCGCGGCGCGGGGAGGGCGACCCGGGGGGCTACCCGGCGCCGCGCAGGGGTTCGGTGGCGAATTCCCTCATACCGGTGCCGAAGTCGGCCGCCGGCTTCCAGCCGAGCTCCTCGCGGAGGCGCCGGGAGTCCGCCGTCACGTGCCGGACGTCCCCCAGCCGGTACTCACCGGTCACCACGGGCGCCGGACCTCCGTGCGCCGAGGACAGGGCCCAGGCCATCTCGCCGATGGTGTGGGGGACGCCGCTGCCGGTGTTGTAGGCGTCGAACGATCCGGGTCCGCGCTCGCCAAGAGCCGCGAGCGCCGTCACGTTGGCCGTGGCGACGTCACGGACGTGGACGAAGTCGCGGCGCTGACCGCCGTCCTCGAACACCCGGGGCGCCTCGCCACGGGCCAGAGCCGAACGGAAGAAGGACGCCACACCGGCGTACGGCGTGTCGCGCGGCATCCCCGGCCCGTAGACGTTGTGGTAGCGCAGCGCCACGGCCCGGCCGCCCGTCGCGCGGGTCCAGGCCGCGGCAAGGTGTTCCTGGGCGAGCTTGGTCGAGGCGTACACGTTGCGCGGATCGACGGGGGCCTCCTCGGTGACGAGGCCGGGCACCAGTTCCGCGCGGCAGGAAGGGCACCGGGGTTCGAAACGTCCGGCGTCCAGGTCGGCCACCGACCGGGGGCCTGGGCGGACCCGGCCGTGCCGGGGGCAGTCGTAACGCCCCTCCCCGTAGACCACCATGGAACCGGCGAGCACCAGGTCCCGGATTCCGGCCGCCGCCATCTCCGCCAGCAGCACCGCCGTGCCGAAGTCGTTGCACCCGACGTACTGCGGCGCGTCCGCGAAGTCCCTGCCAAGACCCACCATGGCCGCCTGGTGGCACACGGCGTCGATCCCGTTCAGCACCCCGGCGACAGCCTCACGGTCCCGTACGTCCGCGACGACCGTACGGACACCGGGCAGCCGCGGAGGCACGGCGGTTGGGTGAGCGGACGGCAGCAGTGCGTCGAGGACCACCGGTTCGTGCCCGTCGGCGGCGAGTGTCCGGACGATCTGCGATCCGATGAACCCGGCTCCGCCGGTGACCAGTACGCGCATGGCGGCCACGCTAGGACCGGCCGGGACCCGATACGGGGCGCGGCACGCCCACCGTCACCCGACCGTAAGAAGGTCCGGGGCCGTCCGGCGGCGCGTGAGCAGTTCCGACACGCGTCTCTCCGACGCGTCGCTTCCGGATCACCCGCGTCTCTTCGATACTGGGTGCCGTATGCAGGACCGGACTCACACCGACGGGCGGTCCGGCCACAGGCCGGCCGTTGCTCCCTCAGGAGGAACCCTTGCGCATGCTCATCAACGTGCCGGAGACCGTCGTCGCGGACGGTCTCCGCGGACTGGCCGCCGCCCACCCGGACCTCGTCGTGGACGTGGACAACCGGGTCGTCGTCCGGCGTGACGCCCCGGTCGCCGGGAAGGTGGGTCTCGTGTCCGGGGGCGGGTCGGGGCACGAGCCGCTGCACGCGGGGTTCGTCGGGCCCGGGATGCTGTCCGCGGCGTGCCCCGGGGAGGTCTTCACCTCGCCGGTGCCCGACCAGATGGTGCGGGCGGCCGCCGCTGTCGACAGCGGCGCGGGCGTGCTGTTCGTCGTGAAGAACTACACCGGCGACGTGCTCAACTTCGACATGGCCGCCGAGCTCGCAGAGGACGAGGGGGTCCAGGTCGCCAGGGTCCTGGTCGACGACGACGTGGCGGTGTCGGACAGCACGTTCACGGCGGGCCGGCGTGGCACGGGGGCGACCCTGTTCGTCGAGAAGATCGCCGGTGCGCTCGCCGACGAGGGTGCTCCTCTGGAGCGGGTGGAGGCCATGGCCCGGCGCGTGAACGAGTCCGCGCGGAGCTTCGGGGTGGCTCTCAGCTCCGTCACCACCCCGGCCAAGGGGACACCGACGTTCGACCTGCCGTCGGGCGAGCTGGAGCTGGGTATCGGGATCCACGGCGAGCCCGGCCGCGAGCGCCGCCCGATGATGACGTCCGGGGAGATCGCCGACATCGCGGTCCACGCGGTGCTGGAGGACCTGCGCCCGGTCGGCCCCGTGCTGGTACTGGTCAACGGAATGGGCGCGACGCCGCTGCTGGAGCTCTACGGGTTCAACGCCGAGGTGCAGCGGGTCCTGTCGGAGCGGGGCGTGACGGTGGCTCGTACGCTGGTGGGCAACTACGTGACGTCGCTCGACATGGCGGGCTGCTCGGTGACGCTCTGCCAGGTGGACGAGGAGATGGTGCGGCTCTGGGACGCGCCGGTACAGACGCCCGCGTTGCGCTGGGGCCGGTGAACGGACTTTCCACCGTACGAGGAACAGGAGATCTTGTGCTCGACACCGATTTCTTCCGTCGCTGGATGGCCGCCACCGCGGCCGCCGTCGACCGTGAGGCGGACCGGCTGACCGAGCTCGACGCCGCGATCGGGGACGCCGACCACGGGAGCAACATGCGGCGCGGCTTCGCCGCCGTGAACGACGTACTCGGGAAGGAGGCCCCCCGGACGCCGGGGACGGTGCTGACACTGGCCGGCCGCCACCTGATCTCGACGGTCGGCGGAGCGTCCGGGCCGTTGTACGGGACCCTGCTGCGCCGCACCGGAAAGGCGCTGGGCGACGCGACGGAGGTGACCCCGGATCAGCTGGCCGACGCCCTCGGGGCCGGTGTCGCCGCGGTGACGCAGCTCGGTGGCGCGCAGGCCGGGGACAAGACGATGCTCGACGCGCTGCTCCCGGCCGTCGAGGTGCTGGGCACCTCGTTCGAGGCCGCCCGGGACGCGGCGCTGGCAGGTGCGCTGGGGACCGTGCCCCTGCGGGCACGCAAGGGCAGGGCGAGTTATCTCGGCGAGCGCAGCATCGGGCATCAGGACCCGGGGGCCGCTTCGTCGGCGCTGCTCGTCGGGGCGCTCGCCGAGGCCGCCGGGCCGACCGAGGGGGGCGGCGAGTGAGCGAGGACAAGAAGGTCGGGATCGTGCTGGTCTCCCACAGCGGGCCGGTCGCGGAGGCCGTGGTCGAGCTGGCCAGGGGGCTGGCGGCCGGTGGCGCGACGGCGCCGATGGCGGCGGCGGGGGGAACCTCCGCCGGCGGCCTGGGGACGAGCGCGGAGCTGGTCTCCGAGGCGGCCGCGAGGGTCGACATGGGGGCAGGCGTGGCTCTGCTCGTGGACCTCGGGAGCGCGGTGCTCACGGTGAAGTCCATGCTGGCGGAGGGCGACGAACTGCCGGACGGTGCGCGGCTGGTGGACGCACCGTTCGTGGAGGGCGCGATCTCCGCTCTGGTGACGGCGTCGGCGGGGGGCGATCTGGACGCCGTGGAGGCCGCGGCGACGGACGCGTACGGCTACCGGAAGACCTGAGCGGTACCGCCCGGACACCGCGCGGCTCCCGGACCGGGTCCGGGGGCCGCGCGCCCGCATGCTCGATGACGGCGTGTCAGGCGGACGGAGCCATCGCCCCGGCCGCGACCCTGATCTCCGTCCGCCGGGTGACCCCGTTGACCGTCACCGCGAGTGTGACGGTGCCCGGCCGCAGGGCCGTGAGTGTGCCCGTGGCGGGGTCCATCGTCGCGATGTGGCGCGGACGGGCGTCGCCGGGACCACCGACGTGCATGTTCGGGGAACCGGTCCAGTCGGCGCTCAGCGGAAAGGCCGCCGGTACGGTCCGCGTGCCCTGGGTGACCTGTGCGCCGACCGCCGCGCTCTCGCCCCTGACCAGCTGGGAGGGGGCGTCCAGTGTCAGCGCGTCCACGTGGGCACGGGTCTGGACCGAGACCCAGTCGGGGCCGCCCCGCCAGGGCTGCCTGCGCGCCGCCGCCTGTTCTCCGGGCGAGACGCGGTCGGCGCCGACCAGGGACCAGCCGGTGAATCCGCCCTCGTCCGCGGGGCCGGCCGGGGCCTTGCCGGAGTTCCCGTTGATCAGATACGGGACTCCGTCCACGCGTGAGGCGTCGAAGACCCCCACATGGCTGCCGACGAAGGCGGCGCCCTTGCCCGTCGCGCGCCGGAAGCCGGCGAGCCACTCTTCGACGAGAGCCGCCTCCTTGCGGTCGCTCAGCCGGCTCCCCTGCTGTGCGGTGGGATCGCGTGGGGGTACGTGCTCGATCAGCATCACGGAGCCGACGGACCGGTCCTTCGCCGCCATGTCCAACTGGGCGCGCAGTTCCTGGATCTGGGCGAAGCCGCCGCTGCGCAGGCTGAGACCCGATGTGTCGAGTGTGATGACGCGGGTTCCGTCGTGGTCGAACGTCCGCCGGGCCGGGCCGAACTCGGCGACGAAGTCGTCGATCCCGCCGCCCATCACCTCGTGGTTCCCCGGTACGTAGTACCAGGGCAGCGAGTCGCCCAGTTCCTCCTCGAGAATCTGCCGGGCGAAGGCGAGGTCGGCGGGCGATCCCTCGTCGACGAGGTCTCCGTTGACGACCAGGAAGTCGGGCCGGGCCGCCTTGATCTCGCGCAGGGTGCGGCGCGCCTGCCGGACGATGGCGCTGTCCGGGTCCCGCGCGACGAACTGCGCGTCCGACATGACCGCGAAGTGCCAGTCGCGGCCCTCGGTCACGGCGGCCGTTCCGATCAACGGGTCGGCGCTCTCCGCCTGTTCGGGCAGCTCGACGCTGGGCGGCACCTGGGCGGTCAGGCCGTCGACCACGATCTCGCCGGTGTACTGCCGGGCCGCGGCCGTCTCGGCGAGGTAGAAGCGGTACACGGACAGCGGGGCCGCCGCACCCGGCGGCACGGCGAAGGTGACCTGACGCCAGCCGGTCCAGGTGATGTAGGGCCCGCGCAGCAACTGGTCCGACCCAGCGGCGTCCTTCAGGTGCAGGGTCGGCCAGGCGCCGTTGCCGTCCCCCTTGATCCAGAGGGTGAACGTCTGCGGCTGCCCCGGCACGGCGACGGGCTGCGGCGGGGCCGCGTAGGCGGCGCGCGTGGCCGTCGAGCGGGTGAAGTCGTAGGTGAGACGCAGGCCGGTGCCGGAGTGTCCGTCCAGCGTCGCGGCGAGCGAACCGTCGGCGCGGGCCTGGCTGAACTTCCAGGATCCGGCGTCGTCGAAGTCCGCCACCGTGCGCTCCGTGAGGCCGACGCTCACGGCGAGGGTGGTGCTGACGCCGGCCACCGTGGCTGTGATCCGTCCCGCCCCGGCGCCGGTGAGGGACGTGACGGTGAAGGAGCCCCGGCCGTCGTCGGCGACGGCGAACCGTGTGCGGTCGTATTCGAGGGTGATGTCCGCCGGCTCGACGGGGGCGCTCGCGCCGTGGGCGTCGAGCCCCGTGATGCCGAAGGTGCCGGTGGCGCTCTCGTCCGCCAGGCCGACGCGCGTGGTGGTGGACCGGATTCGGGTCAGCCGGTCGAGCACGGTGAGCCGGATCCCCCCGTGGGCTCCGGCGCGTTCGGCCCGGACGTCGGTCGTGCCGCCGTGGCGAGCGGTGAACGTTCCCCGGGCGTCGACGCTGCCGACCGCCGGGCTGACGGCGCGCCAGCGCGGGGAGCCCGCTGCGGGGCCGTACGTCTCGTCGTGTCCGGCGGCGGTGAGCTGCCGGGTCAGGCCGGGGAAGACCCGCTCGGGGTGGCCGCCGGCGACGGGGTCGTCACCGGGCGCGGCCCCGGCCGGTGTCCGGGTGCCGACCCAGAACCCTTCGAGCCGCCCGCTGCCGTCGGGGGCCGTCAGGGCGAGACCGTTGGGGACCGTGCGCTCGCTGCCGTCGGACGGGCTGTTCTCGACCCGCAGCGTGTCACTGCCCGGTTCACGGGCGACAAGGGTCGAGGACCCTCCCCCGTCGAGGTTGAGGGCGCTGTACGAGCCGGCCCGGCGCATCATCTCGCCCAGCTCGGTGAGGGTGACGCCACCGCTGTCGGTCTGACGGCCGTCGACGGTGACGACCTGCATGGTCCGGCCGTCCTCGGAGAATCCGACCGCGGTGCGGGGCGCCGCGGTGTTGTTGCCCTCGCCGTCGTGGTTCTGCGCCGCCCCGTCTACGACGAGCAGTTCGCGGCCGCCGACGGCGGTACGCGGGACGGCTCCGCCGTCGGTGCGGGCCCGGTACGCGATCCCGACCGGGTCACCGGGTTCGAGGGCGGCCAGCAGGCCGGCCCCGGCCTCCCGGCCGACGAGGACCACCGTGTCGTCGGGCACGGGTCCTGATCCGGGGCCGTCCGACACGGAGACGACCTTTCCGTCGCGTACGGTCACTTCGGCGACAGACCGCGCGTCGTCGACGGTCGCTGCGCGGTCGGCTCCGCCCCAGGCCGGCGTGTAGGCACCCACGCCCTGGGCGGGTACGTTCGCGGCGTTGTACGCGGCCAGCGGGTGTGCGCCCGAAGGGAGGGTCAGCGTGCCCTCGAAATACAGCTCCAGGACGCGGCCCGCGTTCTGCGGCCCGATGCCCACCGCGCGGTTGACGCCAGGGGCCGGGGAGTGGACGACCCGCCCGTCCTTGATCCCCGGCCCCAGGGGCGCTCCGGTCCGGTTGATGTCGAAGAAGTCGGCGTTGATCGCGGCCACGGTGCGCCGGCCCTTGCCCGGGTCGTGTCCGGCGGCCAGTTCGGAGACCGTGTGCCGGTCGGCGACCTTGCCCGAGGAGAGGTAGTCGGCGCGCACCCCGCTGCCGTCCAGATCGACGGAGAGGGTGTCGACCCGCAGCCACTTGTCGGACTCGAGACGGTCGTACGAACTCAGCCGGACGCCGGGGGCGACGGGGCGGGTGGCGCGGGCGGTCTCGATGCCGTCGCCGTCCACGACGGATCTCGCCTCACCGGCAGGGCGGGTCGCGGCCGGCGGTGCGACGGGTCCGAGGATCTCGGCGGTGGTGTACGGGCGGGGGTCCGGCGTCGGGTCGGCGGACGCGGGAGCGACCGCTCCGGCCACCGTCGCCGCCGCGGTCGCCAACAGTACGAGCGACCGACGGATGCCGTGATGGGTGCCAAGGGCCACAGGTCCTCCTGGTGGGGAGCGGATCGCGCGCGGCAGGCGCCGTCGGCGGACAGCATGACCGGGCCGGGTGGGACGCACCAGAGGACAACGGGGACATCAGGAGGAACAGCGCGCGGCGAAGGGTGACTCCACCGGTCCCCGACAGCGGGACAGGAACGCTTCCTCGCGCCACACTTGACGACATGTCGACTGTCAGGCGCAGTGCGGGTCTCCTGCTCTTCCGGGTCGTTGCCGACGAGGACGGCCGGCCCGACGCGGAGGTGCTGATCGGCCATATGGGCGGGCCGTTCTGGGCCGGGCGCGAGGCGGCGGCGTGGTCGGTCCCCAAGGGCGAGTACGAGCCCGCCGAGGAGGAGCCTGCCGCCGCCGCACGCCGGGAGTTCCAGGAGGAGCTCGGGCTGCCCCTGCCCGACGGTGCCTGGGTTCCGCTGGGCGAGGCACGTCAGTCCGGCGGCAAGATCGTCACCGTATGGGCCGTGGAGGCCTGGCTGGACCCTGCCGGGGCGGTCCCGGGAACCTTCACCATGGAGTGGCCGAGGGGCTCCGGCGTGCTGCGGGAGTTCCCTGAGATGGACCGGTTCGCATGGTGCACGCCGGACGAGTCCCTCGAACGGCTGGTGGCGGGCCAGCGGGTCTTCGTCGAGCGGTTACGTGCCTACGTACGCGAGGGGCGCGCCCCTTCTGAGGCGTAGCTCTCCGTCACGGCGCGGCCGGCCCGGAGTCCGAGACGTTCGCCGGTGAAGCGGGCCCTGAAACTCCGGTCGTGCGAGACGACGACGACGGCTCCCTCGTACCGGTCGAGCGCTGCCTCCAGTTCCTCGACCAGGCCGAGCGCGATGTGGTTGGTCGGCTCGTCGAGGATGAGGAGGTCCGCCGGACGGGTCACCAGCCGTGCCAGGGCGAGTCTGCGCTGCTGCCCGACGGAGAGGGCCGCCACGGGCACTGACAGGTCGTCCGGGCGGAACAGGCCGAGGGCCAGCAGCTCGTCCTCGTACTCGTCGGGGAGACCGGGGCGGCCTGCGGCGAAGGTGGCGAGCAGCGTGCGGCGGGTGGGCCGGGCGGGGAGTTCCTGCGGGAGGTAGCCGATCCTGCCCCGCCGCCGGACCGTTCCCGCGTCGGGCGCGAGGTCACCGGCCAGAACGCGCAGGAGCGTGGTCTTCCCCGCCCCGTTGGGCCCGGTGACCAGGAGCCGCCGGCCGGGCTCGACCTTCAGGGAGGGCAGGTGAAGCCGTTCGCCGACGCGGACGGATTCCAGCTCGGCCAGGGGGACATGACCGCCCCGGCCGCCCGACGGGCCGCCGGCCTCGCCGGCGAGGGCCAGATCGGCCGTGAGGCGCAGTGGCCGGGGAGGCTCCGGAACGGGCGAGCGGCGCAGTTCCTCCAGGCGGGCCCTGGCGGACCGGACCTGGCCGGACAGCTTGGTCTCGTGCGACCGGCGGTGCTTGCCGAAGCCCTGCCGGGGGTCCTTCCCGGTACTCGCGAGGCGCTGCCCGGCGGCGCTCACCAGCTCCCCGGTCCGTGCCAGGTCGTCCAGCCACTCCTGGTGCTCCTGTGCCCACCGTCGGCGCGCGGCGGTCTTCGCGGCGCGGTAGCCGTCCCAGCCGTCGCCGTAGCGGAAGACGCTCCTCAGATCGCGGTCGACCTCCAGGATCACCGTGGTGGTGCGCTCCAGGAACGCCCGGTCGTGGGTGACGGCGACGAGGGTGCCCCGATGGGCGCGGAGATGGTCCTCCAGCCAGGTGACGGCGGCTGCGTCGAGGTGATTGGTCGGCTCGTCCAGGAGCAGCAGTTCGGGCGCCGCGGCCAGCACGCAGGCCAGGGCCAGCCGGGACTGCTCCCCGCCGGACAGGGTGCCGAGTCCGCGGTCGCGGGTGAGGTGGCCGAGACCGAGGCCGTGCAGCGCGGCGTCGGTCCTGGCGTCCGCCTGGTACCCGCCTCGTTCCTCGTACGCCGTCAGCAGGTCGCCGTACGCCGCGAGCCGCGCGTCGGTGGGTTCCTCGCCGGCCATGGCCTCCTCCGTCTCGCGGATCAGGCGTTCCAGGTCGCGGAGCCCGGCCAGGGCGGCGTCGACGGCGTCCTGGACCGTGCTGCGGGGGTCGAGTGCGAGGGTCTGGGCGAGGTGGCCGCTGCCGCCCGGGAAGCTGACGGTGACGTCGCCGCCGTCCGGGGCCTCGGTCCCGGCCATCAGCCGGAGCAGGGTGGACTTCCCGGAGCCGTTCTCGCCGATGACGCCCGCCTTCTCACCGGGGCGGACGGTGAGTGACACCTGATCGAGGACGGAACGGTCGCCGTACGCCTTGGAGACGTCGTGCATGGCCAGTTGGGCGCGGGTGCGCTGAGGAGACATGGGTGCGTTCCCTGAAGTGACGGGCCCTCGACGGCGCGCACGTCGGCGTCATGGACGCGGGCGCGCTGCGGGGCATGGGTGTCGGACGACGGAGAGGACTGCGGCACACGGGCATGCCCGGGGGTCACGCGGCGACGTTCGGCGTCGCGTGGCGGCGTCCTGGCCGCGTATCAGAGAAAGAAGTAGTACGAACCCATGGGAGCCAGTCTAACCACGCGGCAGGTGGTCGCAGGGAGAATATTGCGTCTGCCGCAGGCGGGAGCGCCCGCCCAGGTGTCCGCGACGCGCCGCGTGCCGTCACGAGCGATGCGGGTGTCCCTTCGCGCGCTGTTCCTCACGTCGCGGCGCCGCCGGCGGGCTCCGCCGCGCTCGAGCCTTCCGAGGGCCGGCTCAGGACGAGCACGGCGACGTCGTCCCGGCGTACTCCGCCCGCGAAGTCTTGGAGGTCAGCCTGGAGCGCCTCCAGTACCTGGTCCGGGTCGCGGTCGGCCCACCGGCCGAGCCGCTCGTCGAAGGGGTAGAAGTCACCGGTGGCGTCGCGGGCCTCGGTCACCCCGTCGGTGCAGACGAGCAGAGCGGCGTCCGGCGGGAAGTCGATCCACTCCGCGGCACGCGCGTCACCGCTGAGATCGGCCATGCCCAGCGGTACGGACGTCCGGTGCAGGGTGACCACCGACGCCCGGCCGTCGTGCAGCAGCCGCGGCGGCAGATGCCCGCAGTTGACGACCTGCACCCGGTCACCTCCGTCGAACCCCAGCACCAGGGCGGTGACGAAGCGCTCGGCCTCTCCGGTCTCGGCGGTGAAGGCGTTGTGCCGGGCGACCGCGTCCTCGACGGAGTCGGCCACCGCGACGATGTCGGACTCCCGCACGGCGGCCTCACGGAACGCTCCGAGTGCCGCGAAACCTGCTCCGATCGCGGGAAGCCCCTTGCCCTGCACATCGCCGATGATCACGCGGGTCCCGTGCGGCGACTGCACGACCTCGTAGATGTCACCCCCGACGAAGCGGTCCTCCTCGATCGGTTCGTAGAGCCCGTGGGCGCAGATCCGGCTCGTGACGATGGGGAGCGGGCGCAGGATCTGCCGCTGGAGGGCGACGGCCGCCGTACGCAGCCTCGCCACCTCGGTGGCGTGCCGGATGCGCGCGGCACAGGCCACGACGCCGAGGGAACTGGCGAGAGCGGTGAAGCCGATGAGGAAGAGCACGTCCCAGAAGGCACCCGTCGCGGGGATCCTGGTCGCCACGACCACCGCCGTGACCCATGCCGCCACGGCGGTGGTCTGCCGCACCGAGCAGAAGACCGAAGTCAGCGCGGGCAGCACGACCAGGAGCGGGATGACAGGGAGGTCGTCGCCGGTGAAGGCGTCCAGGACGACGACGGCGGCGGTGAGGAGGAAGAGCCACAGGGCGAGCGCCACGTTCCCGATCCGGGAGGCACCCGCGGACTCCTCGCCCGTCTCCACGCCGGGCAGCGACGCCCTACGCGCCTCGGACGGGCGCCGGAGTCCCATGACCACGGCATGCCTCCCGCCTGTTCGTCCCTATCGCCCCACTTGTTCCAAGCTACCCGTCCCACGGTCCCGGGTCCTGGCGTCGACGGCCGGCACCGCGTCCGCCGGGACCAGCGCCGACAGGAAGGCGGTCCTGCGGCGCAGGGCGAAACCGAGGGATTCGTAGAGCCGGATGGCTGAGGTGTTCGACCCCGCGGCGTGCAGGAAGGGTGTCTCGCCCCGCTCCCTGATGCCATGGGCCACGGCCCTGACCAGCCTCGACGCGAGACCCTGGCCCCGGACGGAACCGTCGGTGCAGACGCCGCTGATCTCGGTCCAGCCCGGCGGGTGCAGTCGCTCCCCCGCCATCGCGACGAGTACTCCGGACCGGCGGATACCGAGGTAGGTGCCGAGCTCCACGGTGCGTGGCAGGAACGGGCCCGGGCGGGTGCGCTCGACGAGGTCCAGCATCTCCGGGACGTCGGCCGGGCCGAGCAGCTGGGCTTCCGGGTCGGGGGCGGCGTCCACGGTGTCGTCGACCAGCTGGACACCTTCGGCCTGGAAGACGATCTCCCAGTCGGCGGGCGGGGGCTCGCGGAACGCGGTGAGCGTGACCGGCGAGCCGGGGCCCGCGAGGGCGGCCACGTCGGCCCAGTCCTGGGCGTCGGGCTCGTCAGGCAGGGCAAGCCAGGGGGTGACGTCGGGGAGGTAGCGCAGGATGCGACCGCGGCGCTCGGCGAAGTGGGCGTGCGGGCCGGTGAGCGAGGCGCGCGCGGGATTGTCCAGTGGATGAGGTGTGGGGTCGGGCATGGACTCTCTCACTCCGGTTGATATCGGCGGGTCGGCGACAGGGATGGAAGGCCTGGCCACCCCGCGCCTATTCCCGGGCCTTCCGTCTGTTCACGAGCATGCAATCAAGGGGACACCCGGCGGAGCGCACACGCACCTGTTCCGGCAGGCCACGGCCTCACCCCCAGGAGCGTGGGCTCCGGTGCGCCAGGCACGACGGGAGCATGGGCTCCGGTGCACTCGGCACGACCCGCGCCGGATGCAGCGAATGTGCACCACTGCGCGGGATTCGCCCCCAACAGGTCCCGGCCTGTGGCACCCTGGAGACGGCCGCCCCACCGGGCTCCCCCGTACCGGTGGGGCGGTCCTGTGCGCTCCTCGTGTCCAGGGGCTCCCCCGGTGCGCCCCCGGAGGACGACCTCAGCGATTTTCGGCCGAATCCGGCACGATCCCGGCTCAAATCAGCCCCTGTATGCATGAGTTGCAGCCCCTCGGGCACGCGCCCACACCTCAGGCCCACAATCTGAGGAGCGTGACGGGATGACCGCGCACACTGCACAAACCGCCGGCGCGGAACGAGCATGTGCCCCCGGCGGACTCCCCTGGATCGAGGACGCCGGGCTGATCGCCCCGCAGGACGCACGAAGGCTGTCGAGGCTCTTCTTCGACCGGCTGCAGGCCCTGGACGAGGGCACCCCCGAGCACCAGTACGCCCGTAACACCCTGATCGAGATGAACCTGTCCCTCGTACGCTTCGCCGCCGGACGCTTCAGGAACCGGGGCAGCGGCGACATGGAGGACATCGTCCAGGTCGGCACCATCGGCCTGATCAAGGCCATCGACCGCTTCGACCTCGCCCGCGAGGTCGAGTTCACCTCGTTCGCCGTGCCGTACATCGTCGGGGAGATCAAGCGTTTCTTCCGGGACACCACGTGGTCCGTCCATGTGCCGCGCAGGCTCCAGGAGCTGCGGGTGGACCTCGCGAAGGCCAAGGAGGCACTGGCGGCGGACCTCGACCGGGACCCCACGGTGCAGGAGCTCGCCGGGTACCTGGGTCTCGAGGAGGAGGAGATCACCGAGGGCATCGTCGCCGCCAACGGTTACACGGCCGGCTCGCTGGAGATGCCTGCCGATGCCGGGGACCACGCGGGCCGCGCGACGGCCGGGCGTACGTACGCCGACGTACTGGGTGAGCCGGACCCCGCGATGGAGACGGTGGAGAACCTCCATACGCTCGCCCCGCTGCTCGGCGAGCTCGACGCGCGCGAGCGCCGCATCATCGACATGCGGTTCGGCCAGGAGATGACGCAGGCCCGCATAGGCGAGGAGCTGGGCATCTCGCAGATGCACGTCTCCAGGCTGCTCAGCCGCATCCTCCGCAAGCTCCGCAGCGGCATGTTGACCCAGGACTGACGTACGACCGACGCCGGGCCGGCTCCGTGAACCGCGGGGCCGGCCCGGCGTGTCTGTTGCGGCGGCATTGCATCTTCGTGGCCACGTGCGCGACCTGCTTCCATCGCGTCGTGGACGGCCTCTACGGTCCGTAACCAGTACGCCGCCGCAGCGACGCCACCGTGCTCGCGCGGACTCCCTCCGAACGGCGGACATCCTCCGAACGACCGTGCGAGGTATGACATGAGCCAGCCCGTCGACTCCGTCACCGCGGGGCACACGCCTGAGGACCACGACCGGCAGGACGCCGGGGCCGCCTGGTCCTTCGAGACGAAGCAGATCCACTCCGGCGCGGTGCCGGATCCGACGACCGGTGCCCGCGCGGTGCCGATCTACCAGTCGACGTCCTTCGTCTTCAGGGACACCCAGCACGCGGCCGACCTCTTCTCCCTGGCCGAGCCCGGCAACATCTACACCCGGATCCACAACCCCACGCAGGACGTCCTGGAACAACGCGTCGCCGCGCTCGAGGGCGGCGTGGCCGCCGTCGCGCTCGCCTCCGGCCAGGCGGCCGAGACTCTCGCGCTCCTCACGCTGGCGGGCGCCGGTGACCACGTGGTCTCCTCCGCCTCCCTCTACGGCGGTACGTACAACCTGTTCCGGCACACGCTCCCCCGGTTCGGCATCGAGGTCTCGTTCGTGGAGGACCCCGACGACGTCGAAGCCTGGCGGGCGGCCGTCCGGCCGGAGACCAAGGCTCTGTTCGCCGAGACGCTCGGCAATCCGCGGGGCGACGTGCTCGACATCCGGAGCGTGGCGGACGTGGCGCACGAGGCGGGGGTTCCCCTCGTCGTGGACAACACGGTGCCCACGCCCTATCTCCTGCGGCCTCTGGAGCACGGCGCCGACATCGTGGTCCACTCCGCGACGAAGTTCCTCGGCGGTCACGGCACCACCATCGGGGGTGTCGTCGTGGACGGCGGCACCTTCGACTTCGGAGCGCACGCAGAGCGGTTCGCGGACTTCCACACGCCCGACCCCAGCTATCACGGGCTGCGGTACTGGCCGGATCTGGGGCACGGAGCCTTCGCCGCGAAACTGCGCGTCCAGCTGCTGCGCGACCTCGGACCCGCGCTCTCGCCGCACTCGGCCTTCCTGCTCCTCCAGGGTGTGGAGACGCTCAGCCTGCGTCTGGAGCGGCACACCTCCAACGCGCTGGCGCTGGCACGCTGGCTGGAGGGCCGCGACGAGGTGTCGGCGGTGCACTACGCCGGCCTCGAGTCCAGCCCCTGGTACGACGCCGGCCGGCGCTACCTGCCGCGCGGAGCCGGCGCGGTGCTCGCCTTCGAGCTGCGGGACGGGGTGGAGGCCGGCAAGCGGTTCGTCGACGCGGTCGAGCTGTTCAGCCACCTCGCCAACATCGGTGACGTGCGAAGCCTGATCATCCACCCGGCGTCGACGACGCACAGCCAGCTGACCGAGGAGGAGCTCGCCGCGACGGGCGCGACGGCGGGGCTGGTGCGCCTTTCGGTGGGCCTGGAGAACGTGGACGATCTCAAGGCCGATCTGGAGGCAGGGTTCCGCGCCGCGAAGGCGGCGTCCTGAACCGGGGCACCACGTCCCCCGCGCTACCCCTCCCGCCGGCTGCCGGAGGCCGACGGGAGGGGGACCCGCCCGGCCGCCGTTCGTGGGCGGCGTTCGACGGCCCGTTCGGGCTGGAGTCCGGGACGGATCTGCCGGATGTGCGGCTGGCGTACGAGACGTGGGGCCACCTCGCGCCGGACGGCGCCAACGCGGTTCTGGTCCTGCACGCGCTGACCGGGGACAGCCACGCGGCGGGCCCGGCCGGACCGGGACATCCGTCGGCCGGCTGGTGGGACGCGCTGATCGGCCCCGGCCGGGCGCTGGACACCGATCGCTGGTTCGTCGTCGCGCCGAATGTGCTGGGCGGCTGCCAGGGCAGCACGGGCCCGTCGTCACGGCGGTCCGACGGCACCCGCTGGGGTGCCGCGTTCCCGCGCCTGACGGTGCGTGACCAGGTGGCGGCGGAGGCGCGGCTCGCCGATTGCCTGGGCATCGGGCGGTGGGCCGCGGTGATCGGTGGGTCGATGGGCGGGATGCGGGCGCTCGAATGGGCGGTGAGCCGGCCGGGCCGTACGGGATCGCTGCTGGTGCTCGCCGCTCCCGCAGCGTCGACGGCCGAGCAGATCGCCTGGGGCAGCATGCAGATCGCCGCGATCCGGAACGACCCGGGCTGGCAGGGCGGCCGGTACCACGACGCACCGCCCGGCTCGGGCCCGCACCGGGGGCTCGGGCTCGCCCGGCGGATCGCCCATGTCACCTACCGGAGCGAGGCGGAGCTGGACACACGCTTCGGCCGGCGGGCGCAGCCCGGTGAACTGCCCGCACGGGGCGGGCGCTACCAGGTGGAGTCCTACCTGGACCACCACGCGGACAAGCTGGTGCGCCGATTCGACGCGGGCAGTTATGTGGTGCTCACGCAAGCGATGAACGCCCACGACGTGGGCCGGGGGCGCGGCGGAACGGCGCGGGCGCTGCGCCGGGCGGGCATGCCGGCGCTGATCGCCGGCATCGACTCGGACCGGCTCTACCCACCGGCACAGCAGGCGGAGGCAGCAGCGCTGCTGCCCGGCGCCGACCACCTCCGGGTCATCGAATCCCCTTACGGGCACGACGGTTTCCTCATCGAGACCGAGCAGGTGGGGGCTCTGGTGAGGGAGTTGTTGCCCCCGCCCCACCGGCCTGGTCCGCCCGGCACCGACCGCAGACCTCTTCCTCTGGAGTGTCCATGAGTTCCGTACCACCGTCCGAAGCCTCCTACGACCGGACGCGGCTTCACCAGTGGACCCGTGGCCGCGCGAGATCGGCGGGGATCGACCGCCGTGATCTGCTGAAGCTCGTCGCGGCGGCCTCGGTCGCGGCCCCGCTGGTCCCGGCCGCCGCGTCCCCGGCCCGCGCCGCGCAGGCGCTCGCGGGGGTGGTGAAACCCCTGCCTCCGGAGCTGTTCACGGTGCGCGGCACCAACGCCGAGACGAACTTCGCGGCACTGCGGGACACCGGGCTGCTCACGCCCGCCGACCGTTTCTTCGTCCGCAACCACACCACCACACCGGTCATCGAGGAGGCGGACTGGAGACTGACGGTCTGGGGCGACGGGCTGACCGGCGGCCCCGTGGACTTCTCGTACGAGGCGCTGCGTGGGCTGCCGGCGGTCACCCGCACCGCTTTCGTCGAGTGCGCGGGCAACGGCCGGAGCTTCTTCAACTCGCAGCAGGGCCAGCAGGTAAGCGGCACGGCGTGGACCCTGGGCGCGATCGGAACGGCACGCTGGCGCGGGGTGCGGCTGGCCGAGGTGCTGCGCCGTGCGGGCATCGGCGGACACGCGGTCGACGTGCTGCCGCGCGGCCTGGACGCGGAGGTCGTCAGCGACGGGACGAACCTGGGCAGGGTGCGCCGGCCCCTGCCGGTGGCGAAGGCACTGGACGACGTACTGCTCGCGTACGAGATGAACGGTGAGCCGCTGCCTCCGGACCACGGGGCCCCGGTCCGGCTGATCGTGCCGTCCTGGGTGGGCATCGCGAACATCAAGTGGGTGGGCGACATCGAAGTGAGCGCACAACCACTGCTGAGCCCGTGGAACACGGGCCTGTACCGGCTCTTCGGCCCCGGATACCCGGCCGAGGGCAGCGCTCCGCTGGCCCGTCAGACGCTCAAGAGCGCCTTCGAGCTCGCGCAGGATGCCTCGTTCGCCGCCCACCGCAGGCATCTGCTCACCGGCCGTTCCTGGTCCGGTGGCGCGCCGGTGCGCTCGGTCGAGGTCAGCACCGACGGGGGCACCCGGTGGCGGCCGGCGCGGCTGCGTGACGAGTCCAGGCCGGGGAGCTGGGTCCGGTGGAGCGCCGACTGGGTCCCGAGGAAGACGGGCCCTGGCGTACTGCTCGCCCGGGCGACGGACCGCTCGGGCCGCACCCAGCCGGCGGTGACCGCCCACAACACACAGGGCTACCTCTTCGACGCGGTGGTGAGACATCCGGTGACCGTGATCTGAGCGGCTGGGACGTCTCCCGCCCGGATCAGGCCGTGTCTGCCGGGGCACAGCGGCCTCGTTCTCGTGAGGAGTCGGCCGGCGGTCACCTCGCCTTCCGGCCGACCCCGCGCTTCGGGCCGGAAGGCGCCGGGCGCCCGCGTGGGTGGGGCTCGGCGCGGCAGGCCGGCTCGGAGTACCATCCGTGCGAGCTTCTCGGCCGGCACTCGGCAACGTGGCTTCCCGTGCCCGGGCTTCGGGATCACGGCGCCCGGTTTCGACGCTCCGAACTGCACCCCACATATGGGGGGAACCCGCCCGGAGAGGGCAGAGGTGACGAAGGGACATGGGTGCGGTGGACAGCTGGTCACGTGTGATGAACCTTCTTCGGCAGCACGCCCCGGCCGATCACGCGGATCTGCCCGGGCCCGCCACGGAACAGATGCTCGCGGCCGCCGAGGGACGAATGGGCATCGCCCTCCCCCATGATCTGCGGGCGTGGCTGCTGCGGAACAATCTGGATCTTCCCGAGGAAGACGTGGACGACGATGTCGCATGCTGCGGCTTCGCCGGGTTCCCGGACGAGGGAAGCTTCTTTCTGGGCGTCCGGGCGATGGAGAACCTCTACACGAACCGCTCCAGGCCCGGTGGATTCGACCCTCCGGACCAGCCGGACAATCCGTTCTGGCGTAATGAGTGGATCCCTTTCCTTTCGGACCAGGACGGCTGGACGGGAAAATTCGTCGACGCGCGGGACGGGCGTATCGGCAGCTGGTTCGTAGGTGAGATCACGGTCACGGGCGAGTACGAATCGCTGGACAACTATTTCGACTCCGTGACGGAGACACTGACGCAGATCGCCGATGGAAGGCATCCGGTCTGCGAGGTCGCCCGAGGGCGACTCGTCTGGTCGTGAAATAAGGGTGCCCCCGTTGCCCCTCGGGAGGCCCTCCGTCGAACGCTCTCGGCGTGACCGTCAACGGGTTGATGTGGGCAGCGGGAGAACGAAGCCGGGACGCACACGGCTGACGTGCCGTTGAGCAGGGTGCTCGGCCTACCGACCCGTATTCACAGAAGCGCTGTTGATATCCGCTCTCGGCCTGCCTCACGCCTAAGGGCTGGAGCCCTCACCGAATGCGGCCTTGTCGGCGACAGTCACGCCGAACCGCTCCGTCAGGCACACTGCACAGGCAACACGCGTTCCCTCTCATCAGGTCGAAAAACAACTGATTTCACGGACATACGCCGGAAGACGTGGGGCACCAGGCTGTCAGCGGTTGCTGAGGGAAAGGGCAGCCCGCCCGGACGGCAGAGCTGACCGGTGTCGGCGCCCGCCTGGAGACCGTTCTGAATACGTCATTTCTTTCCATGCGGACGAAGGAGTTTTCCATGAGCGAGAACCTGTGGGGTTACCAGCCGAGCGTGGGCCACACCGCCGGAACCGACCTGATCGGTTACAAGGTCGAGGCGACGGACGGGAGCATCGGCAAGGTCGACAAGCACTCCGACGACGTCACCTCCTCCTATCTGGTGGTCGACACCGGTGTATGGATCTTCGGCAAGCACGTCCTGCTTCCGGCGGGCACGGTGAGCCGGATCGACACCGACGACAGGAAGGTCCACGTCGACCTCACCAAGGACCAGATCAAGGACTCCCCGGAGTTCGACAAGGAAAAGCACATCGGCGACGCGGACTTCCATCGCACGACCGGCGAGTACTACGGCCGCCATCGCCGCGTCTGATCCGGCGCCTTGTGGACGGCGGGCGGGGCGGGACGCTTACGGCGTCCCGCCCCGCCCGCCGTCCGTGCGTAGCGGTAGGTCCGTGTCCACGGACTCATTTCGCTCTCGGCTTGCGGGTTCCGGCTCGGTTCTTCGCGATGTTTCGGATCTTCTTGCTACTGCCCGACCCGGCGAGCAGGTCGAGTACGTCCGGCGACGTCGACTCCTCGGCGACAACGCGCTGCATCCAGTCCGTGACATTCGCCAACTCGGCCGGTGCGGGCACGTGACCGTCCTTGACGGACAGGTGGAACAGCCAGTCCTGGATGCGGCGGTGCAGGAACTCGCGGTACTCCTCCGTCCTGAGCCGGCCGATCTCCGGCAGCAGTCCGGCCGACCACTGCCGGAACTCGGCAGGCCCCGTGGCCTTCGCCGCGATCATGTCCAGGAGTGCGACCACCGCCGTCTTGGAGCCCAGTTCGCTGGGGTCCCGCAGGATCATGGCCACCATCGCGCGGTCCCGGTGGCGGCTCCGCGAGGAAGCGGCCACCAGGACGACGCGCTGGTAGGCGGACGATCGGACATGCTCGTCCGCGACGGCGTCGTCCACGTCCACGTCGCCGATGCCGGCCCCCGCCAGCAGCTCGGCGACGTCGGAATGCAGTGTCATCGCTTCACATCTCGTCGCTGGGCCGGTTCTTGGCGGCCTCACGCCCCCCGGGGCGGCCCGCGTAATAGGTGGCGATCATGTCCTGGCCGCCGTGCCCGGCAGCCTCCGCCCGGGTGAACCGCTCGGCGGAGGCTGCGACCAGGTCGAGCGTCACCCCGGCCGCCTCGGCCGCGTCGAGGATCAGCCGGGAGTCCTTGAGCGCGGTGGAGAGCGCGAAGCTCGGGCTGAGGTCTCCGGAGAGCACCGCCGCGGACTTGCCCTGGAGGTACGGGGTGTCCAGCGGCCCGCCCTTCATCGCGTCCAGGAAGAGCTGCGGGTCGAGGCCGAGTCCTTCGGCGAGATTGAGGCACTCCGCCACACTGTTGACGAGGTTGATGACCCAGGTGTTGGCGACGAGCTTGAGCCGGGTGGCGGCGCCCGGTTCCTCACCGACCCACACGGTGCGCTGCCCGATCGCCTCCAGGACGGGCTGCGCGGTCGCGCGGGCACCGGACGGGCCGGAGACGAACACGGTGAGCGCGCCCTGTTCCGCGGGCTGCTTCGTGCCGGACACCGGGGCGTCGAGGTAGACCAGCCCCAGCCCTGCGGCCCGGTGGGCGAGGTCGGTCGTGGCGTCGAGGCCGACGGTGGAGCTCTGCAGCCATACCTGCCCCGGGCGCAGACCGGGCGCAGCGGCGGTGAGGGTCTCCGCCACCGACGGGCCGTCGTTCAGGGCGGTGAGGACCACGTCGGCCCCGCGTACCGCTTCCTCGGCGGTGTCCGTCACCGTGGCGCCGTGTGCGGCCAGCGGCTCGGCCCTGGACCGTGTGCGGTTCCAGGCCCGGACGGGCAGCCGGTCCCTGAGGAGGCTGCGGGCCATCCCGGATCCCATGATCCCGGTGCCCAGGACCGCGACGGTCGGTGTGCCCTGGGCGGAAGTTGCGGTGGTCATGGGGAGGGTTCCCTTCATCGGTGCGGCGCGGTCCCGGGACCGGTGTGCCTCAAGACTGCCGCAGCGCGCTCTCCAGCACGGCACGGTGCACGGCTCTGGCGAGTCGTGCGCCCCAGACCGAACGTGGTCCGGCGAACGGTTCGCCCGGATCTCCCGCCGGGTCCGGTGCGGCGACGCACACGGCGTCCGTCGGCGTGCCTGAGCAGTCGAGTCCGGCGTCGAGCAGCGCCTGGACCTTCGCCTCGGTGGCGGTGGCCACCGCGTTCACCAGGGCCGCGTCCGAGAGCGCGACGGGGAGGGTGACGACGATGTTGACCGTGCCGGGCGGCAGCGGGAGGCCGGAGCCCTCGGCCGGGACGGCGGCCCATCCCCGTACGCCGAGGCCGCTGGTGACGGTCGCTGTCACCCCGCCGTCGTCGGCGGCGGTGTACTCCGTGACGTCGGCGGCGGTCATCAGCCCCGCCCCCGGGCCGTCGAGCGCCTCGGCCGCCGCGATCTCCGCGAGGTGGCGGTCGGGGTCGAGCCGCGGGTAGCCACCAGGCACCTGGGCGTTCAGGATCCAGGCGCGCGGCCCGATCCCACCGCCGAGCACGGCGCTGCTGCAGACCCGCCAGCCGGGTCCGAGCCGCCACACGAGGTGGTGCAGTCCGAGGCCGTCCTCCTGCCTGGCCAGAAGCTCTCCGCGCTGCGAGGGCAGGCGGGTGCCCACGGATCCCATGACGCTCCCCCTGCCGGGCCCGCCGACGATCGGCGCAGGCGCGTCGATCATACGGCCGGGCCGGAGCCGCACCTCCGGCGCACCCAGGAGGCCGCTCACCCGAATGGCGTAATGCATGTGGCGGTCCGATATCCCCGTGGAACGGGGCCACCGCCCCTCCCCGGTGGTCCTGGCCGCTCGGCGTCCAGGCCGGGAAGTTGCAGCGTCCAACCGGGTGAGGCGCGATGGAAGCCGGACGCGCCTTCCCTGCTGGACCCGACCGCAGGACGCGCCCGGGCGAGGAGGAATCGGCCATGGGAGCCGCTGACGGTTTCACGGATTCCGGAGAACTCGACGGTCTGACCGTCTACGACAGCGATGGGGAGAAGGTCGGCACCGTGGGGCGGGTGTACGTCGACGACGACACCGGCAAGCCCGACTGGATCACGGTGAAGACCGGCATGTTCGGCATGAAGGAGAGCTTCGTGCCGCTTGCGGGAGCCCGCCGGGTGGGTTCCGACCTGCACGTCTCGCATCCGAAGGAGCGCGTCAAGGAAGCTCCCCGGGTGGACGCCGACGCGCACCTCTCCGTATCGGAGGAACAGGAGCTCTACCGGCACTACGGCATGACCAGGAAGGGCACGGCCGGTGCGGGCGGTGACGCTCGCACGACGTCCGGGACCGGAACGGGAGCCATGGGTGCCGCGGGTGCGGCAGGGGCGGCCGGTGCGGCAGGCACCGCCCGCACCGGACGCGCGAAGGACACCGGTACCACCACCGCCGGCATGGGCACCACCGGTGCCGGCATGGGCAGGCACCGGGACACGGAGACCTCCTCCACGTCGCGCCCGCTCGCGGGTGCCGGAGCCGAGCGGTCCGCCGCCGGCACCGGCCGGGAGGAGATGGTCCGGTCCGAGGAGCAGCTCCAGGTCGGTACGGAGGAGTACGAGAGCGGGAAGGCACGCCTGCACAAGTACGTCGTGACGGAGAACGTCACACGGACCGTGCCGGTGTCGCACGAGGAGGTACGCGTGGTGCGCGAGCCTCTGCAGCCTGGTGAGAAGGGAGCCGTGAAGGGGCGGAGCGAACTCGGCGAACAGGACGTCGAAGTCACCCTGCACGCCGAACGAGCCACCGTCCGCAAGGAGGCGGTCCCCGTGGAACGGGTCCGTCTCGAGACCAGCAAGGTCACCGAGCAGAAGGAAGTGTCCGCGGAGCTCCGCAAGGAGAAGATCGACTACGCGGACGGCAAGGACATGGGCAGCGACAAGGACATGGGCGGCGAGTACGGCCAGGGACGTCGTCGCTGACCTGACCCCTCACACAGCGGCGAAAGGCCGCGCGACACCAGCGAGGGGCGGACCCGGGTGGTTCACGGGCCCGCCCTCTCGTCGTGACCGAGGCGTGCGGGTACGGCTCTCCCCGGCAGGAAGCGCACCGAAGGGCGGCCGTCCGGGCCCTCGGGTGTGACCACCGCACGCACCCGGTAGACGTCGGCGATGAGTTCCTCGGTGATCACCTCCGAGGGAGTCCCGCCGGCCACCACCCGGCCGTCCTTCATGACGGTGACCCGGTCGCAGAACATCGCGGCCAGGTTGAGGTCGTGCAGCGCGACCACCGCGGTCACGGGCAGCGCGGCGACCAGGGACAGCAGCTCCAGCTGGTGCTGGATGTCCAGATGGTTGGTGGGTTCGTCCAGCAGGAGTTCCCGCGGCTGCTGGGCGAGGGCCCGGGCGATCTGGACCCGCTGGCGCTCACCCCCGGACAGGGTGTGCCAGGACTGCGTGGCGCGGCCGGCGAGTCCGGTGCGCGCCAAGGCCTCGTGCACGGCGGCCTCGTCCTCGGGGCCGGACGCGGACCAGGCGCGCCGGTGCGGGATGCGGCCGAGCCGTACGACGTCCAGGACGCTCAGGTCGACCAGGGTGTCCGCGTGCTGGTCGACGACGGCCACACGTCGGGCCACGGCCCGCCGTCCGGTCTCGGCGAGCGTGCGCCCGTCGAGGGTCACGACTCCCGACCCGGGGGTGAGGACGCCGGCCATCACCCGCAGCAGGGTGGTCTTGCCGGAGCCGTTCGGTCCCAGGAGGCCGACCGTGGCGCCGGACGGCGGCGCGATGCTCACCCCGTCGAGGACGATCCGCCCGCCGGCCTCCCGGGTGATCCGTTCGGCCCGCAGGCCGTCGCCCGGGGTGCCTGTCCCGCGCTTGTCGGGGGTCATGCGCTTCTCCGGGTGCGGTGGAGGATCAGGACGAACACGGGCACACCGATGAGGGAGGTGACCACCCCGACCGGGACCTCCTGGGGGTCGAGGACGGTCCTGGCCAGGGTGTCGACCCAGACCAGGAACACCGCGCCGGCGAGCGCGGTCACCGGCAGCAGTCTCCGGTGTCCCGAGCCGGTCAGCGCCCGGGCGGCGTGCGGCAGGACGAGACCGACGAACCCGATCGCGCCCGCCGAGCTGACGAGGGCGGCGGTCAGCAGCGCCGTCGCGCAGAGCAGCACGATCCTGGTGCGGGCCACGTGCACGCCGAGGGCGGCCGCGGCGTCCTGGCCGAAGGCGAACGCGTCGAGGGTACGGGCGTGGCCGAGGCAGATCAGCAGGGTCACGGCCAGCACGGCGGAGCACGTCCACACGTCGCCCCATCCGACGCCGCTCAGCGAGCCGAGGAGCCAGAAGAGCACGCCCCGGGTCTGTTCGGCGTCGGCGGCGGTCATCACGACGAACGAGGTGAGCGCGGAAAAAAGCTGCATGGCCGCGACCCCGGAGAGCACGACGCGGTCCGTGGACCCGCCCAGTGTGTGGCTGAGCAGCAGCACGAGGGCGAACGAGCACAGGGCCCCGACGAAGGCACCGCCGGAGATCGACACCGCTCCCCCGCCGACGCCCAGGACGACGACCACGACCGCCCCGGTGGACGCGCCCGAGGAGACGCCGAGGACGAAGGGGTCGGCGAGCGGGTTACGCAGCAGCGACTGCATCACGGTGCCGCACACCGCGAGTCCGGCCCCGCACACCGCGGCGAGCAGGGTGCGGGGCATGCGCAGGTTCCAGATGATGCCGTCCCGGATCGGCGTCAGCCGTCCTTCGCCCAGGCCGAGGTGCGAGGCCACGACGGACCAGACGTCCGGGACGGAGATCCGGGCGGGGCCAATCGTGACGGCCACCGCGACGGACAGGAGCAGCAGGGCGATCCCGGCGCTCCACAGGAGACCGTCGCGCAGGATCCGTGCTCCGGAGACGGTCCCCGCCGGAGGAGGCGAGTGCACCTGCGCGTCCGGGGCGGGTCCGGTCCTCGTCACCCCCGTCTCCGGGTCCGCGGCGGGTTCGGTCCTCGTCACCCCGCGAGCCCGAACGAGCGCAGCCCCGCCGCGACGCGCTCGACACCTTCCACGGTCCGGATGGTCGGGTTCATGGCCTGGCCGCTGAGCAGGACGTACCGCTTGTGGCGGACGGCGTCCAGGTTCTTCGTGGCGGGGTTGGACTCCAGGAACTCGATCTTCTTCTTCGCGCTCTCGGCCGTCTGCGACTTGCGGGTCAGGTCACCGATCACCAGGACGTCGGGGTCGCGGTCGGCGACGGTCTCCCAGTTGATCTGGGGCCATTCCTCGTGCGTGTCGTCGAAGACGTTCTTCGCGCCGAGCTCCTCGGTGATGATGCCGGGAGCGCCGCAGCAGCCCGCCAGGTAGGGGGCCTCGGCGTTGGCGAACCAGTAGAGCAGGGTGGCGTCGGAGGCGTCGACCTCGGCGGTCGCCTCGTCGATCCGTTCCCGGAGACTGCTGATCAGCTTCTCGCCCCGCTCCGGGACGCCGAACACCTTGGCCAGGTCACGCACTTCGCCGTAGACGCCGTCCATGGTCAGTGGCGCGGTGCGCGAGCCGTCGCTGCTGCCCGCGTTGTCCTTGCCCGCGCAGTCGGTGGGTGAGAGGTACGTCGGTACGCCCAGCTTCTCGAACTGGTCGCGGGACGCCACACCGCCCTTGCCGAGGGTGGATTCGAAGGACGCGCTGACGAAGTCGGGTTCCTCCGCGAGGACCTTCTCGGAGGAGGGCTGGTTCTCCGCGATGCGGGGCACCGCGGCTTCGTCCTTCTCCAGTCCCTTCATCACCGGGTCCGTCCAGGTCGCGGTACCGGCGAGCCGGTCGGCGAGGCCCAGGGAGAGCAGGATCTCCGTCGACCCCTGGTTGAGGGAGACGGCGTGCTGCGGGGCCGCGTCGACGGTCACCGTGCGACCACAGTTCTCCAGGGTCACTGGGAAGCCGTCGGCGGAGCTCTCACGCGCCGGGCCGTCGGACGTGCTACCGCCCCCGCCGCAGGCGGTCAGGAGGACAAGTCCCGTGATGAGCAGGGCGGTTCGGCGTACGGTGCTGGCTATGGGCGGCACGAGTCCCTCGGCGTCTCTGGGCTCAAGCGCGGAGCCCGCTACAGTGTTCCGCTCCCGGTCCGGAAGCGGGTGCCAGCAGGTCTTCGGACTCGGGTTCGTCCGGACGGAGCGCCTTCCCGGTGCACCCGAGGGTGTCCCAGTGGCTGTGGCCCCGCCCGTCCCCCTCACCGCTGCGCGTCAGCTCCGGATTCGCACCGGATTCCCTGACTCCACGTGGAGTGTGACTGGCGCCTGCAAGCTATCACGCGGCGTGTCGCCGGCCTCCTGGGCCGTCGCCGGTCGGCGGGCGCGGACCGCTCCCTTCCGTACCGGTGACGGCCGTCGGGCGGGTCAGCGCTTGGGGTGAACCGATTCGCCGCCGTCGCTCTGCGGCTTCCCGCCACAGCGGGCGAGCACGGACGTCGTGCCCCAGTAGGCCAGCAGGACGGCACGCAGTCCCAGGATCTCCAGGCGCTCGCCGAGCCGGCGTCCCATCGCCTGTTCCGTACGCGGGGCGCTCACCGGGCGTCCGCCGCGCCGGTGTTCCACGGGCCCTCGGGGTCGTCGTACGCGTCGGCGTAGCCGGGGCCGGCGATCGGCCAGTCGGCCAGCAGCGCCTCGGGCAGGGCGAAGGAGTCGGCCAGCTGCGGTGCGTGCGCGGCGACGGCGGTGATCAGTTCCTCGGCGTACCGCGCCAGGGCCTCGACCTGATCGCCGCTCAGGAGACCGGCGGCCAGCAGATCACCGCTGTTGCGGGCCACCCACTCGACGGCGAACAGGCGCTCGAGCTCGCTCAGCCGGTCCTTCGCGGCTCCTTCGGGCAGTGCGGCGCGTTCCTCGGCGTAGGCCGCGGCGGCCTCCCGGTACGCATAGGCCTCGACCCCGCGCAGCGCGTGGCCCGAGGCCGCGTTCCAGCGTCCGAGGGCGTCGGCCTCGGACGCCAGCAGCACGCGTTCCCTGGCCCGGGCGAACCAGATGCCCTGGACCGAGGCGAGGAGCGCCCCGAGGAAGCGCGGGTCTGTCAGGTCACCGGTGTGCGGGGCCGGGGTGTCCGCTCCGCCGGGCTCCGCGGCGAAGATCATGTCGGCGGCCGCCTTGGTGTAGAGGGCGATGTTGTCGCCCTCCGCGGTGATGGCCCCTTCCACTCCCGTGACGAGTTCGGTCATGCCGTTGTTCTCGAGCAGTGCCTGGGCGCCGCAGCGTTCACGGCTCTCCACGATGACGTCGCGGGCCCGCCAGGTGATCCACGCCTTGGCGACATCGACGAGGGTCCCCGCTTCGGCCCGGCTCTCGTCGTCCGTACACGATTCCCACCGCTCCTGCGCCCTGCGGTACAGCAGGGTCATGGCGAAGACGGTGGCCATGGCCGAGGCGAGCGGCCCGTGGTGGGTCCGGTGGGCGTTGACCGGCACGGGCGGCGCGCCGCGGCTGCCGGAGATCAGCCGGTGGCCGCCGTAGCGCACGGCCACCGCGAGGGTCGCGCGGGCCGATCCGGCCGCGCAGGCGCTCATGGCGATCCGGCCGGGGGTGACCCGCCCGATCGAGGTCAGGAAACGCCGGCGCCGGTCCCCCGGTTCCGTCCTGAACTCCCCCTCGGCCTCTCCCTCCTCACCGGATCCCAGCAGGGCGTCCCGCGCCACGAACAGCCGGTCGAACGAGGTCAGGCAGTGGTCCACCGGGCTGCCCATGCGGGCGGGCAGCCGACGCACCCGGACCCCCGGGAGCGCCTGTTCACCGTCGGTGAGCGGCACCAGGAAGAGGCGCACCCCGTGGTCCGCGCCGTCGGCCGCCAGCCGCGCCGCGACCAGTCCGGTCTTGGCTCCGCCCGCGGGGCTGGTGTTGGGCATGAACTTCTGCGCGCCCGCGTTCGGTGTGTGCAGGACGAAGCCGTCCCGTTCACGGTCGTACGTCGCGGTGGTCTCCATGGCCGTCGCGTTGTTGCCGTGCGCCACCTCCGTGCAGAGGAAGGTGCCGATGCGCCGCATCGTCAGGTAGTCCGACAGGTCGCGGCTGCCGACGCCGTCGTGATCGAGGAGGCTGCCGAGGAAGAGGTTGTAGTGGATGCCCGCCACGGTGGTCAGTGCGGGGTCCACCGGGCCGAGCCAGGCGTGCAGGGCGGCCAGCGCCCGTGGGTCGGCGGCGAGCCGTGCTCCGCTGTCGAGGGCCCGGTTGAGGATCCGCAGCCGTTCGTAGGCGAGCTCCAGCCGCTCCTCCGGCGTTCCGCCGGCGGGGCGGCGGAACGGTTCTGTACTGATCAGCCGCTGCCAGAAGCCGTGTTCGCGGCGGTACTCCGGGCCGAGGAGGACACCGGTCAGCTGGTCGGTCGTGGACGGTGGGGCGGTGTCGGTAAGGGTCACGGTCATAACGAAATAAACGACCGGGGTACGGGCGAGGACACCCTGCACGCGACTACCGCTCGGGGACGGACCCACCCGCCAGGGCGGCGTCCAGCTCCTCCCGGTCGGGAGGCAGGGCGCCCGCACGCGCGACGGTCACGGCGGCCGAGGCGACGGCATGGCGCAGCACGTCGCCGAGGACGGTGGTGTCCAGGGAGCGCAGCCCCGCGCGGCCCTCCGCTCCGAGCAGTCCGTACGAAGCCAGCGCGTGCAGGGCACCGGACATGAAGGCGTCGCCCGCTCCCACCGTGTCCGCGATCCGGACGGGCGGCGCGCCGGTGCTCACCGCCGAGCCCGGCAGGAACGCCGTCGCACCGGCGGCACCCTCGGTCAGCAGGACGACCGCCGGCCCGGAACGCAGCCACCGCTCGGCAGCCGCCTGCGGTGCCTCCTGCGGATACAGCCACCGCAGGTCCTCGTCGCTGGCCTTGACGACGTCGCTCAGCGCGACGAAGCGTTCGGCCTGCCGCACCGCGCGGGCGTGGTCACCCATCAGTGCGGGGCGCACGTTGGGGTCGTAGCTGACGGTCGCCCGCTCCCGGAGTGACCGGACGAGATCCAGCACGGTGCCCGCGCCGGGCTCCAGAGTGGTGGCGACGGACCCGGTGTGGACGTGGCGGGGCGGCTCCCCACCACGCTCCACCGGGCCGAGCGTCCAGGTGATCTCGAAGCCGTACGTGGCCCGGCCCTCGTCGTCGAGTCCGACCGTGGCGGTGGGAGTGGGCGCTCCGGACCCGTCCGTCAGGACCCGCACACCGGCGGACGCCAGGTGTTCCCCGATCAGCCGCCCGTCGGGGTCCGGGCCCAGCTCGGTGATCAAGGTGGTCCGCCGGCCCAGCCTGGCCAGCCCGTACGCGACGTTCGCGGGGCTGCCGCCGGGATGCGTCCGGTCCGGGACGCCCGGCCGCCGGACGATGTCGGCGACGCATTCGCCGATGACCAGCAGGGCGGGGCTGTCGGGCATGGGGGCGGGTCTCCTGGAGGGATCGGGCGGGGGTGCCCGCGCGGAGCACGTCTGTCACGGGACACACTGCCCGGCGATTGTGCCCCGGGAACGGTCCCCCGGGGGACCCGGGGGCTCAGGAGGCGCCCTTGCCCCCTTCGTCCCCGTACCGCCGCTCGAACTTCGCGACCTGGCCCTCGGTGTCGACGACCCGCGCCTTGCCGGTGAAGAACGGGTGACTCTCGGCGGAGATCTCCACGTCGATGACCGGGTAGCTGTTGCCGTCGTCCCAGTCGATCGTCTGCTCGCTCGACGCGGTGGACCGGGTCAGGAAGGCGTACCCGGCGGAACGGTCACGGAAGACCACGGGACGGTACGACGGGTGCTTGTCCTGTTGCATCTGTGCTCCTGGAAGTACGGGGGATCTCGCGTCCCGGCTCCGGGCCAGCCTCGCCAAGGGCGGCGGCCCGCGCGATCCGGGGGCGTCCGTACGGAGCAGGACACCTCCGCCGTGCCCGCCGTGCGCGGTGCTCAGCCGCCCGCCTCCTCCAAGGCGTCGGCCACGAGGACGAGGAAGCGCGCGTGGGCCTGCGGACTGCACAGGGGCTCCGGATTCCACGGCACGGTCCGCGCGTGACGCCGGGCCGGCTCCCAGGCCGGTGCCGCCACCTCGTCGAGCGGGACGGCGTTGGACCGGATGTCCGCCAGGACTACGTCGGGCTCCAGGGCCGCCGCGGCCTCCCAGTCGACGGTGGCCCAGTTGACGCCCGCTCCGTCGGGCGGGGACACCAGGGCGACACCCAGCTCGGCCAGGACCCGCAGCTCGGGCCACATCTGGGGGCGGGCGGCGTACGCCTTCTCCTGGCCGGCGGGAGACAGGGCCAGCACCCTGGGGCTGCCGGGTGCCGTGCGGACGGCCGCGCGGAGCCGTTCACGGGCGGCGTGCAGCTCGTCCGCGGCGTCCGCGACCGGTGCGCCCCCGAGCGAACGGGCCAGCTCGGCGAACCGCTCGGCGACCCGGTCGAGGGTGCGCACCTGGCCCACGTCGATCACGACGACCGGGACGCTCTCCTCCAGGTGCTTGGCGGTGTCCGGGTCCAGTCCGTAGAGCTGGCCGTGGCCGTAGCTGACGGCGACGACGAGGTCGGGCCTGCCGCGTAACAGGGTGTCCACGTCCAGGTCGTCGCCCGCGCCCCGGTAGTCCACCGAGTCCAGCGGGAGCGTGCCCGTCTTCGCCCGGTCGGGCTCCGCCCCGTCGTGGCCCGAGCCGAAGATTCCCTCCGGGCGTATCCCGTAGTCCCACAGCGTCGCTCCCGCCTGGGCGTACGCGAGCACCCTGGACGGCCTGCGGTCGGCGACCGCCAGCCGGCCCCGGTCGTCCGCGAAGCTCCACGCGCTCTGCTCGGTCATGCCGCTCACCCCTCCGAACCGGCGGCCTGGGCGCTCTCCCCGGCTCGCCATCCACTACCTGCCCAGCTCACCGGTTCCACACCCCCGGTGGAGCGCCCCAGATAGGTGAGCGGCCCGGGATCGGGCACGTCGATCACATGGAATCCGAGCCGGTCGTAGAAGGCCCTGGCCAGGGTGTTCGCCGTCAGCATCGACAGATGGACTGCCTGGACGCCCTTCCGGTGCAGGGCGTCCAGGAAGGCGCCCATCAGCTCCCTGCCGTGCCCCTTTCGCTGCCACGGCGGCAGCAGGTCGATGTGCAGGTGCGCGGGGTGGTCCTCCAGCTCCGGGAGGACCATGCGCTCGGGACGGTACAGAAGAGCCGTCATCGCCTCGGTGAGCGTCTCCGGTTCCCCCTCGGGCTCGGGAAAGCGGTCCGTCACGCGGGGCAGCCAGATCTCGCGGAAGTCGGCCACGAACGCCTTCGTGTCCGAGGTCCCCAGGACGTAGCCGACCGCGCGTCCGGAGCCGTCGTCCAGGACGAAGGTCAGCTCCGGTCCGAGGTGGGCGTAGGGCTCGGCGAACAGGGCGGGCATCAGTCCGGGGTCGGGGTACAGATGCGTGCTGTCGCCGCCGTTGTCGGCCGTGCGGACGCAGATCTCCGCGAGGGCCTCCTGGTCGGCGGGTCGGTAGGGGCGTACGTACGCGGTCCGGTTCATCGGGCCATCCTCACCCTTGTGGGAGCGCTCCCACAAGGGCCCTGCGGCCTCTCAGGGCGCCGCCTTCCGGGAATCGTCGTGGGAGCGGGCCAGCTCGACGTTGAACTGGGCGCCGGTCAGGAGCGCCAGATTGGTGAACCAGATCCAGATGAGGAAGACGACCAGGCCGGCCAGGGAGCCGTAGAGACGGCTGTAGCTCCCGATGTGGGTCGCGTAGAGCGCGAATCCCGCCGAGGCCACCAGCCAGAGGAACGCGGCGAGGACCCCGCCCGGCAGCCCCTGCCGCAGCCCGCGCGCGGACCGCGGGCCGGTGCTGAAGAGGCCCACGATGAGACAGGCGACCAGGCACAGCAGCACGGGCCACTTGAGGCCGGCCCACAGCGTCTCGCCGGCCTGTGCGAGCCCCAGCAGGCGGCCGAGCCAGCGCGCGAGGGGACCGGTGAGCACGAGGGCGAAGGCGCTCGCCATCAGCAGGACGAGCAGTCCGACGGCCGAGGCCACGATGATGTGCGCCTGGCGCAGCGGGGGCCTGGTGTCCTTCACCCGGTGCATGGCGTGCATCGCCCTGCGGAAGACGGCCAGATAGCTCGACGCGGACCACACGGCGCTCACGCTGCCCGTGACCACGAGGAGCCAGACGGCACTGCGTTCGTGGGTGGCCGCTTCCAGGGGCCGGCGCAGGGCCGCACCGGACTCGGCCGGCGCGAAGGCCGTGATGTCGGCGATCAGGGCGTTCGTGGCGCCGGGGTTGGCCAGCCCGATGACGGACACGGTGACGAGCAGCGCCGGGAGCAGCGCGAGGATGGCGTAGTAGGTCAGGGCCGCGGCCCAGTCGGAGACGTCGTCGTTCCAGAGTGATACGGGGGTGCGGCGCAGAGCGGTGCGCCAGCGCCTGCGCGGTGTGTCCCCGGCCGGGGGCGCGGTTCGTTCCGCGACGGGTTCGTCGGTCCTGCTGGGCACGCGGGTACTCCGGGGGACGTAGGAAAAGGTGACGCGCAGGACGCCGTCACCGGTGTGCCCGGCGTCCCCGTTGTCTCCCTTTCTCTCATGCCTCGATCCCGCGGGTGTACTCCAGGTCGGCTCAGTCGTTCACGGCGGTGAGCAGCACCACCGCGTCCTCCAGGGCGAGGAGCCCGTGCCGCTCCTGGGGAATGGCGTGCAGTCCGCCCGCCGTGAGGTCCACGTCCCCGGAGCCTGCGGTGAGCCGGACCGTACCGCGCAGCACCTGGAGCGACGCGGCGGGCGGTGCGTTGTGCTCGTCGAGGGCGGATCCCCCGGTCAGTGCGATCACCGTCTGCCGCAGTGGCTCCTGGCGCAGCAGCAGATGCGCGCTGCGCCCGTGCGCGTTGGCCCGGGCCGCGGCCAGGTGCTCGTCGGCGAGAGCGTTGAGGTCGTCCATACGACCACTGTGCCGCAGCCCGGGTCCCTCCGCTATCGCGTCAGGCGCAGCCAGACCGCGGTGTCGTCGGGCAGCAGGCCCGAGCCGTCGAGCGGGGCACTGGTCAGCAGGATCTCGTCGTGCTCGGGGAGCGGGGCCGGGCTCCCCGAGAGGTTGACGACACAGATCAGGCCGTGGGTGCGCGTGAACGCGAGGACGCCCGGGGCCGACGGAAGCCAGTTCAGCCTTCCGTCCGAGGTCTCGCCGGGCGCGGCGGCGAAGCCCGGCTCGGCGCGGCGCAGCCGCAGCGCCTCCCGGTAGAGGGTCAGCATGGAGCCGGGGTCGGTGTCCTGCTCGTCGGCCGCGTACGAGGCCCAGGACGCCGGCTGCGGGAGCCAGGGTTCGACGGTGGACCCGAAGCCGGCGTACGGCTCCGCGGCGGACCAGGGCAGGGGGACCCGGCAGCCGTCCCTCCCCGGGTCGACGCCGCCGGAGCGCAGGTGCATCGGGTCCTCGATGCGGTCGCGGGGGATGTCGGCCTCCGGCAGCCCCAGCTCCTCGCCCTGGTAGAGGTAGACGGCGCCGGGCAGCGCCAGGGAGAGCAGGGCCGCCGCCCGCGCCCTGCGCGTGCCGAGCGCCAGGTCGGTGGGTGTGCCGAAGACCTTGGCGGCGAAGTCGAAGCCGGTCTCCTCACGTCCGTAGCGGGTGACCGTGCGGGTGACGTCGTGGTTGCACAGCACCCAGGTGGCGGGGGCTCCCACGGGGGCGTGCTCGGCGAGCGTGTCGTCGATCGCGGAGCGCAGCAGCCCGGCGTCCCAGGGGCAGGCCAGGAAGTTGAAGTTGAAGGCGGTGTGGAGTTCGTCGGGCCGCAGGTAGCGGGCGAAGCGCTCGGAGTCGGGGAGCCAGACCTCGCCGACGAAAATGCCGTCGTACCGGTCGGCGATGGCGCGCCACGAGCGGTAGATGTCGTGCAGTTCGTCGCGGTCGACGTACGGGTGGGGGTCGGTGCCCTTGACGAAGTCGGGCAGGGCGGGGTCCTTGGCGAGCAGGGCCGCCGAATCGATCCGCACGCCGGCGACGCCCCGTTCGAACCAGAAGCGCAGGACGTCCTCGTGTTCCTGGCGGACCGCCGGGTGCGCCCAGTTGAGGTCGGGCTGGCCCTGGGCGAACAGGTGCAGGTACCACTGCCCGTCGTCGATCCTGGTCCAGGGGGTGCCGCCGAATTCCGAGACCCAGTCGTTGGGCGGGATCTCCCCGTGGTCGCCGCGTCCCTCGCGGAAGTGGAAGAGCTCGCGCTCGGGGCTGCCGGGAGCGGCGGCCAGCGCTGCCCGGAACCAGCTGTGCCGGTCGGAGACGTGGTTGGGGACGATGTCGATGATGGTGCGGATGCCGAGCTCACGGGCTTCGGCGATGAGCTTCTCCGCCTCGGCGAGGTGGCCGAAGGCGGGATCGATGACCCGGTAGTCGGCCACGTCGTAGCCGCCGTCGGCCAGCGGGGAGAGGTACCAGGGGGTGAACCACAGCGCGTCGACGCCCAGTTCGACGAGGTAGGGCAGTCTGGCCCGCACTCCCGCGAGATCGCCGGTGCCGTCCCCGTCGCCGTCGGCGAAGCTGCGTACGTAGATCTGGTAGATGGCGGCGTCGCGCCACCAGGGTGCGGTGGTGGCCTCGGTCGGACGGATGGCTGCCACGTGGCGTTCCTTTCGGGCAGGTGGTACTCCGCCCCCGGCCCGGACGCGGGGCATGCGATGGGTGGGCCGGCGGCGGAGTGCTGGTGGGAGGCGAGTGGTGCGGGGTGGTGTCAGCCCTTCAGGCCGCCGGCGGTGAGACCGCTCATGATGTTGCGCTGGAAGAGCAGGAAGATCAGCAGCGTCGGGACGGACGCGATGGTGAGGGCGGCGATGAGGACGTTCTGCGGGACCCCGTTGGACAGCGAGTAGATGCCGACGTTGAGGGTCTGCTTACCCGGGTCCGGCAGGGTGAGCATGGGCCAGAGGAAGTCCTTCCAGACCCCGACGATCGCGAAGATGGAGACGACGCCGAGGATCGGCCGGGAGATCGGCAGGACGATGGAGCGCAGGGTGCGCAGGGGTGAGGCACCGTCGATGGCCGCGGCGTCGAGGAGTTCGCCGGGTATGGAGTCGAAGAACCGCTTCAGCAGGAAGATGTTGAAGGCGTTGGTGACCGACGGCAGCCAGATCGCCCAGGGCGAGTTGAGCAGGTTGCGCTCGAAGATCGGTACGTCGAGGACCGTGAGGTACTGCGGCACGACCAGGACGGTCGCCGGGATCATCAGGGTGGCGAGCATCATGCCGAGGATGGCCTTGCCGAGGACCGGTCGCAGCTTGGACAGCGAGTAGGCGGCGGCCACGTCCAGGACGAGCTGGAAGGCGAGTGCCCCGAACGCGTAGTAGAGGGTGTTGAGGAGCAGTTGGGCCAGGTCCATCACGGTCCACGCCTGGGAGTAGTTCTCCGTGTGGATCGAGGAGGGGAAGGCGGTGGGCGGGCTCTGCACCACTTCCTGGGTGGTCTTGAGGCCGCCGGTGACCATCCAGTACAGGGGGCCCAGGAACACCAGGGTGAAGCCGGCTGCCACCAGGGCGAAGACGATCCAGTAGACCAGCTTCCCCCGGGGCCGGCCGAGCTGGGCCGGTGAGATCAGGGTCCTCGGGCGGGCCTGGTCCGCGTCCCGGCGGCGGGTCCTGCGTCCGCTGCCGGCTCCCCGCCGGGAGACAAGCGTGTTCGATGCCATCGTTCGTTCTCCCGTCCTAGTCTTCGCTGCTGCGGCTGAGGCGTACGTACACCGCGGAGAAGCCCGCGAGGACGACCAGCAGGAGGAGGCCGAGTGCCGCCGCTCCGCCGTAGTTGTTGAAGTTGAAGGCGTACTGGTAGATGAGGTAGACGACGGTCGTGGTGGAGCCCTCGGGTCCCGCGCCGTTGGTGAGCAGGAACGGTTCGGTGAAGACCTGCATCGTCGCGATGATCTGCATGAGCAGCAGCAGCGACAGGATGAGCCGGGTCTGCGGGATGGTGACGTGCCAGATCTTGCGGAGCAGCCCGGCGCCGTCGAGTTCGGCCGCCTCGTACAGCTCCCCGGGGATGCCCTGGAGGGCGGCGAGGTAGATCAGTGTGGCCCCTCCCATGTTCATCCAGGTGGAGGCGATGACGACGGAGAGCATGGAGGTACCGGGGTCCTGGAGCCACTGCTGGGCGGGCAGATGCAGGAATTCCAGGATGCGGTTGAAGAGTCCGTAGCCGGGGTCGTAGAAGTACTTGAAGAGCAGGACCGAGGCGACCGGCGGCAGCATGACGGGCAGGTAGACCAGCAGGCGGAGGTATCCCTGTGCGTGGCGGAACTCGTTGAGCACGACGGCGACGACGAACGGGACCGCGAAGCCCAGCAGGAGTGCCAGGACGGTGAACAGCGCGGTGTTGCGCCATGCCTGCCAGAAGGCGGGGTCGTTGAAGACGTAGCTCAGATTGGACCAGCCGGCCCAGGTCGTCTCGCCGTTCTCGGTCTTCTGGAACGCCAGGACGAATTCCCTGACCATGGGATACCAGGAGAAGAAGGAGAAGCAGAGGACGGCTCCGATCAGGAAGCCGTGCGCCGTGACGTTGCGGCGCAGGGCGCGCACGAACTCCTCGCGGGCGGAGGCGGGCCCGGTGGGCCGTGGGTGGTGCCCGGGGGGCGGTGCGCTCGCCTTCCCGGTGGACAGGGTGGGGGCCGACATGGTTTCTCCTCGGTGCCGGTGCAGTCGCTCGCAGAGAGGGACGGGATGCGGGGCCGGGCCCGCCCGGCCCGGCCTCCGCGCGTCCGTTACTGGTTGGCCAGGACCTGGTTGACCTGCTGCTCGGCGGTGTCGAGCAGCTTGTCGATGTCGGCGTCCTTGTTGGTGAGGACGGCGGACATCGCGTTGTCGAGGATCTTGTAGATCTCCTGGGCCTTCGGCGGCTCGGCCTTGCCCTGGACGGGGTTGTCCATGAAGGCCTTGAAGTTCTCGACGGGCATGGTGGCGTTGGCCACCCGCTCGGCGTCGTCCGCGGTCTTGCTCTCGCCGGTGAAGAAGTTGGGCTGCGGAAGCCCGACGGGGAGGTTGTCGGCCTTCCTGCGGCCCCAGTCGAACTGCCCCTTCTCCGGGGTGAGGTTCTGGAAGTTCAGCCAGGCGACGGCGGCCTTGATCTTGTCGGGCGAGCTGCCCTTCTTGATCATGTAGTTGTTGCCGCCGAAGAGCGTGCCTCCGGCACCGGGGATCGGGCCCATGCCGAAGTTCTCGTACTTCGCGCCCAGCTGCTGCACCATGTACGTGATGTCGTCGGGTGCGGCGAGGAACATGCCGAGCTTGTCGGTGGCTATCTGCTTCTGCAGGTCCCCCCACTTCAGCAGCTGGGTCTGTCCCATGCTGTCGTCCTTCCAGCGCATGTCGTGCAGCTGCTGGAGGACCTGCTTGCCCTTGTCGTCGTTGAACGCGGCCTTCTTGCCGCTAGCGTCCACGACGTCCCCGCCCAGACCGTACTGCGTGGCGGTGAAGTGCCAGCCGCCGTTGTTGCCGGCGCTGTACTCGCCGAAGCCCGCGACGCCCTTGCCGAGTCCCGCGATCTTCTTGCTCGCGGCGCGGACCTCCTCCCACGTCACCGGCGGCTTGTCCGGGTCCAGACCGGCCTGTGTGAACAGCTTCCGGTTGATCATGAGGCCCATGGTGTAGTTGCTGGTCGGCAGCGCGTAGAGCTTGCCGTCCTTGCGGGCCACGTCGAGCACCTGGGGCTGGATGTCCTTGAGCGCCGGGACGGAGGTGTCGTTGACGTAGGCGGAGATGTCCACGGCACCGTCGTTGTCCAGCACCTGCTGGAGGTCGGTGAAGTACGCGTAGAACACGTCCGGCTGCGACTTGCCCTTGAGCATGGCCGTGAAGCGCGGCGGCTCCAGACACTGGCCGGGCGTCGACTTCCCGTCGATCCTGACGTTCGGGTACTTCTTGTTGAACGTCTTGACGTCCTCGTTCCACTCGCGCAGCTCCGCCGCCTTCGCAGCCGGCGGCATGCAGTCGATCGTCAGCGTCACCTTGGCCTTCGGGTCGAGCGGCGCCGACGGATCGGACGATCCGCTGCCGGAGTCGTCGTTCCCGTCGCCGCTGCTGCTCGTGCCGCAGGAGGCAAGGGCGGTCAGGGCGAGCGCGGTGACGACGGCGGCAGCGGAGGCTCGGCGGGTACGGCGAAACCCAGCACTTCTCATCGGTGGTCCCCTTCGGGCATGAGCACGGAAGACCCCCGGCCGACTGTCTGCCGGGGCGCGGCACACTCAACCACCGGCAACAAGCGAGCGCAATATCTCGCGCAGTTTTCGTAAATGTTTGACAGCACTCCGCATGTGAGGAGGCATCCCTTACGGCCGACAAGATGCCTCCCCTGAGCACCCGCGCGCGGCCCCTACAGCGCGACCAGGGCCCAGCGCGCGGCCCGGCGGCGCCACGGCCACCCCGGGCCGCACACGGAAGCCCGAAGGGGTTGCTAGGCTCACGCACGCAAGAGACGGACGTCCAGCTGCAAGCGGTTACGCGGAGCGGGGTGCCCCCCCCGGCCCGTTTCCGGGACCGGGGAGCACCCCGCCGATTCGGCTCGGATCCCCTTACGGATTGATGTTGATCTTGAAGTTCGAGGTGGTGTTCTTCACGTCCTGAGCGTTGCCGCTGAGCTTCAGACCGTTGAACGTGACCTCACCGACCGCAGGTCCCTGCCCCGCCTCCGGCATCTCGTTGGCCCAGAGGCCGAAGCCCGACTTCGCGTCGAAGGCGTCGCCGCTCTTGCGCGCCCCCGTGATCGAGATGTCGGTGAGCACGGTGTCCTTGATCGGGAACTGCGGCTGTCCGCCGACGTAGTTGGTCTGGAACATGATCCCGCTGTACGTCGGGTCGACGATGTCCACGTGCGAGATCCTGATGCCCTGGAAGACCTTCGAGGCCGAGAACAGCCAGATGCCGGGGAAGGTCTGCGTCCCCCAGAAATGACCGCCGGACCGGATGACCGACACGTTCTCGATCGCCGTCGGGCCGGTCCCGAACCCGTTCATCGGATAGCCGAAGTCCAGCGAGCTGACCGTGATCCCGGCGTACACCAAAGTGTCGGCTATGAGGATGTTGCGGAAGGTGTTGTCGTATCCGCCGTATACGGCCACACCCGCGGCCCGCCAGGTGAGGATGGAGGTGAGGTTCTCGTACACGTTGTTCTTCATGTCCGAACCCCCGGAGTCGATCGCCGAGAACAGCGCGAAGCTGTCGTCGCCCGTGGCCCGTGCCTCGTTGTTGGTCACGTGGTTGTCCGTGGAGCCGTTGGTCATGTTGATGCCGTCGGCGAACATGTTCCGGATCCGGGAGTTCTTGATCGTGACGTTGTCGGTGTTGGCACCCCAGTAGAGGCACACCATGTGCTCGTTCCAGATGTTGTCGATCACGATGTCGGAGACGTTCGAGAAGTCGAACACCTTGCCCGGCCCGTCGATACGGGACGTGTAGTTGCCGAAGTACGCGAAGTTCGAGAACGACGAGCCCTTCGCACTTGCTTCCGCACGGAACCCGATGTCGGTGTTGTCCTGCGTGGACGGGGCTCGGAACCTGGTGAACCAGGGCCCGGCACCGACGACCTGCACGGCCTTGCCGTAGACCTGGAACTTGCTGGAGGTGGAGTAGTCACCGGCCGGCAGGTAGACGCCCTTGAGGACCCCCGTGGTGTCCATCCTGACCTTGTCCAGGGCGTTCTGGACGTCCTGGTGGGTGAAGCCGGCGGGCACGGTGTAGGTGGCCGGGTCCGGGTTGGCCACCTGGGAGACCCGCTCCAGGCTGACGAAGTCGATCGCGTAGGTGCTGGTGTTCGCCGCGTCCTTCTGCAGGCGGATCCTGCTGCCCGCCGGGACGTCCCTGCCCAGCATGACGTTGGCCTCGTCGTAGATGTGCCGGGGCGCGCCCGAGCCCGGGTCGTTGCCCGGTCCGGTCTCGTTCCCGTACAGCCAGGCGTACTTCGAGGTGAGGTCGATGGCCTTGAGGAAGGTGCCGTCCACGTAGACGTTCAGCTTCGACTCGATGCCGCCGCCGCCCGCCGAGTCAGGGATCGAGAACCGGGTGACCAGGGTGTTGGTGGTCGCCCTGGTGGTGAACTCCACGTAGTTTCCGGTGCTGTCGAGGGTGACCGCCTTGCGGCCCGACGCCTCGCCCGCGACGTCGCCCACGGTCCGGTTGGGTCCGACGACCTTCGCGCCACCGCCTGCGACGCCGTCCTCGGCCTCGTACATGTCGTACGGCATGTTGGCGCCGCGTCCGACGAACAGCGACTCGGTGCTGGTGTTGTTCGCCCGCTTCACCGGGAGCTCGTTGGCGTCGTCGGCGAGCACCACCTTCACCGTGTACGAGCCGTTGGCGGCCACCCAGGTGCCGAGGCGGACGGGTGCCGTCGTGGCACCGGCGGCGATGGCTCCGTCGTGCGCACCGGTGAGGGTCTTCACCGTGGCGCCCTTGGAGTCGATCAGGCTCAGGGTGATGCCGTGGCTGCCGCTCGCGGAAGCCACCGAACCCTGGTTCCTGATCGCGACCGAGAAGGTGACCGTGTCGCCGTTCGACGGGGCCGACGGTGAGGTCGAGACCGCGCCCGTCACGAGGTCCGAGCTGGAGACCGGCTTCACGACCAGCGGGGAGCCGGCGGTGAAGCGGTTGTCCGTCTCGTTCTGCTCGATGATCTCGTTCCCCGGGTCGACGACCGCGCCCAGCGTGTAGCTGCCCGCGTCGCGGGCTCCGACGGACGCGGTGACCTGGGCGGAGGATCCCGCGGCGAGAGCGCCCACCGTGGCGGTGGCCACCTTGGAGCCGCCGAGCTCGAAGTCGAGCTTGCCGACGGGAGAGGCGACGGCGCCGGAGTTCCGGACGGTGGCCGACAGGGTGATGGCGTCCGATTCCACCGGCGCCGCGGGTGAGGCGGCGACCGCCGTGACCTGGAGGTCGGGGTTCGGGGCCGGAGCACCCAGCACCTGGAACTCGGCGACCTGACCGGCGCCGGATCCGGAGTTCGACATGAACTTCAGCTGGACGTCGGCCACCCGCGCGCTGACCGGGATCGTCACCGTGTTGCCCGTCGCGGGACTGAAGGCGTAGTCCTTGGCGGCGGCCAGGCTCGTGAACGACCTGGCGTCCTGCTCCCGTCCGAGCACCTGGATGTTCTGGGTGCGCGCGCCCCAGCCGCTGTCGGGGTCGAGCTTGACGACGACGCTCTCGGTGTCCGCGTCGGCACCCAGCTCGACGGTCAGGGTGTTGGGGTAGCTGCCGCCGGCCCCTTCCCAGTAGGTGGTCAGGGAGTTGTCGTTGGCGTTGGCCGCGACGAACGTGTGGACCACGGAGGAGGCGCTGATCGGCTTGGAGACGGCAAGGTTGGAGGCGGCGCCCGTCGATCCGTTGCGTGTCACGGTGTTGCTCGCCCCGGATATGTTGCCCGCCGCGTCCCTGGCCCGCACCACGTAGCTGACGGTGGTGGCCGCGGACTGGGTGTCGGTCCAGGTGGTGACGTCGCCGGCCACGCTCTTGCGGAGCACGTTGTCGGCGTACACGTCGTAGCCGGTGACGCCCTTGTTGTCGGACGAGGCCGTCCAGGTCAGCTTGATCTGCCCGCCGGACGGCTCGGTGAAGGCCAGGCCGGACGGCGCGGTGGGTGCCTGCGTGTCACCGGAGTCGCCCGTGCGGGTCACGGTGTTGCTGTTGCCCGACTGGTTGCCCGCGGCGTCCCGGGCCCGCACGTGGTAGGTCACGGTCTCGCTCGCCGGACGGGTGTCCGTGAACGTGGTGACGTCCCCCGCCACGGCGGTCAGCAGCGTGTCGCCGGCGTAGATGTCGTAACCGGTGACGCCCGTGTCGTCCGACGACGCCTTCCAGGTCAGCTTGATCTGCCCGCCTACCGGCTCCGTGAAGGCCAGGCCGGACGGCGCGGTGGGCGCCTGCGTGTCACCGGTCGCCGGGCCGTAGACCTCGATCTCGGAGAACTGGGCCGCGGGCTGGACCGAGTTGGCGGTGACCAGCACGCGGACGTAACGGGTGGTGGTCGCGTCGAAGGCGATCGTCGCCGACCGGCCACCCGCCGCATCGAAGGTGTACGCCCTGGACGCGGTGAGGTCGGTGAAGTCCGAGCCGTTGGCGCTGCCCTGGATCTTCAGCGTCTGGGTCCGCTGCTCCCAGCCGTCGGGCAGCCGGAGCACCACGCGGTCGACCCGGACCGAGGAGCCCAGGTCCGCCTGGATCCACTGCGGCAGCGCGTTGTTGCTGCTCTCCCAGTAGCTGGCGTTGTTCCCGTCGTTGCCGTTGGCGGCGACGTAGGTCTCCGTGTGGCTGCTCGCGGTGAGCGTCCTGCCCGCGGCGAGGTTCGCCGACGACTCCCCCGCGGCGCGGACCTCCAGCTCGGAGAGCTGGGCGTTCCGCCAGCCCGTGTTGGCCGTGATGTTCACGCGCACGAAGCGGGTCTGCGTGGCCGGGAAGGAGATCTTCACCTCGTTGGAGGCGCCGGGGCTGAAGGTGTACGCGGCGGAGGTCCTGAGCGTCGAGAAGCTGGTGCCGTCGGCGCTGCCCTGGAGCGAGAGGGTCTGCTGTCTGCTCTCCCAGCCCGCGGGAAGCTTCAGCGTGACCTCGTCGACCCGGGCTGCCGAGCCGAGGTCGGTCTGCACCCACTGCGGCAGCGTGTCGCCCATCCCCTCCCAGTACGTCGCCTGGTTGCCGTCCGTCACGTTCCGGGCGACGTACTCGTTGCCCGCACTGCTCGCCGCCGTGGTCCGGCCTGCGGCGATGTTGGGGCCGGCGGCCGCCGCGGCGGTGAGCGACGGCCATCCGATCATCAGAAGACTGGTCGTGACCATGGCGGACAGGACCCGCCATCTCCAGCGTTGGGCTCGCATAGGTCCCCGATCTTCGGCCCCGGAGCAGGATGCGCCGAGGGCTGCGGCTCTGACCGAACGACTCCGTGGCGCCATTTCCTGCGCACACCAAGCCATGTTTTGCGCTTTGCGGTCAGAGAGTTGCAGACAAGTGCGAGAGCGTCCACGGTTCCGACAGAAACCGGAACATCGCCGAGCATGACGGGGGACAACACAACGAGCTTTCTACGAGGGCCATTCGAGACGTGTGCACGCGGGCGGAGACGCCCTGGACGGCGGCCGCAGTCCATGTAATTTCTTGCGCACTGACGCAAGCCGCTGAGAACGCGCTGCTCCGGGGCAGCGAAGAGCGGGGCCCGCAGGACGCGGACCCCGCTCCTGAGCCTCCCGGAGGTCAGAGACCGCCGGTGTGGAGGAGCCGGTCGGGCGATCCGGAGCCCAGACCCGTCAGGACGTCCGGGGTCGCCTCCGTGGCGAGCGCGTCGGCGACGTCCTGCGGGGACGCGTCGGGGTGCTGCTCCTTGTAGAGGGCGGCGGCGCCCGCGACGTGCGGACTGGCCATGGAGGTACCGCTCAGCTTCGTGGAGCCGCCGCCGAGCTTCGCGGACACGATGTCCACGCCGGGGGCGTAGAGCCACACACAGGTGCCCCAGTTGCTGAACGTCGCCTGGCGGTCCTGGTCGTCACTGGCACCCACCGCGAGCACGCCGTCGGCGCGCGCCGGGGAGACGTCGCAGGCGTCCTGGTCCTCGTTTCCCGCCGCGACGACGGGCAGGGTGCCCTCGGCCGCGAGCGCGTCGAACGCGTCGTCGACGGCCGACGAGGCGGGTCCGCCGAGGGAGGCGTTGACCACGGCCGGCTGCTCGGCGTTCTGGGCGATCCAGTCGAGGCCGGCGATGATCCCGGCCCAGGTGCCGGAACCCTCGCAGTTGAGCACCCGCACCGGCACGAGAGAGGCGGCGGGGGCGACACCGTAGGTCGCACCGGCCACCGTCCCGGCAACGTGCGTGCCGTGGCCGTTGCAGTCCTCACCGTCACGGCCGTCACCGATGGCGTCGTAGCCGGCGCCCACCCGGCCGCCGAACTCGCTGTGCGCGGACTCGATGCCGGTGTCGAGGATGTACGCCGTCACCCCCTCGCCCGTTCCGTCCACGTCGTAGGTGCCGTCCAGGGGCAGGTTCCGCTGGTCGATGCGGTCCTGCCCCCAGCTCCCGGCCACGGCCCGCGTCCCGGCCGCAGACTTCGCGGCGGGCGGCGAGACGGAGGCCTCGCTGTTCTCCTCGACGGCCTGGACACCCACCGCGCCGCGCACCTGCTCCAGCTGCGCGGACGTCAGCGAGGCCGCGAATCCGTGCAGGACCTTGCTGTAGGTGAAGAGGACGCTGACGCCGAGCTGTTCGGCCATGGCGGCCGGCTTCTGCTCGGGAGCGAGGGTGACGATGTACTGACCGGGCACGGCCCGGGCCGACTTCTGCACCGGGACGAGAGTCTCGGCGGTGTCTGCGGCGGCCGTGGTGGTGCCGATCAGAGGGGCGATCAGCAGCAGGGCGGCCGGTGCCCAGCGGGCGCGCAGGCGCATGCGTTCTCCCTTGGGGTGGAGGAGCGGATCGCGGACCTGTCAGGTCCGCGAAGTGCGAACACCTGACCTTTCGTCCACATCCCCCGCGGCCCTGAGCCGTGTCAGCCGGACAGCTCAACGATCGGTACCGGGCAGGCCCATCCGGCTCAATGCATGAAAGGTTTCAAGCACTCGCCGCCAAGGGGCGACAGGCCCTCCGAAAGAAGTCGTCAGCGCCTCACGCAGCAGCCTTGCAACGATCAGGCCGGAAGCGGTGTGACCACGGAAGGTTTCCCCACAGAAGCCCGTCAGAGCTCCGACTTCCGGAATTGAAACGCTTCATCATCGCATCGTCACGGAGTCGATCCGTGAACCGGCGCCCGCCTGACGGACGCCGCCCGGGTGCCCTGGGGACCGTCCGTCTCCAGGGCACCCGGGCGGGGTGTCTTCTTCGCTCCGCCCTGTTACACGGATGCGTGCGCGAAGGGCGTGCTGCCCGACGCCAGGCGGAGCACGGCGACCCCGCGGGAGGGCAGGACGAGGCCTCCCCCGTCGGCAGGCGCGGGCCCGGAGAGGACCTCTGCGGCCACCGCGCCGAACGCGACGGGCTCGTCCGTACGGTTGACGAGGAACCAGTAGGCCTGCGAGCCGTCCGTCCGCACGGTCAGCTCGACCAGCCCACGCACCTCCGCGGGCAGTTCGCTGAGCACCCCGGCGCCGGACAGCAGGGGGCGCAGCACTTCGGGCAGCCCGTGGCTGCCCAGCCGGGTGGAGACGTACGCGGCGGAGCCGCCGCCCTCCGGGGCGCGCCTGGTGACGGCGGGACGCCCTGCCTGGTCGCCGGTCTCGAACCGTGCGAGGACGGTGACCTCGTCGGGGACGGTGACGTCGATCCGGTCGGTCCACAGCGTGCCGGTGAGACCGTTGTCGAGGCGTACCTCCGCGTCCGCCAGCAGGGGGCCGAACTCCTCGATGCGGATGCCCAGCAGATCGCGCAGGGCTCCCGGGTACCCGCCGAGGTGGACGTGGTCGTTCTCGTCGACGACACCCGAGTAGTAGGTGGTGGCGAGATGGCCGCCGCCGCGCACGTAGGCGTCCAGCCGGGCGGCGAGTTCCAGGGGGACGACGTTCAGGACGGGGGCCGCCACGAAGTCGTAGCCGGTGAGGTCGGCCGTGGTGGTGACGACGTCCACGCGGACGCCGAGGGCCAGGAAGGCCGAGTACCAGTCCAGCGCCTCCTGGCGGTAGCGCACCAGGGACGACGGCTGGGAGTCACGCTCGACGGCCCACCAGGATTCCCAGTCGTACACCAGGGCCGCGCGAGCCGGTTCCCGGACGGATCCGGTGACCGGGGTGAGCGTCTCCAGCGTGCGGCCGAGGGCCGTCACGGCACGGAACACCTCACTGTCCGGCCCGGCGTGGGGCACCATCGCGGAGTGATGCTTCTCGGCGCCGGCGGCGGACTGGCGCCACTGGAAGAAGCAGACCGCGTCGGCTCCGTGGGCGACGTGCACCAGCGAGTCGCGGGCCAGCTCGCCCTCGCGCTTGGCGACGTTGACGGGCTGCCAGTTGACCGCGCTCGTCGAGTGCTCCATCAGGAACCACGGCTTGCCCTGCGCGATGGAGTGCGTGAGGGCGGCGGAGAAGGACAGCTCGTCGAGGCGCTGCGGGCCGGGGTGGGCGTAGTGGTCGTTGGAGACGAAGTCGATCTCCTCGGCCCAGTCCGGGTAGTTCATTCCCACGGTCCCGCCCATCACCATGAAGTTGGTGGTGGCGGGGATGTCCGGGGTGATGCGGCGCAGGACCTCGCGTTCGGCGCGCAGGTAGTCCTTCAGCGCGTCGGAGGAGAAGCGCTTGAAGTCGAGCTGCTGGGTCGGGTTGGCGTGGCTCGCGGCCAGCCGCGGCGGCTGGATCTGTGCCCAGTCCCCGTAGTACTGCGACCAGAAGGAGGTCGCCCAGGCCCGGTTGAGCTCGTCCAGGGTCCCGTAGCGGGCGCGCAGCCAGTCACGGAAGGCCTGGGCCGCGTCCTCGGAGTAGTCGTAGATGTTGTGGCAGCCGAGCTCGTTGGAGATGTGCCAGGCGACCACGGCGGGGTGGTCCGCGTAGCGGGTGGCCATGACCTCGACCAGTTCCAGCGCGTACTTGCGGAATACGGGTGACGTGGGACGCCAGTGCTGTCGCGCGCCCTGGGAGAGGGTCTCACCGGTGCGGGTGACCGGCAGGATCTCCGGGTGCAGGGTGGTGAGCCAGGGCGGCGGGGAGGCGGTGGCGGTGGCGAGGTCCACCGAGATCCCGTTGCTGTGGAGCAGGTCGAGCACCTCGTCCAGCCACTCGAAGTCCCAGCGGTCCTGCGCCGGCTGCAGGCGCGCCCAGGAGAAGATGGCGACGGAGACGACGGTGACGCCGGCCTCGCGCATCAGCCGGACGTCGTCCTTCCACACCTCGCGCGGCCACTGCTCCGGGTTGTAGTCGGCCCCGTAGGCGAATCTCGCGGGGCGGTCGTCGGAGGGCGGGCGCAGCCAGTGGCGCTCGGAGGCGGGGGTCATGAGGATCCTTTCGGATACGAGGTACGAGTGCGGCGCGGGGCGGCCGCCCGTCGGAACGGACAGCCGCCCCGCGCCGGTTCAAGGCCGGGACGTCACTTGTTGACGGCGAAGCCCTGGTCGTTGCCGTAGGTCACGGAGGTCTTCTGCCACTGCTTCAGCCCTTCGGCCAGCGTGGTGTCGGAGACGTAGGCCTTGCCGACCGAGTCGTTGAAGACGGAGTTCGCGTACACCTGGAAGGGCAGGTAGGACCAGTCCTCGGGGACCTGGCTGGCGGAGCGGGCGAAGATCTCGTTCGCCTTCTGGCCGCCGAAGTACGGGAAGGGGGTGTTCAGGAACGACTTCGAGGACAGGTCCGCCGTGGTCGCGGGGAAGGCGCCGCCCTCGATTCGGGCCTGGACACCGTCCGAGTGGTTCGCGTACTCGTTGAAGGCGTACGCGAGGTCCTTGTTCTTGCCCGCCTTCATCACCGCGAGGGAGCTGCCGCCGTTCTCGGAGCTGACCTCGCCGCCCTTCTCGTACTGCGGGAGCGCCGCGGCGCGCCAGTCACCCGAGGCCGACTCGACACCGGAGACGAAGTTCGCGGGCATCCAGGCACCGGTGGAGAGCGTGGCGATCGTGCCGTCCGCCAGGCCCTTGTACCACTCGTCGCTCCAGTTCTCGATCGGCGCGAGGAGCTTCTCGTCGAGGAGCTTCTGCCAGACCTTGGTGAAGGCGGTGACACCCTTGTCGGCGGTGAGGTCGACCGTCACCTCGGTGTCACGGGTCTTGAAGGGGGTACCACCGGCCTGCCAGATCATGCTGGTGGTGAAGCCGGCGTCGCCGGTGTCGTTGGCGATGTAGGACTTCGGGTCCGCCGCGTGCAGGGCACGGGCCGCCTCGAGGTACTCGTCCCAGGTGGTGGGCAGGGCGATCTGGTGCTTGTCCAGCACCTTCTTGTTGTAGAAGAGCGCCATCGGGCCCGAGTCCATGGGCAGGGCGTACACGGCGTCGTCGACCGTGACCGAGTTCCACGGTCCGGGCGAGTAGTCGTCCTTGAACTCGTCGGCACCGTAGCGGCTGAGGTCCTCGAGGGACTTGCCGAGGGCGAACTGGCCCAGGGCGTAGTACTCGACCTGCGCGACGTCCGGCACACCGGATCCGGCCTGTACGGCGTTCTGCAGGGCGGTGTACTGGTCGTTGCCGGTACCGGCGTTGACCAGCTTCACCTTGACCTTGGGGTACTCCTTCTCGAAGTCGCTGACCACCTGCTTCAGCGTCGGCTCCCACGCCCACACCGTGATGGAACCGCCCTCCTTGAGGGCCGCCCGGAGATCAGTTCCCCTTACGGTCTTTTCCGATGCGGCGTCTTCGTCGGAGGACCCGCACGCGGTGAGGCTCAGCGCGGCCGCGCACAGAAGGCCGACGCCACGCATCGCGCGTCTGGTCATGGTTCTCATAATTGCTCTACTCCGTTGTGGTGTGGGTGGTGCACGAACCCTGGAACATCCGCACGGGGGTGCGGAGTTGGAGAGGGGTGGTACGCCGCGCCGGTCGAGGACCGGGGGGAACCGGTTCCGGAGCGCGGAGATCGGGTGTCCGGTGGAGCCGGGGTGCGTGTCACCCCTTGACGCTGCCCGCCGCCAGACCGGACTGCCAGTAGCGCTGGAGCAGCAGGAAGGCGGCGATCAGGGGCACGATGGTCAGCAGGGAGCCCGTGATGACCAGGTTGAAGACCGGCTGGCCGCCGGCGGTGGAAGCCTGCTGGTTCCAGGCGTTCAGGCCCAGGGTCAGCGGGTACCAGTCGGGATCCTTGATCATGATAAGAGGCAGGAAGTAGTTGTTCCAGGTCTGCACCATGGTGAACAGCAGCACTGTCACGATGCCCGGCGTCAGCAGCGGGAGCGCGACCTGGAAGAACGTGCGCAGCTCGCCGGAACCGTCCACCCGGGCGGCTTCCAGGAGCTCGGTGGGGATGGCCTCGGCGGCGAACACCCACATGAGGTAGAGCCCGAACGGTGAGATCAGGGACGGGATGATGACGGCCCACGGCGTGTTGGTGAGGCCCATCTTGCTGAACATGAGGAAGGTGGGGACGGCCAGCGCGGTCGCGGGCACGGCCACGGCGCCGATGACGGTGGCGAATACGGCCCGCTTGCCCGCGAAGTCGAACTTCGCCAGACCGTAGCCGCCGAGTACCGCGAGGAACGTCGCACCGCCGGCGCCCACCACCACGTACAGCAGCGTGTTGAGGAACCAGCGGACGAAGATGCCGTCGTCGTAGGTCAGCGTCTGGGAGATGTTGTCCCAGAGGGCGAAGTCCCCGCTGAACCAGAGACCGAAGGAGTCGAGAAGACCCTTCTGCGTCTTGGTCGCGTTGATGACGAGCCAGGCCAGCGGCATGAGCGCGTAGACCGCGGTCAGGCCCATGAGGATCGTGAGCACGGTGCTGCGGCGCGGCCGGGCCACCGAGTGCTGCCTGCGTACGGCGCGTCGGGGTGCCGACGCACGGTGGGTGGTTCGCCGGGGCGTCTGATCGGCGGTGAAGGAAGGGGCGCTCATCGCTCACGCCTCCTTTCGCATGCCGCGCAGCTGGACCGCGTAGGCGATGATCATCGTGACGACTCCCATGACGAGGGAGACCGTGGCCGCGTAGTTCTGCTGCCGTCCGGAGAAGGACAGCGTGAACGTGTAGAGGTTGGGCGTGAAGTAGGTCGTGATCGCGTTGGGCGCCAGGCTCTGCAGGATGCTGGGCTCGTTGAACAGCTGGAAGCTGCCGATCACCGAGAAGATCGTCGCGATCACCAGCGCGCCACGGATCGCGGGGATCTTGACCGCGGTGATGACCCGCCACTCCCCCGCGCCGTCGATCTCCGCCGCCTCGTAGAGGGACTTGGGCACGACACGCAGCGCGGAGTAGAAGATCAGCATGTTGTAGCCGATGAACTCCCAGGTGACAATGTTGCCGATGCTGGCGAGCACGAGGGAGGGCGAGAGCGGGTCGGGCAGGGACACCCCGAAGGCATCGTTGATGTTCCCCACGAGCCCGAAGCGCGTGCCGTAGATGAAGCCCCACATCAGTGTGGCGACGACGGCGGGCACGGCGTACGGAAGGAAGATCGCGATCCGGAAGAAGCTCTTCCCGTAGAGCCGTCCGCTGTCCAGGGCCAGGGCTACGAGCAGGGCGAGCCCGAGCATCACGGGCACCTGCACCACGAGGAAGAGGAGGATCCGGCCGACGGCCGCCCAGAACTGCTCGTCCTCGAAGGCCCGCTGGAAGTTGTCCAGGCCGACGAACGACGTCCCGCCCACCAGTTGGTCGCGGAAGAAGCTCAGATACAGGGAGTAGGCGATCGGGGCGAGGAAAACCAGCGCGAAAACGGCCATGAACGGCCCTACGAAGATCCATCCCGTCCGCCCGCGCCGACTGCGAGAGACTGCCGCCGGTGGGCGGCGTCCGGTTGTGATCGGCGTAACGGCCGTCATGGGTACTCCTGTTGTTCCGGCGTTGAGCATGGCCCCGGCCGGATGGAGACACCGGTCATCGTGGAGGCGCTGTGCTTGAGAGGACCGATGTTTACGTAAACATCCATCGGTGAGAGGATGTTCACACGGTCTCCTCCCAACGGTCAAGGCCGGATTGTCAATCACTCGGACGAGTTTCGTGGGTTTGTCCTCCAACAGCCCTGCTGTCTGGTAGAGCACATCGTGACGCACCTCGTCCTCATGTCGGCGCCGTCTGTCCGGCAGTGGTAGAAATGCCGGTGACCCGAGCCCCCGGTCCCACGCGGTACGAACCCGACGCGAAGCAGCGACAGGGGGCCTCCCTGTCGGGTCATCACCCAGGAACGCACGCGGTGCGAGGACGACCCGCGGCCGCACGAGCACTCCCCACCCGGTGAAAGGCTCACACGACGACGACGGAGGCGGACCAGTGCAGGGACAGCAGCGAGCCATGGACAGACCTGCTCGCAAGGAGGCATCCATGGCCGATGTCGCGCGTCTCGCCGGAGTCTCCTCACAGACGGTCTCCCGCGTGTCCAACGGGCATCCCATCGTGTCCGAGGACACCCGCGAACGCGTTCTCGCCGCCATGAAGGATCTCAACTACCGCCCCAACAGCGCCGCGCGCGCCCTCAAGAGCGGCAAGTTCCGCACGCTGGGCGTGATCCTGTTCACACTGGCCACGACGGGCAACGTCCGGACACTGGAGGCCATCTCCGCCTCCGCCGCGGACGAGGGTTACGCCATCACCCTGCTGCCCGTCGCCACGCCCACCAGCACGGGCGTCAGGGGAGCCGTCACCCTTCTCGGCGAACAGGTGGTGGACGGCATCATCGTGATCATGGAGGTCCGCCTGCTGGACGCCGCCATCTCGCTGCCGCCGCACACCCATGTCGTGGTGGCCGACTCCGACGCCGGCGACCGCTACAGCGTGGTGGACACCGACCAGTCCGGAGGCGCCGAGGCAGCTGTGCAACATCTGCTCGACCTCGGTCACCGGACCGTGGTGCATGTCGCCGGCCCACCGGAGTCGTTCGCGGCCCAGCGCCGCGCCCACGCCTGGCGGCACACCCTGGAGAGGGCGGGGCGCCCGGTCCCTCCCCCGGTGGACGGCGACTGGTCGGCGGCCTCGGGATACTCGGCGGGCCTCACCCTGGCGGCGGATCCCGCGTGCACCGCGATCTTCGCGGCGAACGACCAGATGGCGCTGGGCGTCCTCCGGGCCCTGCACGAGACGGGCAGGCGTGTGCCCGAGGACGTCAGCGTGGTGGGGTTCGACGACATCGCCGATTCCGCCTCGTTCCTTCCGCCGCTGACCACCGTCCACCAGGACTTCGCGGAGATCGGCCGACTGTGCGTGGACGGGGTGCTGCGGCAGATCCGGGAGGAGACGACGGAACGGGGTACCACCCTGGTCCCGACGCGGCTGGTCGTCCGGGGCAGCACGGCTCCGCCGCCTCACTGCTGAACGCGCACCGTCGCCCGCCCGGGCAGCGGGACGCGGGCGGGGCGGCCGGGCGGCGCGGAACCGCCCTCGAACCGATCCGGACGAGGGATTCGTACCGGAACCCACCCCGCCCCCGATCCCCCACCGGACGGTGTGCGCACCCCCTTTACGGACCTGTCATGCACCGGTAACTTCCTGGATGCAAGAGATTGCAGAAAGGTTCTGACAGGAATTTCTGCCAGGGCGCACTGCTCGCCCGAACCCCGAGGCGCGTCCGGGTTCTCCGGCGGGATCCTCACGGCCGCTCGCGGAGCGGCCGTGCTGTCGGCAGCCGCGGTCCACCCGCCCGCGGCCCTCCCCTGGAGACACACAAGATGAGACGCACCCCCTTGCGGCTGCTCGGACGCCTGTCAGCGGCGGCCGTCGCGGCCCTGGTGACGGCGGGGCTCCTGACCTCGTCGCCCGAGCCCCCAGGACCCGTTTCGGCCGTGCCCGTGGCTGCCTCGGAATCCACCGCCACGGTCTTCTACTACACGAAGACCAGGAACTGGTCGGCGTACAAGCTGCACTACGCACCCGACGGCGGATCATGGACCACCGTGCCCGGTGTGGCCATGGAGGCCGCCTGCACGGACTGGGTGAAGCAGACCGTCAGCCTGGGCAGCGCGACCGGCCTGGCCGCGACCTTCAACAACGGCTCCGGCGTCTGGGACAACAACGCCGGCAAGAACTACGCCCTGGGCACCGGAAGCATCACGGTCAAGGACGGGGTCGTGGCCCACAGCGACCCTTGCTCGGACACGGGTGCGGAGCCAGGTGAGGCGCACACCGCCTCGGTCTACTACTCGACGGCCACCGTCGGCTGGACGACCACCAACCTCCACTACCAGCCGGCGGGCGGCACCTGGACCACCGTGCCCGGCGTCGGCATGGAGGCAGCCTGCACCGGCTGGGTCAGGAAGTCGGTGGACCTCGGCACCGCCACCTCCATGCAGGCCACCTTCAACAACGGCAACGGGGTCTGGGACAACAACAACGGCACCGACTACACGGTCCCCGACGGGCTCTCCACGGTGAAGGCCGGGAAGGTCACTGCCGACGCCACCGACCCGTGCGCGACCGCCGCCCCGGACACCGAGGCACCCACGGCGCCCACGAAGGTGTCGGCGAGCGCCGACGGCGTGTCCGTCGTGGTGACCTGGGACCCTTCCACCGATGACCGCGGTGTGACGAAGTACCAGGTCACCCGCACCGGCGGCACCAAGGGCACGGTGGTGACCGACGTCGGCTCCACGGTCTTCTCCGACACGGGTCTGGAGGCGAAGACGGCGTACGGCTACACCGTCAAGGCCGTCGACGCGGCGGGGAACGTGTCGGCCGCCTCGGCCGCCGCGACCGCGACGACCGGCGAGAAGCCCACGGCCCCCGCGTCCGGGAAGCCGCTGGGCACCGATCCCCGCAAGGACCCGATCTACTTCGTGCTCACCGCCCGCTTCAACGACGGTGACAGCTCCAACAACCGGGGCGGCAACCAGCACGAGAAGTCGGGCAACGCGGCCAACGACGACCCCATGTTCAGGGGCGACTTCAAGGGCCTGGTCGAGAAGCTCGACTACATCAAGGGCCTCGGCATGTCGGCCGTCTGGATCACCCCGGTGGTGCTCAACCGGTCGGACTACGACTACCACGGCTACCACGGCTACGACTTCTACGAGGTCGACTCCCGGCTGGAGTCCGCGGGCGCCTCCTACCAGGACCTCATCGACGCGGCCCACGCCAAGGGCATGAAGATCTACCAGGACGTCGTCTACAACCACTCGTCGCGCTGGGGCGCCAAGGGCCTGTTCACCCCCACGGTCTACGGAGTCCGCGACACGCAGTGGAGCTGGTACTACGACGAGAGGAACGAGGGCTTCGAATACGACGGCCTGACCGTCGAGACAAAGTCCGGGAAGTCGTACTACAACGGCGACCTGTGGTCCACCGCCGAACCCTCGGGCAACACCTGCGTCAACTGGGGCACCCCCACCCAGTACACGTCGCCGGAGGGCTACCGGATCTACAACTGCCAGTGGCCGAACCCCACGTCGGGCATGTTCCCCAAGGCCTACTACCACAACTGCTGGATCGGCAACTGGGAGGGTGAGGACTCCCGTTCGTGCTGGCTGCACGACGACCTCGCCGACTTCAACACCGAGAGCGCGCCCGTGCAGAACTACCTGATCGGCGCGTACAACAAGTACATCGACATGGGCGTGGACGGCTTCCGCGTCGACACCGCCGTGCACATCCCCCGCACCACCTGGAACCGCCGTTTCCTGCCGGCCATCCAGGAGCGGGTGACACAGCAGTTCGGCGCCGAGGCCGCGAAGAACTTCTTCGTCTTCGGCGAGGTCGCCGCCTTCGTCAACGACAAGTGGAACCGCGGCTCGGTCAACCACTCCGCCCAGTTCTACACATGGAAGGAGCGCAAGGAGTACAGCGCGGACGACGAGAAGGCCGCCCTGGAGATGTACGACTACGAACAGCAGCAGGGCACCGGCTCCCAGCCGACGTCCACCAACGCCTTCCTGAACGGCAACAGCTACCACGCTCCGGACCACAGCAAGTTCTCCGGGATGAACGTCATCGACATGCGCATGCACATGAACTTCGGTGACGCGAACAACGCCTACAGCAACGGCAAGGACTCCGACGACAGTTACAACGACGCCACCTACAACGTCGTGTACGTCGACAGCCACGACTACGGCCCGAACAAGAGCAGCGAACGGTACGCCGGCGGCACGGACGCCTGGGCCGAGAACATGTCCCTGATGTGGACCTTCCGCGGCATCCCGACGCTGTACTACGGCTCCGAGATCGAGTTCCAGGCCGGAAAGAAGATCGACTGCGGGCCCACCTGCCCGCTGGCGACGACCGGACGGGCCTACTTCGGCGACCAGGTCGCCGGCAGCGTGACGGCGCCGGACTTCGGCACGGTCTCCTCCGCGACCGGCGCGGTCGCCGACACCCTGGCGAAGCCTCTGGTCAAGCACGTTCAGCGGCTCAACCAGATCCGCCGCGCGGTACCCGCCCTCCAGATGGGGCAGTACTCCACCGAGGGCATCACCGGCTCGATGGCCTACAAGCGCCGCTACACCGACGCGGCGAGCGGCACGGACAGCTTCGCGCTGGTGACGGTCACGGGGAGCGCCACCTACACGGGCATCCCCAACGGCACCTACAAGGACGCCGTCACCGGTGACACCACGGTGGTGACGGGCGGCACGCTGTCCGTCGCGGCACCGGGCAAGGGAAACCTGCGGGTGTACGTCCTCGACCTCGGCGGCAGGAACGCGGCCCCGGGGAAGATCGGGACGGCGGGTGCCTACCTGAAGTGACGCCTGGTGTGACGGACGCGCGGCGCGCGTCCGTCACACCAGGGGCGTCCGATGCCCGGTCATCACGTCGGCGGACGGGCGCGTCCGCCTCACACGTGCGCCGGACCGACTGCCCGCCCCCCGTACCGCTGGTGCTGCAGATGCGGGAATCGCAGTTCGGTGCGGCTGCGCGCGGTGTCGCCGGGCCGCAGCACGGTGCTGGGCAGGTCCGGCCGGTTGGGCGAGTCGGGCAGGTGCTGGGTCTCCAGGCAGAGTGAGCCGTGCCGTCCGTGGCGGCGGCCGGTCCCGTCGGTGAAGGAGCCGTCCAGCTGGTTGGCGGTGTAGACCTGGATGCCGGGCTCCGTCGTCCACACCTCCATGACCCGGGCCGCGTCCGGGGCCGTGAGGCGTGCGGCGCGTCGCAGGCCGCCGCTGTCGGAGTCCCGCAGGACCCAGCAGTGGTCGAAGCCGCCCGCGGCGCGCAGTTGGGCGTTCTCGGTGCCGAGGCACTCCCCGAGGGCCTGGGGCGCGGTGAGGTCGAACGGTGTTCCGCCGACCTCGGCCGGCGGACCCAGGGGGATGCCGTCGTCGTCCACCGGCACGTAGGAGTCGGCGTCGATCTGGAGGGTGTGCCCCAGGACGTCGTCGTGTCCGGCCAGGTCGAAGTAGGCGTGGTTGGTGAGGTTGACGACCGTGGGCCGGTCGGTGACCGAGGCGTAGTCGACGGCCAGGGTGCCCGCCGTGTCGAGGGTGTACGTCACGGTGGCGTCCAGCGCTCCCGGGAAGCCCATGTCCCCGTCGGGGCTGTGCAGGGTGAGACGTACGGACACGCTGTCGTCGGTCCGGTCCGGGGCGGCCTCCCAGACCTTGGCGTGGAAGCCGTCGGGTCCGCCGTGCAGGGCGTGGCCGCGGTCGTTGGCGGGGATGTGGTGTTCGGTCCCGTCCAGGACGAAGCGGCCGTGGGCGATGCGGTTGGCGTAGCGGCCGACGACGGCTCCGAAGTAGGGGTGCTTGGCGGTGTAGTCGTCGAGGGTCGCGAGCGACCGGACGACGGAGGCGCCGGCTCCCGTGGTGTCGGGCACGGTGAGGCGGTGCAGGGACGCGCCGTAGGTCAGTACCTCGGCACGGACCCCCGTACCGCTGTCGAGGGTCCACAGGTCGGTCCGGGTCCCCTGGACGGAGCCGAACGGGGCGTGGTGCACGGTGGGGCGCGGCATCAGAGATCCTCGGTGTGGCCGGAGTCGGGCCCGGATGTGGTGGATTCGCGGACGACGAGTCGGTAGCCGGGGCGTGGCCTGCGCGGTTCGGCGAAGGGTTCGCCCGAGAGCTGTTCGACGAGGCTGTCGACGGCGAGGCGGGCGATGGCTTCCTTGTCGGGGGCGATGGTGGTGAGTGTGGTGGTGGTGTAGCGGCTCTCCTCGATGTCGTCAAATCCCACGACGGCGATGTCGTCCGGGATCCGCAGGCCGCGTTCGGTGACGGTCCGCATGGCGCCGATGGCGATGAGGTCGTTGTAGGCGAACACCGCGTCGGGCCGGTCCTCCCGGTCCAGGAGCTGCGCCATGCCGGCGGCGCCGTCCTCACGGCCGTAGCCGTCGGTGACCACGACGAGGGATTCGTCCGGGGTGATGCCGGCGGCCGCGAGTTCCTCGCGCCAGCCCCTCAGGCGCAGGTGCGCGGGCTGGCGCTCCTGGCCGGTGCGTGATCCGAGGAAGGCGATCCGCCGGTTGCCCTGGGCGACGAGGTGACGGACGGCCGCGCGGGCCGCCCCCACGTTGTCGATGGCGATGTGTTCGTACGGCGCCTCGTACTCGCGCTCGCCCAGCAGGACCAGTGGCGCCGTCTCGGTGCGCGCCATGAGGTCCTCGGTCTCCAGGTGGATGGGGCTGAGGATGAGGCCGTCGATCACATGGGACCGGAATCCCTGGCTGACCAGGAGCTCCTTCTCCCTGAGACCGGCGGTGTGGTCGACCAGGACCGTGTAGTCGTGCCGGGCGGCGGCGTCGATGACCGCTCCGGCGAGTTCCGCGAAGTACGGGTTGCCGAATTCGGGGACGGCGAGGGCGATGATGCCGGTGCGGCCCTTGCGCAGATGGCGGGCGGTCAGGTTCGGCCGGTAGCCGAGCTCGTCGATCGCCTTCTGCACCTTGGCGCGCATGGCTGGTGTGACGTGCTGGTAGTTGTTCACCACGTTCGACACGGTCTTGATGGACACGCCTGCCCGTTGCGCAACGTCCTTGAGGCTGACGCCCACGGCACTCCTTGGTTCGGCTCGGCTCGGCTTGGCTCTGTGTCCGGCCCTGCGGGCCGGTCGTCAGGTGCTTCTGCGACTGCGCGCCAGATAGCGCTGTGCCACCACGACAACGACAAGGAAGCCGCCGCTGACCACCGACTGGTAGGAGGAGTTGAGCGAGCCGATCTGGTTGATCAGGTTCTGGATGACGGCCAGCAGGAGGACGCCCCAGAGGGTGCCGCTGATCGATCCGGCTCCTCCGACGAGGAGTGTGCCGCCGATGACGACGGCGGAGATCGCGTCGAGTTCCATGCCCACGCCGACGATGGTGACGCCGGAGGAGAGCCTGGCCGCGTTGAGGGCGCCGGCGAGGCCGGCGAGCAGGCCGCTGAGCGTGTAGACGAGGATCTTCGTGCGGGCGACGGGTAGGCCCATCAGGGTGGCCGCGTCGCTGCTGCCGCCCACGGCGAAGAGGGTCTGCCCGAACGAGGTGCGCTGCAGGACGAGTCCACCGGCCCCGAACAGCACCAGGGCGATGACGATCGGGTAGCCGAAGCCCCAGACGCTGCCCTGGCCGAGCTCACCGAAGGCGGAGTCCTTGGGCACCAGGTAGGTGGTGGCACCTTCGTCGGTGAGGGCGAGCAGGAGGCCGCGTGCGCCCAGCAGGGTGGCGAGGGTGACGATGAACGGTGCCATGTTCCCGCGGGCGATCAGCAGCCCGTTGAGCAGGCCGATCCCGCCGCACACCACGAGGGGGAGCAGCAGGGCCGCGAGGAACCCGTACTGCGAGGCCCAGGCGGCGATCACTCCGCCGAGGGCGAAGACCGATCCGACGGACAGGTCGATGCCACCGGTGATGATGACCATGGTCATGCCGAGTGCGACCACGGCGAGGAAGGACGCCTGGATGGTCACACCGCGGGCGTTGTCCAGGGAGGCGAACGTCGGGTAGATGAACGAGGCGGCGATCACGACGGTCAGCAGGACAGCGAGGACGCCCTGACGTTGCAGGAGTTCGGCGACGCGCAGGCGGCCGGTCCGCTGGGGCCCGGCGGGGCGGACCGCGGGCGTCTTCGCCGGCACGGGGGCCGGGGCGGCGGTGACGGGCTTGGTTTCGTTCATCGGGACCGACGCTCCCGGGCGACGTAGACGGCGGCGATGATGATGGCCGCCTGGGCGATCTGTGCGGTGGAGTCGGGCAGGTCGTGCTTGACGAGCGTGGCGCGCAGGAGCTGCATGAGCAGGGCGCCCGCGACGGTTCCGAGCACCCGGACGGATCCCCCGTTGAGGGGGGTGCCGCCGACGACGACCGCCGTGATGGCGGAGAGTTCCATGAGGGTGCCGAGCGAGGACGGGTCGCTCGCGGTGAGCCTGGCGGTGGCGAGGATGCCGGCGAGCGCGGCAAGGATGCCGCAGATCACGTACACGCCGATGAGCACACGCTTGACGGGCAGCCCTGCGAGCGCGGCGGCCGAGCGGTTGCCGCCGACGGCGACGACCTGCCGGCCGAAGGTGGTGCGCTGCACGAGGAACGCCACTGCGACGGCGAGGATTCCGGCGATCCAGACGACGAGCGGGATGCCGAGGAAGGAGCCGGTGCCCAGCGACAGCAGGTCGGGGTTGACGATCTGCTTGAGCTGGCCGTCGGCCATGACGAGGGCGAGCCCGCGGCCTCCGACGAAGAGTGCGAGCGTGGCCACGATGGGCTGCAGCCCGACGAGGGAGACGAGGGCGCCGTTGACGGCTCCGACGACGGCTCCCGCCAGGAGGGAGACGACGAGCGCGGGTACGAGTCCGTATCCGAGGTAGAGCGGAAGGAAGGCTGCGGCGAGCGCCATGGTCGAGCCGACGGACAGGTCGACGCCCTCGGTACCGATGACCAGGGCCATGCCCAGGGCGACGATGACGATGGGGGCGACCTGGACGAGCTGGGTGCGGAAGTTGTCCGCGGTCATGAAGTGTTCGGTGAACAGCGCGTTGAAGAGCAGTACCACCGCCACGGCGACGTAGACGCCGTAGCGCTGGTACCAGGAGGGGTCGCGCAGACGGGCCAGCGGGCTCGCGGACTTCGGGGGCTTGTCGCTCTTCGCGGGCGGGGCGACGGCGGTCGGGGTCATCGGGGGTCCTCCTGGGCGGCCGGGGCCCTGTCCGCCGGCTCCGGTGCGTGGTCGGCGAGCACTTCGAGCAGCCGGTCCTCGGCCACGTCGTCGCCCGACAGCTCACCGGCGACGGCTCCGCCGCGAAGGACGACGATGCGGTCGGCGCCCTCGATGAGTTCCTCGATGTCGGAGGAGATGAGCAGGACGGCGAGGCCCTCGCCGGCGAGGTCGTCGATGAGGCTCTGCACCTCGGCCTTGGCTCCGACGTCGATGCCCCGGGTGGGTTCGTCCAGGAGGAGGACCTTGGGTTCCAGGCAGAGCCAGCGGGCCAGCAGCACCTTCTGCTGGTTGCCGCCGGAGAGTTCTCCGACCTTCTGCTCCGGACTCGACGCCTTGATCCGCAGGCGCTTCATGAAGATGTCGACGATCCGGTCCTGCCTGGCGCGCGAGACGACGCCGGCCCGGGACAGGCGGGGCATGGCCGCCAGCACGATGTTCTCCCGGACCGAGAGACCGGGCACGATGCCTTCGGCCTTGCGGTCCTCGGGGAGAAGACTGATGCCGGCCCGGATCGCGGCGGCCGGGGTGAGACGCTTCAAGGTGGTGCCGTCGACGGTGAGTTCGCCGGCGTCCAGGGGAAGCGCCCCGGAGAGCGCCTTCGCCGTCTCGCTGCGGCCGGAGCCGAGGAGACCTCCGAGGCCGAGCACCTCTCCCCCGTACAGCGACAGGGATATGTCGTGGAGCTGGAGCCTGCTGGAGAGGCCGGTCGCGGTGAGCACGGGCGTACGGGCGGCCTCGTGTCCTTCCGCGGCGAAGCTGGTGACGCCGGAGCGCCGTACCTCGGAGAGGTCGCGGCCGAGCATCATCGACACGAGCTGCATCCGGTCGAGGTCGGCGAGGTCGCCGGTGTGGATGTGGCGTCCGTCGCGCAGGACGGTGACCCGGTCGCAGATCCGGTAGAGCTCGTCCATGCGGTGGCTGACGTAGAGGACGGCGATGCCTTTGTCCCGCAGGTTCCCGATGACCCGGAAGAGGGTCTCCACCTCGCGTGGTTCGAGGGAGGAGGTGGGCTCGTCCATGATGACGACCTGGGCGTTGACGGACACGGCGCGTGCGAGGGCCACCATCTGCTGGGTCCCGACACCGAGGGTGTGCAGGGGACGCCGGGGGTCGACACGTACGCCGAACCCGTCGAGCAGTTCGCTCGTCTCCCGGTGCATGCGGGCGAAGTCGATGAGCTTGAGACGGTTCCTGGGTTCGCGGCCCAGGAAGATGTTCCTGGCCACACTCATCAGCGGGACGAGGTTGACCTCCTGGTAGATCGTGGAGATCCCGGCCTGCTGTGCCTCGAACGGCCGGGCGAACCTGACCGGTTCACCCGCCATCCGCAGTTCGCCGCCGTCCGGCCGGTACACACCGGTCAGCACCTTGATGAGGGTCGACTTGCCCGCGCCGTTCTCCCCGACCAGCGCGTGGGTCTCCCCCGCGCGCAGGGAGAAGCTGACGTCGTCCAGGGCGACGACGCCCGGGAACCGTTTGCTCACCGAGCGGGCTTCGAGCACGGCGGAGGCCGTCTCCCCTGCCGCCTCCGGTGCCTGAGGTACTGCTTGGGGTGGTGCCATGGGTGTTTCTGGCCTTCCGCTGTCCAGGGGTGAGGGCCCGGGGGCCGCCGTGGCCCGGTGCGGGTGCCACGGCGGCCGGGGCCGTTGGGTCAGGAGCGGATCAGTACGCCCCGCCGAGGGATTCCTTGGCGTTGGTCTCGTCGTAGGCGCGGTCGGTGATGATGACGTTCTCGGGGATCTCCTCGCCGCCGTAGAACTTCTGGGCGGTCGCGAAGGCGAGCGGCCCGAAGCGCGGGTTGGACTCGATGACGGCGTTGTACTCGCCGTTGACCAGGGCCTGGACGGCGTTGCGGGTGCCGTCGACCGAGACGATCTTGACGTCCTTGCCGGGCTTCTTGCCGGCGGCCTTCAGCGCGGTGACGGCGCCGAGGCCCATCTCGTCGTTCTCCGCGTAGACGGCGGTGATGTCCGGCTTGGACTGGATGAGCTGCTCCATGACCTGCTGGCCCTTGTCGCGGGCGAACTCGCCGGTCTGCTGGGCGACGATCTCGATGCCGGGCGCCTCGGCCTTGATCTGGTCGACGAAGCCCTTGGTCCGGTCGGTGGTCACGTTGTTGCCGGAGGCGCCGAGGAGGATCGCCACCTTGCCCTTGCCGTCGGTCGCCTTGATCATGGCGTCGGCGGCCCGCTTGCCCTGCTCCACGAAGTCGGAGCCGAGGAAGGCCACGTAGTCCTTGCAGGCGGTGGAGTTGACCTTGCGGTCGATGGTGAGGACGGGCACCTTCTTCGCCGCCGCGGCCTTGAGCGCCGGCTCGAGACCGTCGGAGTTCAGCGGTGCGATGATGAGGAACTGTGCGCCCTGGGACAGCATGTCCTGGATGTCGCTGATCTGCTTGGACAGCTGGGACTGCGCGTTGGTGGTGAGCAGCTTCTTGACGCCGACCTTCGCGGCCTCGTCCTTGATCGACTGGGTCTCGGCGATACGGAACGGGTTGGCCTCCTTCTCCGACTGGGAGAAGCCGACCACCGCGTTCTTGAGGTCGATCTTGGGCGCGCCGTAGGTCTGCAGCGAACAGCCCGGGCCGGAAGCGGCCTCGGGGGACTTGGCCGCCTGTGCTCCCTGGCTGCTGTCACCGCCCGCGTCGTTCGTGGTCTCCGACTTCGAGCAGCCGGAAACTGCCAGCGTGGCGGTGGCGGCGAGCAGGCAGGCCGCGGCGAGGGTACGGGATCGACGCTGGATCATCATGCGCGGGACGCTCCTTGGCGAGGTGACGGCACGCTGTTCGGCGTGCGTCGGGCATGGCGGGACGGTGCGTCAGCCGCTGGGCGGCAGATGACGCTGTATCCCTCGCGACCCCGCTTCGAGCTGCGGAAACGACGGTCGTGAGGGGCTTGTGCGGCCTCTCGGCGGCTCGGTTTACAACGTTATATAGGCGAGGCGCCGCAAGCGGCAAGAGAGTTGTCGATGCGTTTCCAAAATGTGTCGACCGGAGTCCACCGCTCCTGCGCACCCGCGCGCCGGGCGCGATCGCACCAGGTGCTGCGCCACCCCTGGACACCGGCTTGACCGCGTGCTGTCATACCGCCGACATCAATTTTCCAACGTTGAAAGCTCGTTGTCGTGTCCCAGGGCCCGGGCGCGGCAGGCTCCTTCGCCATGCGCCGGCCCGGTCCGGGCCGGTCACCCCCCTCGTCAGGCCGAGCAGAAGCGGAGTCCCCACACGATGCCCCTGAACCGCAGGCAACTCATGACCGGCGCTCTGGCCACCGTCGCCGCGACCACCGCGGCCGGCCGCTGGGCCACCACCGCGACCGCCGCCGAGGGCCTCATGGCCGCGGCGCGGGGTGGCCACTACTCCCCCAACGCCGCGCCGCTGCACCCCACGGCGTTCCTGAAGCTGCCTCCCGGGCGGGTGACCGCCAGGGGCTGGCTCGCCGGGCAGCTCCGGCTCCAGCTGGACGGCCTGTGCGGCCGGTACGAGGAGTTCTCGCACTTCCTCGACTTCGAGTCCTCCGGCTGGGTACGCCCGGACCGGGGCGGCTGGGAGGAAGTCCCCTACTGGCTGCGCGGATACACGGACCTGGCCATCGTCACCGGTGACGCGAAGGCGCTGGCCGGCACCCGCCGCTGGATCGACGCGATCCTCACGACCCAGCAGTCCGACGGGTTCTTCGGACCGAAGGCCCTGCGGACGTCGCTGAACGGCGGCCCGGACTTCTGGCCCTTCCTGCCCCTGGTCCAGGCGCTGCGCTCCTGGCAGGAGTACGACGGCGACACCCGGGTCATCCCGTTCCTCAGCAGGTTCTTCCGCTACATGAACGCCCAGGGGCCCGGCGCGTTCGACACCAGCTGGATCGCACTGCGCTGGGGCGACGGGCTGGACAGCGTCTACTGGCTGTTCAACCGCACGGGCGACACCTTCCTGCTCGACCTCGCCGACAAGATCCACCGCTACGGCGCCGACTGGGGCGACAACCTGGTGAACCCCCACAACGTCAACATCGCGCAGGGCTTCCGCGAACCCGCCCAGTACGCCCTGCGCAGCGGATCGCAGCAGGACACCCGGGACACGTACGCGACGTACGCCAAGGCCATGGACCGGTACGGCCAGTTCCCCGGTGGCGGCTTCGCCGGGGACGAGAACGCCCGGCCGGGTCACGGCGACCCCCGGCAGGGGTTCGAGACCTGCGGGATCGTCGAGTTCATGGCGAGCCACCAGCTGCTCACCCGGATCACGGGCGACCCGCTCTGGGCGGACCGGTGCGAGGAGCTGGCCTTCAACTCGCTGCCCGCGTCCCTCGACCCGTCCGGCAGGGCTGTCCACTACATCACCAGCGCCAACAGCGTCGATCTGGACGACGTGCCCAAGCGGGACCGGCAGTTCCAGAACGGCTTCGCCATGCAGGCGTACCTGCCGGGCGTCGACCAGTACCGCTGCTGCCCGCACAACTACGGCATGGGCTGGCCCTACTTCACCGAGGAGCTCTGGCTCGCCACCCCGGACGGCGGACTGGCCGCGGCGATGTACGCCGCCAGTGAGGTCACCGCGAAGGTCGCCGGCGGCACGGAGGTCACCTTCACCGAGGAGACGGACTACCCCTTCACGGACACGGTCACACTCTCCCTCAAGGCCCCGAAGCCGCTGAGCTTCCCCCTGGTACTGCGCGTTCCCGCCTGGTGCTCCGAGCCGGACATCCGTGTGAACGGCCGCCGGGTCGCCGCCCCGGCCGGCCCTGCCTTCACCCGGATCGAACGGACCTGGGCGGACGGCGACGAGGTCACCCTGCGCCTCCCCCAGCGGACCGCCGTGCGCACCTGGACGGACAACCACGGCTCGGTGAGCGTGGACCACGGGCCGCTGACCTACTCTCTGCGCGTCGGGGAGTCCTACGAGCGCATCGGCGGCACCGATCAGTTCCCGGAGTACGCCGTCCACGCCACCACCCCGTGGAACTACGGCCTCGTCCTGGACGGGGCACGGCCGGCGTACTCCCTGCGCCGCCGGTCCACCGGACGCGCCCCCGGCGACAACCCGTTCACCCTGGACGGCACCCCGCTCGTCATGACCGCCCGGGCCCGTCGCATCCCCGAGTGGAGCGCCGACGACGAGCACGTGGTGGCGCCCCTGCAACCGAGCCCCGCCCGCAGCACCGCCCCGGTCGAGGAGGTCACGCTCGTCCCGATGGGCGCCGCGCGGCTGCGGATCACGTCCTTCCCGACGGCGAGCCCCGACGGGACGCCCTGGCTGGCCGACGGCTGGTACCGGATCGCCAACCGCAAGTCCGGCAAGGTCCTGGGCGTGGACGGCATGTCCACCGCGAACAGCGCCCACGTCGTCCAGTTCGGCGACACCGGGACCGCGGACCACCTGTGGCGTCTCGTGGCCGACGGCGACGGCTGGTACCGCATCCGCAACCAGCACTCCGGCAAGGTGCTGGGCGTGGACCTGATGTCCACCGCGAACAGCGCCCACGTCGTCCAGTTCGACGACAACGACACCGCGGACCACCTGTGGCAGCTCGTGCCGGACGGCGACGGCTGGTACCGCATCCGCAACCGCAACTCGGACAAGGTGCTCGGCGTGGACCTGATGTCCACCGCCGACAGCGCCCACGTCGTCCAGTACGACGACAACGGCACCGCCGACCATCTCTGGCAGCTGCTCCGATGAGCGGCTGCTTCCGGTACCACTCGCCGCACCGCTCCGGTGCGGCGAGTCCTTCCCTCCGTCGAGGAGATCCGGAAATGAAGTCAGCACCCGCACCACACCGTCGCACCTTATGGAGACGGCTGACCGCCGGCACCGGCCTGCTGGCCCTGCTCGCCACCGCACTGGTGGGGGCGGGCACCGCTCCGGCGGCGGCGGCACCCACGGCCTGGACACCGAAGCCGGCCCCCATGACGACGCCCTGGACGAATCAGGTGTCCGTCGACAACCCTCTCCCCGAGTACCCGCGTCCCCAGCTCACGCGCCCCGACTGGGCCAACCTCAACGGCATCTGGGACTTCGCGGTGACCGGCCGCGACGCCGGACAGCCCGCGTCGTTCTCCGAGCAGATCAGGGTGCCGTTCGTCGCGGAGTCCGCCCTCTCCGGCGTCAAGCGGAAGATCACGGAGAACGACAAGCTCTGGTACAAGCGCACCTTCACCGTGCCGTCGAACTGGAACGGCCGTCGCGTGGTGCTCAACTTCGGCGCGTCGGACTGGCAGAGCACGGTGTGGGTCAACGGTACCCAGGTCGGTGCGCACAAGGGCGGTTTCGACTCGTTCTCGTACGACATCACGCCCCAGCTGAACGGCGGCTCGAACACGGTCGTCGTCTCCGTCTACGACCCGACGCAGACCGGCGGCCAGGCCGTCGGCAAGCAGCGCATCAATGACGTGAACCCGCACGCGGGTGGCGGCATCTTCTACACCGCCGCTTCCGGGATCTGGCAGACCGTGTGGCTGGAGCCCGTCGCGGCGTCGCACGTCACGCGCCTCGACATGACGCCGAACCTCGGCGACAACACCCTGCGGGTCAAGGTCCGGGCGGCCTCGGCGAACGGCCGGACCGCGCGGGTCACCGTCTCAAGCGGCGGCACCGTCGTGGGTACGGCGACCGGGGCGCCCGGCAGCGACATCTCCGTGTCCGTCCCGAATCCCCGGCTCTGGAGCCCGGACGACCCGTTCCTGTACGACGTGCGCGCCGAACTGCTCGACGGGACGGCCGTGGTGGACACCGTGGGCAGCTACGCGGGCATGCGGTCCATCGCCGTGGCGAAGGTCGACAACATCCTGCGCCCCGTCCTCAACGGGAAGTTCGTCTTCCAGACCGGCACGCTCGACCAGGGCTACTGGCCCGACGGCATCTACACGGCGCCCACGGACGCCGCGCTGAAGTCCGATCTCCAGGCGCACAAGGACCTCGGCTTCAACATGGTCCGCAAGCACATCAAGGTCGAACCCCAGCGCTGGTTCTACTGGGCCGACAAGCTGGGCCTCCTCGTCTGGCAGGACATGCCCGCCATGGACACCGGCAAGACACCCGACGGTCCGTCCCGCACCCAGTGGGAGGCGGAGTACCACGCGGTCATCGACCAGCACCGCAGCTCGCCGTCCCTGGTGATGTGGGTCAACCAGAACGAGGGCTGGGGGCAGTACGACCAGGCGAGGATCGCGAACGAGGTCAAGGCCTACGACCCGTCACGGCTGGTGAACAACATGAGCGGGGTCAACTGCTGCGGTTCCGTGGACGGCGGCAACGGCGACGTGATCGACAACCACGTCTACGTCGGCCCCGGCAACACGGCCCCCACCGCGACCCGGGCCGCCGTGCTCGGGGAGTTCGGCGGGCTCGGATACAAGGTCCCCGGCCATGAGTGGTTCCCGGGCGGCGGCTTCAGCTACGAGGACCAGGCGAGCGTCTCCGCGCTGAACAACCGCTTCGTCGGGCTCCTCGACGCCATCAGGATCGGCCAGCTGCGGCCGGCCTGTCGGCCTCGGTCTACACGGAGATCACCGATGTGGAGAACGAGGCGAACGGGCTGCTCACCTACGACCGCCAGGTCGTCAAGGTGGACACCGCGCGGGTGAAGGCCGCCAACCAGGCGCTCATCCAGGCGTCGAAGACCCCGGCACCGCCGGTCACCCTGCCCACCGGGGGGTACAAGTCGCTCCGGGTCACCACCCCGGGTCACACGAACAAGTACCTGCGCCACTCCGAGGCACTCGCCTACACGGCCGTCGTCGACAGCGGCAGCAGCGCGCTGCTGAAGAACGACGCCACCTGGAAGGTCGTCACGGGCCTGGCGAACGGCAACTGCTACTCGTTCGAGTCCCGCAACTACCCCGGCGAGTACCTGCGGCACCGGGACTTCCGGGTCCGCCGTGACGCGAGCGACGGTTCGGCGCTCTTCAAGGCCGATGCCACCTGGTGCGCGGTCGCGGGTTCGGGTGGGGTACGGCTGTCGAGCGCCAATCTGCCCGGCAGCTATCTGCGGCACATCGGTTCGGAGGTGTGGCTGGCCACTCCCGGCGGCACTCACGCCTGGGACGACGCGGCCACCTTCACCGAGGACACCACCTGGGCCGTGGACGGGCCCTGGGCTCCGTGAGGTGAGGTGCCCCCGGGCCCGGTGCCGTCCGTCCAGGCCGGCGCCGGGCCCGGACGCGTCACGCGTCGCCCATGACCAGGCCCTCGATGGTGTGCTTCTGGACGATGGGGGTCAGTTCCTCCACCACCGGGCAGTGCAGATGGGCCCGGACCCGCCCGGGCAGGGAGGCCCAGTAGGCACGGGTGACGGCCATGTCGTGCTGGGCGTCGTTGCCCGCGCCCGGGGCGTCGACGCCCAGCACCAGGACCGGCCGGGAGTCGGCCGAGTGGTTGGCCGTGCCCCGGTGGACAGTCAGGGCGGAGCGGGCCGATATGTCCCCGCGTCGGGGGTACTTGCGCTCGGCCAGCCCCTCGTAGCGCGCGTAGGTGTCGCGGGGCGGGAACATCGCGTGGCCGAAGCGTGCGCCGTCGTCCCACTGGGTGCCGGGCGCGATCTCGAAGGGCCCCATGTCCTCGCGCGTGTCCACGGCGGTGAGGTTGAAGGCGAGGGACGTCAGCCGGCGGCCGTGCCGGGTCTCGTCCGGCATGGGGAAATCCCGGTGCCAGGGCTGGTTCACCGCACCGGCCAGCGGGACGTCGAAGCCCAGTTCGACGACGCGGTAGTCGGGCCCCAGCACCGCCTCGCACACCCCACGCACCCAGGGATGGTCCACCAGCTCGACGAAACCACGCATCTGCTCGGGGTGGATCTCGACGTAGTACCGGTGGGGGCCCCGGCCCACGGCACCGCCCTCCCGCCCGCGTGCCTCGGCGAAAGCCGTCTCGATGTCCTCGCGCATCACGTCGGCCCACTGCGGGGTGAAGGCGCCGCGGTTGGCGGTGATCCCTGCCGTGTACAGGTCCTTGACGGCCTCTTCGAGAGGCGGGGCCAGGGCGGCTCCGGGCATGGCGGTGGTCCTTTCGTCTACGGATCGCGCGGCCGACCGGCACGGGAGGCCGAGGTGTTCCTCGTCCGCGGGTCGGCCGGCGTGCCTATGTTGCAACGTTGCAGGCAACGTGGCAAGAGTGTGTGCGCACCGGAGTTCGGCGGGGCTGTTACGGTGCTCGGGGCATGGTCCGCCGACCGCCCCTGCGTACCCAGGGACAGGAGCTCACCGACCGTGGCAGCGAGACTCAAGGACGTCGCCGCACTCGCCGGCGTGTCCGTCCGGACCGTCTCCAACGTGGTGAGCAACGCCGCGCCCGTCGCACCGGCGACGCGCGCCCGGGTCATGGCGGCGGTGGAGGAGCTGGGATACCGCCCCAACCTCGCCGCACGCAATCTCCGGCAGGGGCGCACCGGGCTCATCGGGGTGGTCGTGCCCGAGATCCACTCCCCCTACTTCGGCGCCCTGGCGGGGCTCCTCATCGACGCTGCGCGGGAGCGCGGCTGGACGGTGCTCCTGGAGCGGACCGGGGGACGCCCGGATCTGGAACGGCGCCTGCTGGACGGTTCGGAGGGGCACCAGGTCGACGGGATGATCGTCAGTCCGTGGTCGACGTCTCCGGCCGAACTGGCCTCGCTCGCCGGGGGTCTGCCTCTCGTCGTCCTGGGTGAGCTGGCGCCGGACGGGTCCATCGACCATGTGGCCCTGGACAACGTGGCGGCGGCGCGGGACGCCGCCCGCCATCTCGTCGCGGGTGGCCGTCGGCGCGTCGCGGCGATCGGCCTGCAGTCGGGGCTCGGCCACGGCACGGCCGAACTGCGTGCCGAGGGCTTCCGGCAGGGGCTGCGGGAGGCCGGTCTCTCTCCGGTGGCCGAGGTGGAGGTGGCCGATCTGCACCGCGGGGAGGGTGCGCGGGCCCTTCGTGAACTGCTGCGCCGGTCCGGGCGCCCCGACGCGGTCTTCTGCTTCAGCGACGAACTCGCCCTCGGCGCGCTGCGCGTGGCGGCCGAGGAGGGTGTGCGGGTCCCGGAGGACCTGGCGGTGATGGGTTTCGACGACATCGAGGACGGCCGCTTCGCAACTCCGTCCCTCACCACGATCGCCCCGGACCGGGAGCAGATCGCCGAACGCGCGGTGCAGTGCCTGACCGAGCGCGTCCTGGGCCGGTTCGAGGCACTGCCCGGCCGCCGGATCGTGGTCCCGCACCGCGTGGTGACACGGGAGAGCACCGGCGCGGCGGCCTACCCGGATGCGGGAGACCACCGCTGAGCGTCACCCGGTCGGGGAGTCCGGGGCAGCGGCCTCCAGTTCGGCGGCGGAGCCCGTCATGATCGTCCGCACGTGCCGGGTGATGTGTTCCAGGGGCCAGTCCCACCAGGCGGTCCGCACCAGCCGCTCGATGTCCTCCTCCCCGTGACGACGGCGGATGAGGCGGGCCGGGTTCCCTCCCACCACACCGTAGTCGGGCACGTCGTCCACGACCACGGCACCGGAGGCGATGATCGCGCCGTGCCCGATCCGTACACCGGGCATCACCGTCGACCGGTACCCGAACCACACGTCGTTCCCGACGACGGTGTCACCGCGTCCGGGCAGGCCGGTGATCAGATCGAAGTGCTCCGCCCACGACCCGCCCATGATCGGGAACGGGAAGGTGGAGGCCCCGTCCATGCGGTGGTTGGCGCCGTTCATGATGAACCGCACCCCTTCGCCCAGGGCGCAGAACTTCCCGATGACCAGCTTCTCCGGGCCGTAGTGGTGGAGCACGTTGCGGGTCTCGAACGCGGTCGGCTCGTCGGGATCGTCGTAGTAGGAGAAGTCCCCGACCTCGATGAGCGGGGAGGTGACGAGGGGTTTGAGCAGCACGACCCGTGGCTGCTCGGGCATGGGGTGCACCACGTTCGGATCGGCCGGTACCAGTGGCATCGCTCGGTGATTCCGTTCTCTGAGTGCGTCTGCGGTGGGCCGGACGGCCGCTCCCGGACACGAGGCTGCGCCACGGCGACGGGGCGCCGCCGTGGCGATCGGGTGTCAGTGCACGGTGCGCCGGACCCGCCGGTCGGCCGTCAGCGGCTTCCCCTCGAGGTTGCAGCTCCACGAGACGCTCGGGGTGATCTTCATACAGGGGGCCGTTCCGGACGGCGTCGACCGCTCGACCAGTTCGGCCACACCGTAGATCCGCAGGTACCGAGGCGCCCACGGGTCGGTGGTGACCACATCGTCGATGACGATCGCGACCTTGTTGTTGCCGGCCCGCACGTTCCGGAACTTGCGGGTCCTCACGGGATCGCCACCGCCCACGAACAGGTGCGTCCCGTCGAACTCGAATCCCACCGGCGACACGTCCGGCTGCCCGTCCGGCGCTGCCGTCGAGATCCGGGCAAGTCGCTGAGACGCCATGTAGGCGATCTCTTCCTCACTGAACGACGGCACGCCGCGCCCCTCCACCTCGTCACGAGCCCTCTCGCCGCAGGAACCGGCGAACGTCCGTACACGATCCCGGACCCCGAGGGCCTGAGCAAGATCGGAATGCGAAAGTATGCATTAGCCGGGCTAATGACGAGGGGGTGCCGGTGGAGCGGCACGAGATCGAGGCCTTCCTGGCCCTGGCGGAGGAACTCCACTTCGGGCGTACTGCCGAACGGCTGGGTGTCTCGCAGGGCAGGGTGAGCCAGACCATCAAGGGCGTCGAACGCCGCATCGGCGGGCCCCTCTTCGACCGCACAAGCCGCCGGGTCGCGCTCACCCCGCTCGGCCGGCAGTTGCGCACGGATCTCGAACCGCACCACCGCGGGATCCAGGAGGCGATCAGCCGCGCCACCGAGACCGCCCGTGGCCTCACGGGCCGACTGTCCGTCGGCTACACCGCCGCCTGGAACGGCAGCCTCCTCCTCGACGCCGTCGACCTGCTGCGCACGCGTCACCCCGAGTGCACGGTGGAGATCCTGGAGGACTCCTACGGCGCCACCCTGCGGTCGCTCCGCACGGGCAGGGTCGATCTGCACGTGGCCGAACTCCCCGTCGAGGAGCCGGACATCATCGTGGGGCCCACCGTGTGCACGGCGGCCCGTGCTCTCGCGGTTCCGGCGGACCACCCTCTGGCCACGCGTGACACGGTCGGCCTGGAGGACCTCGCGCTGGCGCCGTTGATCAGGCCCGCCGGCATGTCACAGGTCTTCCTCGACGCCCATTTCCCGCAGCACACACCCGGTGGCCGCCCGGTTCCGCGTGGCCCGGTCGCCGCGAGCTGGCAGGACTTCCTCACACTCGTGGGATCGGGCAAGGGGGTAACTCCCACCTGCGTCCTGGCAGCCGCCTTCTACGCCCGTCAGGACATCGTCTACGTCCCGTTCCGCGACGCGCCACCGATCCGCTACGCCCTGCTCAGGTCGACCCGCACGGCCGGCGCGAAGGTCCACGCGTTCACCCGTGTCGTCACCGAGCTCGCCGCGGCCGGGTGAGACGCACGCGTGGGAACGGCCGGAGCTCCCGGCGGCGCGGGCCTGTGCGCGCGCCGCCGGGAGCGGTCCTGCGGGGAGGGTGCTCCTTACGGCCGGTCGCCGTCGTGGAGCGCGGTCACGTCCTGATCGGTGAGCGCCTTGTCGTACACCTTCACCTGGTCGACCGAACCGTTCCAGAAGTCGACGTTGCCGCCCGACCACTTGGCACGGCCGACGGACAGCGCGCCGGTGCTCACGTCGGCGGTGCCGGCGGCCGCCGTGGAGGCCAGCTTGCCGTCGACGTAGAGCTTGATCTCGTCACCGCTGCGGACACCGACGAGGTGGTACCAGTGGCCGAGCTCGGGCTTGATCTCCAGCCGGGCGCGGTGGGCGCCGGGGGTGGAGAAGGCGAACCCGCCCTGCCCGTACTGCAGGTAGAACGGGTTCTCCTGGCGCCGGCCGTCCTGGCTGACGACGGTGGCGTAGTTGCCCGGCAGCGCGTCCAGCGACGCCCAGGCCGAGACGGTGTAGTCACCGGTGGTGTCGACGACCGGGCCGTCGGTCTGCGCGTACTGGCCCTTGCCGTCGAACTTCAGCGCCGAGCCCTTGACACCCGGCGCCCAGGACGTGCCCTCGGAGAGCGTGAGGTCCTTGTGGTTGGGGCCGCTGTCGGCGGCCTTGGTGCCCTTGTCCTCGTCGAGGGACCACGCCCCGCCGCCCTTGATCTCGTCGCGCTCGCCCGCGGCGGCGCCGGCGGCGATGACCTCCTGGTTGATCTTCCGCACCTTGGCGGGGTCGACCTTGATCTCGCGGCGGTCGTACGTCCAGAGACCGTTGAGCTCGTTCTCCAGGTCGGTCACCTGGGTGTAGATCGAGCCGGAGAGCTCGGCGCGAGCCGCGTCCAGGTAGTACGTGCGGGTGTTGTCGACGTACTTCGCGGTCAGTGCGTCCTTGTCCGCGACGCCGCTGTAGATCGCGGTGGGCGCGCCGGGCCACATGCGGCCGGGGATCCGCAGGGTGAAGCCGCCGTGCTCACCGTCGATCGCGGCACGCTTCTCGTCGGGGAAGGCCGGGTCGGTGTTGTTGTAGTCGTGGTGGTCGATGATGTCGCCCTTGCCGGAGTCACCCTTCGAGTTGCAGCAGTTGACTCCGCTGTGGGCGCTGACGACGCGCGAGGGGTCGGCGGCCTGGACCTTCTCGGTGATCCTGCCGGTCTCGGTGCGGTCCCACTCGCCCCAGCCCTCGTTGAAGACGATCCAGGCACCGATCGACGGGTAGTTGTGCAGCTGCTCCATCATCTCGGCACCCTGGTCGAGGAAGGCCTTCTGGCCCTTCTCGCCGGTGATGTTGCCGGAGACGAAGTCCTGCCACACCAGGAGGCCCAGCTGGTCGGCGTGGTAGTACCAGCGGGCGGGCTCGACCTTGATGTGCTTGCGGACCGAGTTGAAGCCGAGGTCCTTCTGCGCCTTGAGGTCGAAGACCAGGGCCTTGTCGCTGGGCGCCGTGTTCAGACCGTCGGGGTAGAAGCCCTGGTCGAGCTGGGCGAGGGAGAAGAACGGCTTCCCGTTGAGCACCAGCTTCTGGTAGCCGCCGACCTCGGCGACACCGAAGGAGCGCATCCCGAAGTAGCTGTCGACGGTGTCCTTGGAACGCCCGTCCTTGAGCGTGACCTCCAGGTCGTACAGGTACGGGTCATCCGGCGTCCACAGGTGCTGCTTGGCCACCGGGAGGCTCAGCTCGCCGTTGGCCGGACCGGTGACGGTGCCGACGACCTTGCCCTTCTTGTCACGCGCCACGGCCGTGACCTTGGCGGACTTCGAGGCGCCCTCGGAGTTGACCGTGACCGCGAGCCGGCCCTTGTCGATGTCCGGCGTGGTCTTCAGGGAGTCGACCGCGGCGGGTGCGACGGGCTCCATCCAGACGGTCTGCCAGATACCGGAGGTGGCGGTGTAGAAGATGCCGCTCGGGTTCGCGGACTGCTTGCCCGTGGGCTGGTCCGCTCCGGTGGTGTCGGTGACCGCGACGACCACCTCCTGAGGACCGGTGCCCTTGAGCGCGTCGGTGATGTCGGCGCTGAAGGCGGTGTAGCCGCCGGTGTGCTCGGCGACCTGCTTGCCGTTGACCCAGACCCGTGCGTGGTAGTCGACGGCCCCGAAGTTGAGCTTCAGCCGCTCGTCACTGCCGCGCTTGCCGACCGACCAGCTCTTGGGCACCGTGACGAGCTTGCGGTAGAACATGTGGTCTTCGTGGCGCTCGAGCCCGGAGAGCTGGGACTCGACGGGGTAGGGCACGGTGATGCGCTCGTCGAGCGACTTGCCGAAGACCGGCTGCTCACCGGCGGCCGCTCCCGCGAACTCCCACTGGCCGTTGAGGTTCTTCCAGTCGTCGCGGACCTGCTGCGGCCGGGGGTACTCGGGCAGCGGGTTCTTGCGGTCGACCTTGTCGCCCCACGGGGTGGTCAGCCGGTGCGTGGAGAGGTTCTTCGCCCTGCGGCTGATCTCCGGGACGGTCTCCTCGCCGTTCTTCAGGCCGCCCTTGCCGTCGTACGCGACCCGGACCTGCTGGCCCTTCTGGACGGCCGCGTCCAGCGTGACGACGAGCGCCTTGCGGTTGTTCGACGCCCTGGCGACGGACTTCACGGGCATCGGCGTGGTGTCCGCCTCGACCGTGAGGTGGTCCTTCACGTCCTTGATGCCGCCGAGCTCGTGGTCGAAGGTCGCCTGCACCTTGAGGCCGTTCCCGGCGACGCTGAGCGCGACCGGGTAGACCTCGAAGTCTGCGGGCGGGGTGAACGCGGACTCGGGCACGATCTGCTTGGCCAGCTTCGCGCTGGACCAGCGCAGGAACATGTTCGCCCCGCCGACGTCCTGGAACATCTCCAGCCGGAAGGTGTGCTGTTCACCGGCCTTCAGCGAGACCGGAGCGCTGGTCTGCTCCTTGTCCCAGTCCGGCACCCAGTGGTCGATGACCGGCTTGTCGTCGATGAAGAGCCGGAAGCCGTTGTCGCCGATGGCGGAGAAGGTGTAGTCGCCGGTCTCGGGCGCCGCGATCTGCCCCGTCCAGCGGGCGGTCGTGTGCTCGGTCCTGCCGGTGGCCGACTCGAACGCCCCGGTCAGACCGGGGAAGTTGATCTCCGGGTCGAGCGCGGTCGCGCCTAGTTCGGCGAAGTCACGGGCGCCCGGCGCGGACATGGCGAAGTACTCGCCCTTGAGTCCGTGCGGCTCGGTGGACGGGTCGTCCTTCACGAACGCCGATGCTGCGGCGGCCCCTTCGGCGGGAGCGGCGGCTGCGGCGGTCGGGACCAGCGTGGCCCCGACCGGAAGCAGCAGCGCCGCAGTACAGGCGAGCGTTCTGAAAAGCGTGCGGGGGCGGGCTAGTTGTCGTATCAAGGCGTCGTCCTCGTCGAAGAAGCCGAAGTGCTCCGAACCGCGAAGCACTGCACATAGTCGAACATTGAGCCACAGCCTCAAACACCTGACAACGGTCGTGCACGCAGAATTTTCAACGATAGAAAAACGAGACCTCTTCCACACCCCGCGCAACGGGCGCGGGACCCGGTGGGCGGCATCGCGCCGCCCACCGGGCCCCACCGCAGCGACAGTTGGCGCACTACCGCGGAAGACCCGCAGGTCCCGTGGCCCAGGACGTGTTCGGCTCCTCGGCGAGCCGGTAGGCCAGCGAGCCTCCCCGGGTGACCAGCCGGGCGTCCACCCAGGACCTGTCGGCCGGGCGGCCGTCCACCTTCACCGCGTCGATGTACGGATGTGTCGCATCGGCGGCCGGGGCACTGATCCGGATGTCCCCGCCCTGGGACCGCTCGAGCACCGCGGACGGGAAGAGCGGTGTTCCGAGCAGCATGGCGGCGCTGCCCGGTGTCTGCGGGTAGAGGCCGAGTGCCGAGAAGACGTACCAGGCCGACATGGTGCCGAGGTCGTCGTTGCCGGGCAGGCCGCGCGGCCCCGTCCCGTAGACCGTGTCCACGATCTCGCGTACGGTCTCCTGTGTCTTCCAGGGCATGCCGAGCGCGTTGTAGAGCCAAGGGGCATGGATGCCCGGCTCGTTGGTGGGGTCGTAGCGCAGCGCGTCCCCACCCTTGACCGACCAGGAACCGTCAGCCTTGTGGAAGAAGGCGTCCAGCCGCTTCGCCGCCGTCTCACGGCCGCCCATGGCCTCGGCCAGCCCCTGGACGTCCTGCGGGACCATCCAGGTGTAGGTGGCGCTCGTCCCCTGCGCGAAGCCCTTGTCGCTGCCGGGACCGAAGGGCGTCACCCAGGAACCGTCGAGGTTGCGTGCCTGGACGTAGCCGGTGGTTCCCGCTCCGTCACCGGCATCGGGGTTGAAGACGTTGCGCCACCAGAGGCCGCGCTCCTCGAAGGCGTCGGCCTCCTCGTCGCGTCCGAGCAGCCGGGCCCAGCGGCCGAGCGCCGCGTCGGCGACCGCGTCCTCGAGGGTCTCGGCGGCGCCGCCCCAGCAGTGACAGACGTCCTGGGCCGCGTAGTGGGATTGCAGGTACTGCGCCAGGTTGGGCCGCTGGCCCGTGCACTGACCGGGGCACCCCGCGTCGGAGAGACCGTCCGGATGGGGCACCGTGGCCTGACGTGCCAGGGATTCGAAGGCGCCCTCGTAGTCGAAGTTGCGTACGCCCATCGCGTAGAAGGTGGCGAGCGTGGCGGCTGTGGGATCACCCGTCATCACGTGCGTGGCACCGTTGACGTGCACCCAGCGGTCCCAGACGCCGCCGTTCTGCCGGGCGAAGTTGTACAGGGACTGGGCGAAGTCCCCGGCGATCCTGGGCTTGAGGAGGGCGAGGAGCTGGATCTGGGCGCGGTACTGGTCCCACCCGGAGAAGTTGCTGTACTGAGCCTTCTGACCTCCCGTCACACGGTGCGGCTTCCCGTCCATGCCGGGGTAGCGGCCGTCGGTGTCACTGATGAGGTTCGGCTGCATCAGCGAGTGGTACAGCGCGGTGTAGAAGGTGGTGCGCTGCGCGTCACTGCCTCCGCCGACGCGCGCGGAGCCGAGCTCGCGGTCCCAGGCCGCGGATCCCGCCCGGGCCACGTCGTCGACGCTCGCCCTCGGCGCGATCTCCTTGCGGAGGTTGGCCTCGGCGCCGGCCCGGCTCACGTAGGAGATGCCGATCCGCATGCGTACGTCGTCGTCGGCCGAGGTGTCGAACCCGACCCAGCCTCCGGATCCCCGGCCGGCGCGGTCCGCCCCGGTGGCGTACCCCTCACCACCGCTTCCGCTCGTGGAGCCGGGGGCGAGGGTGGCGTCACGCCAGGTTCCCGTGGTGGCGAAGTCACGGTCGAAGGATGCGCTGAAGTAGAGGCGGTAGTAGCTCTTGCGGTTGTTGGTGCCGCCGTTGGCGCGCCGCCCGCAGAACGCTCCCGTGAGCACCGAACCGGTCACCTTGCGGTGCGCGGTGTCGATCTCGATGTCGGCGTCCTCACTGCCGTTGAGGGAGTTGGACACGCGGAAGAGCAGGTTGGCCGGCTTGTCCGCCGGGAAGGCGAAGTCGGCCACGCCCGCGCGCTCGCTCACGGCCAGGTCGGCGGTGGCGCCCGAGTCCAGGCCGACGGTGTAACGGCCGGGCACGGCACGCTCGTCGGCGTGCGAGAACCCTGAGGCGTAGACCGCGTCCTTGGTGTCGGCGGACGGCGAGGAGGTGACGTCCCCGACGAAGGGCATGATGGGCACGTCACCCGCGGCGCCGGGGTTGCAGCCGGCTCCGTTGACATGGGTGAGGCTGAGTCCGCGCATGCGTGTCACGCCGTACTCGTAGCCGTTTGCGGCGCCCGTGCTCGTCTGGTCGCCCGTGGTACTGGTCGGCGACCAGGCGATCATGCCGTACGGGCGTACCGCGCCGGGATAGGTGTTGCCGCCGTTCGCCGTACCGATCATCGGGTCCACGTAGGTGGTGGGACGCGTGACGAGCGCGTCGGCCTGGGCGGCCGGTGGCGCCACGGCGCCTGCGAGCGCGCCGGTGAGGACGATCGCGGCGGCCCGTGCGGCGAGACGCCGGGCCGCGGACGGTCTGGAGTACATGTTCTCGGATACCTCCGAAGAGATGGACAACGTTGTCAGCACGGCTCGGACCACAGTGCGGACAGCGTTGATCGGTGCGCGGCCGAGCGTAGGTCCCCGGGGCGTGCGAGGGAATGCCGTGGACCGATCCGGCCGGTGAACGCGTCGTGAACGGGCCTGCGGGCCACAGGCGCAAAGCCCCGCGGCCGGACGCGCGCCCGCCGCGGACCCGGTGGGCCTGACACCATGGCAGTTGCTTCCGTGACACACCGGTCCGCAGCAGAGGAGCGCCATGATCCGCTGGACGTACGCCTTCATCGACCGCCCCGCGGCGGAAGTTGGGCCCGCCGTCGGCTTCTGGAGCGCGGTCACGGGAACGAGCGCCTCCGGACCGTGGGGCGAGCGGGGTGAGTTCACCACGCTCATCCCCGAGGAGGCCGACGCCTGCCTCGCGGTGCAGGCCGTCGGTGGGGGCGGCGGCACACACCCGGATCTCGCGGTGAAGGACGCACCCGCGTTCACCGCGCGTGCGACCGGGCTGGGCGCCGTGGTGGTCGGCCGACGGCCCGGTCTCACGGTGCTCCGCTCCCCCGGCGGCCAGACCTTCTGCGTGGTGCCCTGGCGCGGACAACTGGTCCGGCCGCCGGTCCTCACCGGCCCTGGCGGCATCACGAGCCGGCTCGACCAGCTCTGCCTCGACGTGTCACCCGCGGCCTTCGAGGCCGAACTCGGGTTCTGGACGGCTCTGACGGGCTGGGAGGGCACTCCCGGCGTCCACCCGGAGTTCCACACGCTGCGTCCGCCCGGGGATGTGCCCGTCCACCTGCTCCTCCAGCGCCTGGAGGAGGATCGCCCCGCTTCGGCGCATCTCGACATCGCCTGCTCGGACCTGGCCGCCGGCCGGGTCCTGCACGAACGGCTCGGTGCCGCGTTCGTACGCGACGGGGACGGCTGGACGGTGATGCGGGATCCGGCAGGCGGTGTCTACTGCCTCACGGGCCGCGATCCCCTCACGGGCCGTTAGCTGCGGCTTTCCGCCCGGCTCGCACCACCGGGTGCCTCCGCCGGAGACGGCACCCGGTGGTGCGACGGGCGGGCCACGCCCCGTGCCACAGGAACGCGGCCCGCCGGCACGCTACGGCGTGGTGATGCTCGGCCGGGGTGCGGTCGCCATCCCGCTGCCGATGGCGAAACTGGGGTGCGGGGGCTGGTTGTAAGCGGTGTTCTGCCAGGCCAGCGCGGTCCGGTACATGGTGTCGTGCAGCAGCGTGGTGATCTTCGTGCCGGTCTCGACCGGCGTGGAGTAGATCCGCAGCGCCGTGTTGTTGGTGGTCGGCCAGACGACCTCCTCGCGCCAGTCGCCGAAGAGGTCGCCGGAGATCGCGGGCGTGGCCTTGGTGCCGTTGTTGGAGTGGACCGAGGCCCCGGTCAGCAAGCGGGTGTCGGACGACGTGCCGTACTTGTCGATGTGGGTGCCGTCGAGGAGTTCACGGGTGGTGTCGCCGTCCCACCAGGACAGGAAGTTGGAAGAGGACGGCTTACGGCTGGCGACCACGTCGCCCTTCGGGCCGCGGACGCCGGAGACCGCCGAGGACCAGGACTCGGCACCGGCACTGCCGGACCAGATGTCGCCGGAGACCCCGCGTCCGTTGTCGCCGCTCGCCGGCGTCGACCAGAGGATCTGCCCGGTCTTCGCGTCCGCCATCCACGAGGACGGCTTCGAGCTGTCCTCGTCGACCTTGAACTCCTCGAGTCCCGCCCTGGACGGATCGAGGTCCCCTACGTGCATCGCGTCGCCGTGGCCGTTCTTCGTGGTCCACAGTCCGCTGCCGTTGTCGTCGACGGCCATGGCGCCGTAGATGATCTCGTCCTTGCCGTCCCCGTCGGCGTCGGCGACGGACAGCTGGTGGTTGCCCTGACCGTCGTAGCCCTTGCCGGAGTTCGTCGAACTGTTCGTGTCGAAGGTCCAGCGCCGGGTGAAGGCGCCGCCCCGCCAGTCCCACGCGGCGATGACGCTGCGCGTGTAGTAGCCGCGCGCCATGATCAGGGAAGGCCGGGCGCCGTCCAGATAGGCCGTACCGGCGAGGAAGCGGTCGACGCGGTTGCCGTAGGAGTCGCCCCACGAGGACACCGTGCCGCGTGCGGGGACGTAGTCGACGGTGCCCATCGCCGCACCGGTCCTGCCGTTGAACATCGTCAGGAACTCGGGGCCCGACAGGATGTATCCGGAGGAGTTGCGGTGGTCGGCGGAGGAACTGCCGATGATCTTCCCGGTGCCGTCGACGCTGGCGTCGGCGGTCTTCATGGCCACCTCGGCCTGGCCGTCGCCGTCGTAGTCGTAGACCTGGAACTGGGTGTAGTGGGCGCCGGAGCGGATGTTGCGTCCGAGGTCGACCCGCCAGAGCCGGGTGCCGTCGAGTTTGATCCCGTCGACGATCGTGTTGCCCGTGTAGCCGGACTGGGAGTTGTCCTTGGCGTTGGTGGGCTGCCACTTGAGGACGAAGTCGAGGGCACCGTCACCGTCCAGGTCACCGACGGACGCGTCGTTGGCCTCGTAGGTGTAGGCGACACCGTCGGGCGTCGTCCCGCCCGCGGGCGGGCTGATGGGCACGTCCTTGTATCCGGCGCGGAACTGGATCGCGTGCACGGAGTCGCCCTGTTCCACCCCGTCGACGACCGCGCGGACCGTGTAGTCGGCGGTGGCGGGCGCGCCGGAGTGGAAGTAGTTCGTCGAGGCGGTGACCGGCGAGGCGTTGACCTTGGTGCCGGCCCGGTAGACGTTGAACGACACGTTGTCGGGGTCGGTGCCCAGCCAGCGCCAGCTGACGAGGTTGCCGCTGTCGGTGTGGACGCTCACGACGCCGCGGTCCAGCGCCTCGGCCTGCCGTGCGGTGGCGGCCTGCGAGACGGGGCCGAGTGCGACGAGCCCGCCGGCGGCGAGCAGCCCTGCCGCCAGGGCGCCGACCAGTGCGCGGGTACGGGTGGTACGGCGTCTGCGGCGAGGGCGGGTATCGGGGTGGGGAAGCAGAGGCTCCACGAGAGGCACCTTCTGGCAGGGGACGGCTTACGCCCCCTCAGTTGCTGCCCGTCGCCGAAAGGTTGCCGCCGGATTCCGTTCCGGTCACGGCCGGCTTCCTCCGGCCCGCGCCGGCCGCGTGCGCCGCGGAGTGCAGCGAGCGCAGGGCCAGCAGCAGGAAGCCTATGTCGTCGAGGTAGACGGGATCCGGCAGGAGATCGACGGGAGACACCGTGTAGATCACCGCCGCCCACACGAGCGCCTTGTTGTGCAGGGGGACGCCCGCGTCGACGAGCAGCTTCCTGGCACGGATCACGCGGACCAGCAGAACGGCGGCGGTACCCGCCATGAGCAGGACCGCGACCGCGCCGACCACGAGCCAGACCGAGGTGTCCACGGCTCACCGTCTTCTCTCGGGGCGACCGGCGCCGGGGGGCGTCATCCGTGGCTCCTGGCCTGCTGCCGGGCGCGGCGGCGCTTCAGGGCACGGCGTTCGTTCTCGTCCATGCCTCCCCAGACGCCCGAGTCCTGGCCGTTCTCCAGGGCCCACTCCAGGCACTGTTCCCGCACGGGACACGCACCGCAGACAGCCTTGGCCTCCTCTGCCTGCACGAGCGCGGGGCCGGTGCTGCCGATGGGGAAGAACAGGTCGGGGTCCTCTTCGCGGCACGCCGCGTGCGTGCGCCAGTTGTCCATGACTCTCACTCCTTCTCACAGGGAACGGTCCGTCGGTCTCTGCTGGATTCCACTTGGTTTCCGGGCTCCGTAGGTCCGCGTGACCGTCATCCGGCGTTCGAAACCACAACGAGCCCGGCCTTCACGGGTTTCCCGCTCTGTCGCCATCTTCCGGCAGCGGGGACCCCGGATGCGGGGCGGCCGCGCAGGCGCCGTCCAGCCTGATGCGGTAATCCATGACGGCGGCCGGCTCACCGATGATGTCCACCCTGGCGCCGGGGCTCTCCAGGACCGCGCGGTCGCCGATCTCCGGGGCCGGGACGCGCAGCAGATGCAGGGCCGGGACGCCGGTCATGGGGTGCGGCGGAGAGTCGAGGGGCATTACCTGCACGGTGAGGTGCTTCCGGAATGCGGCCTCCTCCAGCACGGTCCGCTGCTCCGCCATCACCACGGGGCCGCCGACCGTCGTGTGGAGAGCGGCTGCCGGGAGCAGGGCCCAGAGGGCGGCGCCGCGCTCCTCCAGCCGGCGCTGCCGCTCCGCCAGCAGTTCGATGTGCCGGTCGAGTCTCGGCGCGGGATCCGCGGTCAGGGCCCTGCGCAGGGCCGCCTCGTAGGCCGGGGTGCGCAGCAGCTCGGGTACGAGCGCGGGATGCCAGGTCCGCACGAGTGCGGCGGAGGACTCGATGCCGATGACCTCCTGCTGCCAAGGCTGCATCGCATCCCGCCACCGGTGCCACCAGCCGGGCAGGTTCGCGGCCGCGAGACCCGTCATGATCGGCTCGGCCTCCGCGGCGGACACCGCGTAGCGTTCCAGGAGGACGCGGACCTGATGGGCGTCGAGGCCGGTCTCCGCGCGCTCGATGCGCCGGACGGTCGCGGGGTGGGCACCCAGTGCCACGGCCGCCGCCCGGAGGCTGACGCCGGCGCGTTCCCGCAGCATCCGCATGCGCTCCGCCAGGACACGGTGCTCGACGGTGGGGCCGGACCGGGGCCTCATCCACTGCCCTTCCTCGTATGCACGGTCATGTGCGGATTTCGGAGCCACAAGCTCTGATTCCGAATCATCCTGACATTCTGCCCCTTGCAAAGTATGCATTTTGCACGGAGAGTACGTACATGTCGGAAATAGTTACGTGCGCACGCCTGACCCCGTCGGGTTCGGGCGGGCGTAGCGCACAGAGCTGGTGGATCCCCCGCCTCCCCAGGGGTGTCCCCGTCGCGAGGCACCGCGTGCAGGAAGCCATGCGGGGCTGGGGAGAGCCGGACGAGCGCGTCGAGACGGCGGCCCTGGTCGTGACCGAGCTGGTCGCGAACGCGGTGGAGCACACCGCGGGCCGGCGGATCCGGTGCCGCCTCCTGCGGACCTCCGGCCGCGTGCGCATCTGCGTGTGGAACCGCGGCAGGCGGCACGTACCGGGACTGCCCGGCCCCCGGGATCCCGGGCTGCACGGCGATCCGGCGTACGGGACGTATGGCTCGGAGGGCCCCGGCCCGGTGGCCCTCGGCGGACCGCACGGCACGGGCGACGGCTTCAGCCTCGCGTCGGTGGCCGAGGACGGGCGGGGTCTGATGCTCGTGGACGCGCTGTCCACGCGGTGGGGCACCCGCACCAGCGTGTCCGGCCGGCTCGTCTGGGCCGATGTCTGAACCGGCCGGGACCGCTCAGGCGAGCGCCGCCCGGCACTCCGGGTGACCCCAGCCGTTCGGGTTCTTGGCGATCATGTCCTTGGCCGCGTACGGCTTCCCGCAGTGGCACCGGCCCGCGAACCTGGCACGGATCGTTCCGCTGCCCGAGCTCTTCCTGGCCGTGGATCCGGCAGCCGAGCCGCTCCTGGCCTCGCCCGCCCCCGCCGTCCGGCTCTTCGTCGAGCGGGCCGGGGCCGGCACCGGCATGTCCGTGGTGCCGTGCGCGGTCCCCGCGGCCTGCTGGGAGACCGCGACCTCGCTCGCGGCCTGGTCGGCCACGGCGTTGAGCGGGTCGCCGCCCACCTGGTGCGCCGGGACGTAGCGGAAGGTCACGCTTCGGCTGCTCAGCAGCTCGTCGATGGCGACCACCAGCTCCCGATTGGCGACCGGCTTGCCGCCCGACGTCTTCCAGCCGTTGCGCTTCCACCCCGGCAGCCACTTGGTCACCGCGTTCATCGCGTACTGCGAGTCCATGCGCACCTCGACGGGCACGGCCGGGTCGGTCGACCTCAGCAGTTCCAGCAGGGCGGTGAGCTCGGCGACGTTGTTGGTGGCGGTGCCCAGCGGGCCCGCTTCCCACCGCTGGGGTTCACCCTGTCCGTCGGCCACGACCCATGCCCAGGCAGCAGGTCCCGGATTGCCCTTGGATGCCCCGTCACACGCGGCGATGATGCGCTCGTCCATGCCCCTGATCATGCCAGCCCCGGAGGTCAGGGCACGATCGAGTCGATGTACCCGCCGTCCACCCGCACGGCCGCGCCCGTGGTGGCGGACGCCTGGGGCGAGCTGAGGTAGACGACGAGGTTCGCGATCTCCTCGGGCTCGATGAGCCGCTGGAGCAGGGACTGGGGCCGGTACTCACGCATGAACGCGCGCTGGGCCTCGTCCCAGGGAAGGTCTTCGCCGACGAGCTCGTGGACGAAGTCCTCGACGCCACCGGTATGGGTGGGGCCGGCGATCACGGAGTTCACCGTCACCCCCGTCCCCGCGGCCTCCTTGGCGAACCCGCGGGAGACCGCGAGCAGAGCGGTCTTCGACATGCCGTAGTGGATCATCTCTGCGGGGATGACGACGGCCGAGTCGCTGGCGATGTTCTGGACACGGCCCCACCCCCGACCGGTCATGCCGGGCAGATAGCGGCGGATCAGGCGTACGGCGCTGAGGACGTTGGTGTCGAAGTAGGTGCGCCACTCGTCGTCGGTGATCTCCAGTGGCGGCCGGGAGCCGAAGATGCCGAGGTTGTTGACGAGGATGTCCGCGGCGGGCACGGCCTCTAGGAGCTCGGCGGCTCCCTGCTCCGTGGCGAGGTCACAGGCGACCGTGAGGAGCTGGGCGCCGGGCTCGGTGCCGCGCAGCGCTCCGGCAGCGGTGTCGAGCCGCTCGCGGCTCCGTCCGGTCAGCACCACACGCGCACCGGCGCCGGCCAGCCCGGTGGCGATGGCGAGGCCGATGCCCTGGGACGAGCCGGTCACGACCGCGGTCCTGCCGGCAAGATCGATACGCATGTCGCGGCCCTTTCGTCCCATGTCCGAGGTCGACCGGGTGCAGCGGGTGCACCAGGTCGTCTCCACCCTGGCACTCCCAGGCGAGGGACGCCTTCCGGCCGGATCGGGACGGGCTCCCGGCCGGTGAGGACCGGCCGGGAGCCCCGTCGCGTGCGATCAGAGAACGCCGGACGCGGAGACGGCGATCTTCGCCTTGGTGCTGCCGCTCTGGGAGCCGTAGGTCTCGATCTTGCGGACGAGCGCCATGCTCTCGTCGTCGGCGACCTCGCCGAACACCACGTGCTTGCCGTCCAGCCAGGGGGTGAGGACGGTGGTGATGAAGAACTGCGAGCCGTTGGTGTTCGGGCCGGCATTGGCCATCGAGAGCAGACCCGGCTTGTTGTGCTTCAGGGTGAAGTTCTCGTCGGCGAACTTCTCGCCGTAGATGCTCTTGCCACCGGTGCCGTTGCCCCGGGTGAAGTCACCGCCCTGGAGCATGAAGTCCGGGATGACACGGTGGAACGGGGAGCCGGCGTAGCCGTAGCCGTGCTCACCGGTGGCGAGCGCACGGAAGTTCTCCGCGGTCTTGGGGGCAACGTCGTCGAAAAGGTTGAACACGATCCGGCCCGCGGGCTGGTCGTCGATGGTGATGTCGAAATACGCCTTGATGGTCATGGGTCCATCCTGACATCAACCGCCACTCCCCGGTGCACAGCCCCCGCCCGGCGGAAGCCGTGGGCTGCACGGACACGGCGTACCACGGGGATGAGCCGTGGTACGCCGTTTCAGTCAAGGAGAACGCCGCATCCCCCTATCCGTCCGTGCGGGTCAGCGGTTGCCGCGCTGGCCGCCGTCGCGCTGACCGCCGTCGCGGTACCCACCGTCACGGTGACCGCCGCCGCGGTGCCGGCCCCAGGACTCGGAGTCGACCTTGTGCCCGCGGTTGTCGCGGAGCGTGGCGGTGTCCCTGCTGTCCCACACGTAGTGGCGACGGTCCTGGTACACGTCGTGCCGGGTGTCACGGCCGACACCGGTGTGGACGCGGACGGAGGAGCGGCCGGCCAGCCGCAGGTCGAACGTGTACGTGCGGCGGCTCTCGTCGCTGAGCGTCCAGCCGCGGAGGTTGACGGCGTGACGGCTGGTGTTGGTGACGGTCACCCACTCGGCGTTCAGGCTGCGGTTCGAGCCGTTGTCGCGGCCGGGGCTGTCGTACTGGATCTCACCCAGGACGACCGCCGAGCGCTGCGCCGGCCGGTGGTGGCGGCCGTGGTCCCGGCCATCGGCCGTCGCCGGCAGGGCCGCTGCGGCGAGCAGGGCGCCTGAGGCGAGAACGGTGGCGGTGATCCGTCGTGCGGAACGGGACATGAAAACCCCTCATCGTGCAGGCCCGGAATGGAGTGCCGGGCGTTTTCCGACCCCGGCGTCGTGCCGGGAACGCAAACTTTGTCCCGCTTCCGAGGTGGCCGAAAGGTGCCCTGGTTCGTGTGACAAAGTGCGGACATTTCTGTCACACACGACTGCACTCGGCATGGATTTCCGCGGTCGTAGACCTGTCAACCGTTGATCGCCGCACCGACCCTTCCAGGCGGCCCGTTCACAGGGCCATCACATCTCTTTCACCTCTGACCCACTCCCCCGGCACCCCGGCCCGAACCGCTCGGATCCGGCGGATCCGTGTAACAGGAGCGACAGCGCTTACCTGGACAAAGGTTCCATTACCGGCGGGAAAGAAGCTTGCGCGTTCGAGCCGTCAGTACCCATCGCGACGGGGCGATACGGGCACGCTGACCGCCGCTGGTGACCAGCGCGTTCACGGGGGACATCGGATCCAGCGCCATCGTCCTGGCCAGCAGGACGCCGACGGCCAGCGGGAGCAGGGTCACCGCCAGCGCGGTACCGGCGCTGGTCAGGGTCTGGATGCGGGGGCGCGTCGGCGCGTCGGGGAGCATGGCTCCCATTCCACCGGCCGGGGCCCGTGCCGGGATCGGGGCACGTACTCAGGGACACCGCTCCCTGGTACTCAGTCCGGCACGCGGCCCCTCCCCGGGCCTCATCCCTGGGAGGGAGGGCCCCAGTGGGAGAACCGGGGCAGCCACTTCACCCGGTAGTCCGGATGCCCGGCGTGCTCGGCGGCCATCTGCCGCACGACGAATCCCAGCCCGACGGCACGCCCCGAGGTGAAGTCCTGGGCCGGGCGGTCGGTGTCCAGGGCCGAGATCTCCTCGTACTCGTCCAGGAGGACCCTGGTGGTCTCGATGCGGCGCAGGCTGCGCGCGGGGTCCTGGAAGGCGATGTGCCGGTCGTAGCCACGCGACCGTACGACGAAGGCGATACCGCTCGTGCGGTCGTGCACCTCGCCCGGTGCCTCGGCCGGTGTGCGCCAGCCGTCGCCACCGGCTTCCCGCGCGATGTCCTCCTCCTCGGCGAGGCGTGCCCGCACGAAGGCCAACAGGTCCAAGTTCTCTGCCATCTGGTTCCGCATCCTTCTCCGTCACAGACCGCGGCGGTGATCCGTTCACCACCACGGGCCCGTTCTGCCCGACCAGCAGAGGATGCCTCACCTGCGCGCCGAGGGCGCAGTCCGCACCGGGCGCGTTCCGTATGACGGACAGCCCGAGCGGCCGGAGCCCGGCCGTGCGGGGCTCAGCGCGCCGGGGCCGTGCGGGCGGCCATGAGCAGCGCGATGTCGTCGGGCCTGTCCTCGTCCTGCCGGGCCTGGCCGATGATCCGGTCCGCCGTCTCGGCGAGCGGCAGACGGCACGCCGCGGCCAGGGTGCTGCGGAGACGCTCGATGCCCTCGTCGATGTCCGCGCCGGCCTTCTCGACGAGTCCGTCCGTGAAGAGCGCCAGGACGGCTCCTGGGGCGAGCCGCAGTTCCGTGACGGGGTACGAGGCGTCCGGGTCGACACCGAGCACCACGCCCCCGGGGAGGTCCAGGACCTCGGTCCTGCCGTCGGGATGCCTCAGGAGGGGCTGGGGGTGCCCGGCACGGACGGCCCGGAAGGCACCGGTGGCGGGGTCGAGCAGCACGAAGCAGCAGCTGGCGAACTGCCCCGGGTCGAGTCCGATCAGCAGCCGGTTGGTGGCGCCCATGATCTCCTGCGGTTCGTGGCCGATGAGCGCGAAGGCCCGTACGGCACTGCGCAGCTGGCCCATGGTCGCGGCCGCCGCGACACCGTGCCCCTGGACGTCCCCGATGACCAGGACGAGTCCGGCGGCGGTCTCGACGACGTCGTACCAGTCACCCCCCACCTCGACGTCCTGGGTCCCCGAGAGGTAGCGCCCGACGGTGTCGACGTGGTCGACGACGGGCAGCCGGTGGGGCAGCAGGGCCTCCTGGAGTCCCCGGGCGAGCGCCGCCTCGGTGTCGTAGCGCCGGGCGCGTTCGAGCGCCTGGGCGATGAGCCCGGCCAGCGCGGTGAGGACGGTGCGCTCCTCCGGGCTGAAGCCGCGGGGCCGGTCGAAGCCGAGGATGCACGAGCCGACGGGGCGGCCCGAGGCGATGAGGGGCAGGAAGGCGCGGGCGCCGACACTGGCGTCCAGGGGAATGCCGGGATAGGCGTCGGCCAGCTGGTCCATGGACTCGAAGAACAGCGGCCGGCCGCTCGTGAGCGTCTCGACGCCGGGGATGCGGATGTCGAGTCCGACCCCGTCGAACCGGTCGAGAAAGCCCTTGGGGAAGCCCGTCTCGGAGGCGAGGTGGAGACGGCCCTCGTTCTGGAGGTAGATGGCCAACTGTCTGCCGCCGAACGCCGGCAGCAGTTCCTCCGTGACCACGGCCGAGACCTGGCGGGCCGTGACGGCCTCCGTCAGCGCGATGGCCAGCGCGACCGGACGGTAGAGGACCGCGGCGCTGTCGGCCGACGAGCCGAGCTCCGTCCCCGGTGCGGCGGCGGGCTCCGGTGTGCGGCCGGGCCGTCCCGAGGGGCTGAGGGTGACGGTGACCCCGTCGCGGCCGGGGTACAGCGCCACGGACAGCCAGTGGGCGGGGGTGCGCCGGGCGAGGAAGTACACGGGGTCGTCGGAGAAGAACGCGGCCCGGTGATGGTCCTCGTAGGCGGGGTTCGCCAGCCAGGGGAGCACGGCCCACATGTCCCGGCCGATCAGCTCCGCCCGGGTGTGCCCGAGGATCTCCTCCGCCGGTCCGTTGACGTAAGTGATCCGGCCGAGCCGGTCGTGACAGAGGATGCCGTGCGGCACCCGGTCGGCGGCGTCCGGGACGACCGGGCCGGCTTCCGGGTCGAGCACCACTCCGGTCAGGCGGTCCGGTGCGCCGTGGCCGGAGATCTCCACGAGGACCGGCCGTCCCCCGGGGGACCACAGGCTCATACGGCTCACCCGGCCCTCCGCCGACCGTGCGGCTGTGCTTCCCAGCGTCCACAGCCCGTGCACGTCCTCGGGGAGCAGCCGGGCGGTCAGCGCCTCCATGGTGCGCGCAGGGGGTTCTGCGGGGTCGTGGCCCAGGATCAGGCGTGTCGCGTCGTCCGCGGTGACGGTCCCGCCGTCGATGTCCCAGTCGAAGTGTCCGACCCGCAGGGGCCGTGCGGTGGCGGCGGGCAGCCGGACGACCATGGGCGCTCCGTCCCACTCCGCCGGTGCTCCCAGTGCGGCGAGGTCCCTGCCGAGCTTCCGGGCGAGGGCCTCCATCCGGCCGCGGTCCGCCCCGCCGACCGGGACACCCCGGGTGGCATAGCGCAGGACGACGAGGACGCCCACCGGCGCGGTCCCCACCGTCACGGGTGCGTAGAGCGATCCGAAGGGGAACGGAAGACCCGCCATGAGCTGCGGGAACCGGCGCATGGCGTCCTCGGCGTCGCCCAGGTACACCGGGCTGTTCGAGCGGTATGCCTCGGCCACCGGGAAGGGCCGGTTCACATGCATCTGCCACCAGGGACGCAGCAGTGGGCCGGGGAGCCCCGCGAGGACCGCCATCAGCAGGAGGCCGGGGGTACGGGAGCGCAGGTAGACCCCGCCCCCGTACCCACCGACGGCGTCGACGGCGTTCACCACGGCCTGGGCGAGCACCAGCGACAGCTCGTCGGGCGTTCTGCCTCCGTCGCTCCGGGTCACACTGCCAGGATGCGCACCCGTGCGCGGGCGCGCATCCTGTGCCCTGCCTGTTTCCTTCAGGCGCCGGCCGGGACGGAGGGTTCCGTGCCCGCCCTGGCGCACACCGAGGCAGCGGCCTCGGAGGCGGCGGACAACATGTCCCGCACCTCCTCGGGATCCGGTGCCGCGGTGAAGGAGCCGCGGGCGCCCAGCCGGGTCAGCAGCCCGGCGGCGAACGCGTCCCCCGCGCCGATCGTGTTGACGACCTCGACCGGTGTGGCCGGGACGGACACGGGTGGTCCGGTCGCCGTGTACGCCGTGCTGCCCCTCGCGCCCCGGGTGAGGACCACGAGCCGTCCCCCGGCCGCCAGTTCCCGGCAGGTCTCCTCCGGGTCGGCACCCGGCCACAGCCGCTCCAGGTCCTCGTCGCTGGCCTTCACGACGTGGGCGAGGCGGCAGAGTTCGCGCAGCGCCGCCGCGCCGTGGTCCGCACCGAGGGTGCGGTCCCGGCGGACGTTGGGGTCCACGACGAGGAGCGAGTGCCGGGCGGCCGCGCGGGCGGCCTCCCGGACGGCCGACGCCGCGGGCTCCACGACGGCCGCGAGTCCGCCCACGTACACGGCTCCGAACCCGGCGGCCCGTGCGGACACGTCCGGCAGCCTGAAGGTCGCCGTTTCCTGGAGGTGGAAGTGGTAGCCCGTTCCCCCGGCGTCCGGTTCGGCGACGGCCAGCGCGGTAGGCAGGCCGCTGCGTCCGCACAGCGTGACGTCGGCCCCGGCCGCACGCAGCCGCTCCTCGATCATGCGGGCGAAACCGTCGCCGCCCAGTCCCCCGGCGAACGAGACCGGGGTGCCGAGCCTGGCCAGTCCGACAGCCACGTTGGCCGGGGCGCCGCCGAACTGGGCCGCGCGTACGCCGCCGTCCCCGGCCACGGGGACGAGGTCGACGAGCGCCTCGCCCACCACGAGGACCGCACCGGGTCCTCCCGTCACGGCTCGACCACGATCTTGCGGCCGACACCGGCCTTGAAGCGGTCGACGGCCTGCGGGTACTGGTCCAGCGGCAACCGGTCACTGATGAAGACCGAGGGGTCCAGGATCCCGGTGGCGAAGAGGGCCGCCGCGCGTTCGTAGCTGTGCAGGACGGCCATCGAACCGGTGATGGTGATCTCCTGGTTGTAGATGCGGTACGGCTCGATGACCGCCGTCGTCGCGTAGTCGGCCACCCCGAACTGGAGGAAGGTCCCGCCCTTGGCGACGCGCCCCAGACCGTCCTGGATCGCGGCCGCGTTGCCCGTCGCGTCGATGACGACGTCCCAGCCGCCGGGACGGTCCAGCTCGTCGGCCCCGGCCGCCGAGCGGGAGCAGCCGAGGAGACCGGCCGTGGCGAGGCGCTCCGGGTTGACGTCCAGGACGTCCACGCCCGCCGCCCCGGTGCGCTTGGCGAGCTCCAGCATCATGAGGCCCATGGTCCCCGAGCCGTAGATCAGCACCTCGGCGCCGAGTGTGCTGTTCAGGACGTCGTAGCCGCGGACCGCGCAGGACAGCGGCTCGATCAGGGCGGCGTCCTTGACGTCGATGTGGTCGGGCAGCTTGACGCAGTTGGCGACGGGGGCGACGGCGTACTCGGCCGCTCCGCCGGAGACGGTGACACCGATGGCGGCCCAGCGTTCGCAGAGGTTCCCCCGTCCGCTGCGGCAGTAGCGGCACTCGTGACAGTGCAGGGAGGGGTCGACGGCGACGCGGTCGCCGACGGCCAGCTCCGTGACCTCACGTCCGACGCCCACGATCTCCCCGGCGAACTCGTGGCCGGGGACGAGAGGCAGGGACGGTGCGAACTCGCCCTGCAGGATGTGCAGGTCGGTGCCGCACAGTCCGCACGAGGCGACGTCCACGACGACGTCGCGCGGGCCTGGGGTGGGGTCGGGGACGGTGGTGACGGAGACCTTGCCGGGGGCTTCGACGATCGCTGCCCGCATTATTTCACTGCTCCAAGAGACAGGCCCTGGACGAGTTTGTCCTGGGCGGCGTAGCCGGCGGCGAGCACCGGCAGGGACACGACGACGGACGCGGCACACAGCTGGGCCAGGAAGAGGCCCTGGCTGGTGACGAATCCGGTGAGGAAGACGGGTGCGGTCTGGGCCACGACGCCGGTGAGCACCCGCGCGAAGAGCAGTTCGTTCCAGCTGAAGATGAAGCAGATCAGGGCGGTGGCGGCGATGCCCGGCGCGGCCATCGGCGCGACGACCCTGGCCAGGACGGTCGGCAGCCGTGCGCCGTCCACCTGGGCGGCCTCGATGACGGACACCGGGACGTCCGCGAGGAAGGACTGCATCATCCAGACCGCGATCGGCAGGTTCATCGAGGTGTAGAGCAGGACGAGGAGCCAGATGTTGTCGAGCATCCCCGCGTTCTTGGCGAACAGGTAGATGGGCAGGAGCCCCGCGACGACGGGCAGCATCTTCGTGGAGAGGAAGAAGAACATCACGTCCGTCCACTTGCGTACGCGCCGGATGGAGAGGGCGTACGCGGCCGGGAGCGCCAGCAGGAGCACCAGGACGGTGGAGAAGAAGGACGCGCCCAGGGAGTTGAGGAGCGGAGGCCACGGGGTGACACCGGTGTCGGCTCCGAAGAAGGCCCGGTAGCCGTCGAGGGTGAGCGGCGCGAAGAGGGAGGGCGGGTTGGTGGCGGCGTCCGACTCCGCGTGCAGCGAGGTCAGCAGCATCCACAGGGCGGGCAGGCAGAAGGCGAGCCCTGCCGCCCAGGCCAGCAGGCCGAGCGCGGTGGAGCGGCGCCTGGCCCTGCGCAGGGTGCCTCGCGCGGACGGGGTCGGCGCGGGGACGGTGGCGGTGGTCATGCGCGGTTCGCCTCCTCACTGAAGAGGGACGAGACGGTCCGGAGCGCGAAGGTGGCGATGATGATCGTGCCGATCACCACGACGACTCCCGCGGCGGACGCCAGTCCGTATTCGTGGGCCTGGTAGAAGGTCTGGTAGATCGTGTACGGAAGGTTGGCCGTGTCGAGTCCGCCCGCGGTGATCGTGAACACCGCGTCGAAGTTCTGCACGATGTAGACGGCGCCGAGCAGGACGCCGAGTTCGAGGTACCGGCGCAGGTGGGGCAGGGTCAGATAGCGGAAGGTCTGCCAGGCGCTCGCCCCGTCCAGGCGCGCGGCCTCCACGACCTCCGCGGGCCGGCTCTGGAGCCCGGCGAGCAGGATCAGCATCATGAACGGCGTCCACTGCCAGACCAGCGCGGCGATGACCGCGAGCAGGGGCATCTGCGCGATCCAGTCCGGCTGGCTCGGGGTCGTGTCGCCGAAGAGCTCACCGACCCAGCTGAGCGCGCCGTTGAGGAGTCCGTACTCCGGGTTGTACAGCGCGTGCTTCCACAGCAGCGCGGCGGAGACGGGCACGATCAGGAACGGCGTGATGAGCAGGGTGCGGACGAGGCCGCGGCCGAAGAACGCGCGGTCCAGGAGCAGCGCGAGGGCCAGTCCGAGGACCACGGTGGCGATGACCACGCCCGCGGTCAGCAGGATGGTGGTGACGACCGAGTCGCGGAGTGCGGCGTCGGTGAAGACGGAGGCGTAGTTGTCCAGCCCGTTGAAGGCGCGCTTGTCGGGGTTGAGGGAGTTCCAGTCGAAGAGGGAGATGACCAGGGTCGCCACGAACGGCAGCTGGGTGACGACGATCAGGAAGACCAGCGCGGGCAGGAGCGGGGCCCTGGTGGCCCAGGCCCGGGGGCCTTTGCTCCTGCGGTCGGGCGTGGCTGTCGGCCGTGGTGGTGACTGCGGGGTGGTGCCGACTGCTGTGGTCATCGGTACTCCTTGGCGACCTGCTCGGCCATCTGCTGGGAGGTGGCCAGCGCCTTGTCGACGGACTGGCGGCCGGCTATGGCCGCGCTGATCTCCTGGGCGACCCTGGTGCCGAGATCGGTGAACTCGGGGATGCCGACGAACTGGATGCCGGGCACCGGACGCGGCTGGACGCCCGGGTTCTTCGGGTCGGCGCCGGAGATGGCCTGCTCGGTGACGTCCGCGAACGCCCCGGCCGCCTTGCGGTATTCGGGGTTCTCGTAGGTGGAGGCCCGTTTTCCGGCCGGTGCGTTGGACCAGCCGCTGGTTTCACCGACGAGCGACTCGTACTCCTTGCTGGAGGCCCAGGAGACGAACTTCCAGGCGTCGTCGGACTTCTTGGATGCCTTCTGGATGCCCCAGGCCCAGGTGTAGAGCCATCCGGAGCTCTTGGTCTCCTCGACCGGCGCGGGTACGTAGCCGATCTTCCCCTTCACCGGGGAGTTCGCCGCCTCCAGGGAGCCGGCGCGGCCGTGGCGTCGTACCACATGGCGGTCTTGCCCTGGGTCATGTTGTTGAGGCACTCGGCGTACCCGGACTGGGACGCCCCGCGTTCACCGTGCTTGCGCACGAGGTCGACGTAGAACTTCGTGGCCTTCTTGAACTCGGGCGAGGTGAGCTGCGGCTTCCAGTCCTCGGTGAACCAGGTGCCGCCCATGGTGTTGACGACGGTGGTCAGCGGTGCGACGAGTTCGCCCCAGCCGGGCAGTCCGCGCAGACAGATGCCCTTCATGCCGGGCTCGGCGCCGTCGGCCTCCGCCGCGAGGCCGGCCACCTCCGTCCAGGTGGGGTGCGGGGGCATCTTCAGGCCCTTCGCCTCGAAGACGTCCTTGCGGTACATGAGGAAGGACGACTCCCCGTAGAAGGGTTCGGCGTAGAGCTTGCCCTCGGCGGTGAGCGAGTCCCTCAGGGGTTCGAGGATGTCGTCCTGGTCGAAGTCCGCGTCCTGCTCGGCGTAGGTGTCGAGCGGGTGCAGCCAGTCGTTCTTCGCGAAGAAGGGCACCTCGAAGTTGCTGATGGTGCCGACGTCGTACTGTCCGGCCTGGTTGGAGAAGTCCTGGCTGATCTTGTCGCGGACGTCGTTCTCCGGGAGCACGGTGAAGTGCACCTTGATGCCGGTCTCCGCGGTGAAGTGCTCGGCGGTGAGCTTCTGCAGCTCGACCATCTGAGGGTTGTTCACCATGAGTACGTTCAGGGCGTCACCCCCTCCGAAGGCGGTCCCGCCGGCTCCGGCGCAGCCGGTGCCGAGAAGGGCCATGGCTGCCGTGCCCGCGACCGCACGCACGCGGGTCCCGCGGCGTCGTTGCTGGTGGGGCATAAAGTCTCCTGATCGGTCGTAGCGGCTCGTTGATCGGTGCCCGTGGTCCTCGGTCCTCCTGGCCGCTCCGGGCATGGCGGGGCCGGCCTCCGGCCTCCTGGCGGGGACGAGGTGGGGAAGGGGCGGGTCCGGGTCAGACCCGGATCACGTTGGGGCCGAGCAGGGAGTAGCGCTGGGCCTCGGCCGAGGGCAGCCCGGTGTCGGTGACGACGGCTTCGAAGTCGCCGACGCCCGCGAAGCGGCAGAAGCTCACCGCTCCGAACTTCGAGTGGACCCCGGCGAAGACACGGCGTCGGGCGCTGCGCATGGCCTGCGCCTTGACCTCGCCCACCGCCGGGTCGGGGGTGGTCAGCCCGTACTGGCGGGAGATGCCGTTCGCTCCGACGTAGGCCAGGTCGATGACGAAGTCGGCCAGCATGCGGGTGGCCCAGTGGTCGACGGTGGCCATGGTGCTGCCGCGCAGGCGCCCGCCGAGCAGGAGTACGGCGGTCTTCTCCACGTCCGCGAGGACCGTGGCGACGGCGAGGGAAGCCGTGACCACGGTCAGCGGCCGGTCCTTGGGAAGGGCCTCGGCGATGAGCTGCGGGGTGAAGCCCTCGTCGACGAACACCGTCTCGGCGTCACCGAGCAGGTCGGCGGCGGCCTTCGCGATGCGCGACTTCTGCGGCACGTGGTGGGTGGTGCGCATGGCCAGGGTCGTCTCGAATCCCGCGCTCTCGACCGGGTACGCGCCACCGTGCGTGCGCCGCACGAGGCCGTGCTCCTCAAGGGTGTGCAGATCGCGCCTGATGGTCTCCTTGGCCACCTCGAACCGTTCGGCCAGCCGGTTCACGTCGACCGCCCCGTCCTGTCGGGCCGTCTCCAGAATTGCCCGTCGCCGTTCCTCGGTGCCCACGACACATCCCTGCACTAGTACGGATCCGGTGTGGTCCCGGCGTCCGTTCGGGCCCATGCATCGTTTGTACAAGCAGAAACGGCAGTACGACCAGCACCTTCGCGTCACGGCCTGCGCCCGTTCATGCCCGTTTCACCACAGGTTTCCGCACTGGTGGCCCGGGATCCGGCGACGACGGTGCGTCCGGAGAGCGCCCGGTCGATCTTTTCCTGTGCCCGCTCGGTGCCCGTATGCGGTCACACGACGTCAGGACCTCTAGCACGGCCGGCCCGGAAGCACAGGAGGAACGGCCGGTAAATGTCTGATTGCACACCTGAAAACATGATTTCGGCCAACAATCCGTGTCTCAGGCCCCTTCGGACAACCTCTGGCCCGGCAGGCGCCTCTCATGGGCAAAAGCGACTCCACCGCCCCACCGGGCACCCGGACATCGGAGAACGATGAGCACCAGAACCCCCCGCAGCCGGCTGTGGCGCCCGGTGGTCGCCGCCGCCGCGGCGATCGCCGTGACCGCGGGCGTGGCCGCCGCCACGCCGGACACGAAGAAGGCGGCAGCCGTCCCGCAGCTCGGCCTCGTCGCAGCGTCGGACTCGGTGACGCTCGACTCCTGGAAGGAGGATCCCGGCGTCTACCTGGACCTCGGGACCTACCTCACCGCCTCCGGCGCGCCGCTCGAACTGCGCGTGACCAGGAAGAGCTACAAGGACCCGGTCGTCGCCACCCAGGTCATCCGCGAGGGGACGAAGACCCGGACCCGGACCCTGCCCGCCGGGCTGGTCAAGAACTTCTCGGGGCTGCCCGGCTTCATCCGCGTCAAGGTCCGGGACGCCGGGGGCAGGACGGTGGCGATCCGCACGGAGTCGTTCTGCCCGAACAACGCTTCGGGCAGGATCCGTCCGGACGCCCCGTCCACGTCGAAGTATCCCGAGAGCTGTCCCGTGAATCCCTTCACTCTCGGCTCGGTGTGGGGTGTCGAGGAGGGCTGGGCGTCCAACACCTACGCCGGCTACTACTCGGCGCCGGTCGTCCTTCCTGCCGGCAAGTACACCGCGGAGGTGTCCGTCAGCAAGCGCTACCGGGACATCTTCCAGATCGCCGACGCGTCGAAGACGGTCAAGGTCACGGTGCGCGAGCGCAGTTGGGAGGAGGAGAGCCCCGCTCCCTCCCCGGCGGCCCGCTCCGCGTCCGGGCACGCGGGCCACGGGGCAGGCCACTCGGCCCATGCCGGTCACACCGCGGCCCGCCCGCCCGCCCCGGTGGCCGCGACCACCGGCGCCGGCACCTCGTACAACGTGGGCCACGGTCCCTACGCGCCCGCGCCCGCCGCTCTGCCCTGGGCTGCCGCGCGACAGGGCTTCCGCGCTGCCGGGGGCGACGGACCGGGACGTACGGACGGCTCCCGGCAGGCGCCCGCAGTGCAGCCGAACGCCCAGCGTCCGACGGGCAGGGCGGCCGTGCCGGATGTACCCAAGCCCGACCTGCGCTCCCTGCCCGCCTACGGCATCACCATCGGCGCGGGTGACGGCGGGGAGCCCGGCAAGGACTACCTGGCCTTCAGCGCCAACGTGTGGAACGCGGGTCCCGCGCAGTTGGTGGTGGACGGCTTCCGGAAGCCCGGCAACGCGCTTATGGACGCCTACCAGTACTTCTACGACGCCTCGGGCAAGCAGGTCGGCTACACCCCGACCGGCACCATGGAGTGGGACCCCCGCCCGGGTCATGAGCACTGGCACTTCACCGACTTCGCGAGCTACCGACTGCTGAAGGCCGACAAGAAGGAGACCGTGCGCAGCGGCAAGGAGGCATTCTGCCTGGCCAACACCGACGCGGTCGACTACACGGTGGAGAACGCCAACTGGCACCCGGACAACACGGATCTCTCCACGGCCTGCGGCCAGGAGAACTCCATCTCCGTGCGGGAGGTGCTCGACGTGGGTTCCGGTGACACGTACACCCAGGACCTCCCCGGGCAGTCCTTCGACATCACAGGACTGCCGAACGGCACCTACTTCATCCAGGTGCTGGCCAACCCGGAGAACCGGCTCAAGGAGACCGACCTCAGCAACAACAGCGCCCTGCGCGAGGTGGTTCTGGGCGGCAAGCCCGGCGCCCGCACGGTGACCGTGCCCAAGCACGACCTGGTCGACGCTCCCTGACCCACGCAGAGCCCGTCAGCGCGGCCCCCAGGGACCTTCCCCGGGGGGCCGTCGCCGTGACGACGCGGAGCCGCCAACTGCCTCTCGCGGCACGGTTGCTGTGGCAGACTTCGCGGGTGCTGCGGTCCACCTCATCTGCAACGGAGCTCGTCATGACGACTGGGACACCTCACCCCCCGATCGACACCAGCAGGCCCCACTCGGCACGCGTCTACGACTCGTTGCTCGGCGGCAAGGACAACTACCCGGTCGACCAGGCCGTGGCCGAGCAGCTGCCGGCCGAGGCGAAGACCGGGGCATTCCAGAACCGTGCCTTCATGAACCGCGCTACGGCCTGGCTGGCCGGCGAGGGAGTCAGCCAGTTCCTCGACATAGGCACGGGGATCCCGACCGCGCCGAACCTGCACCAGATCGCCCAGCGGGTCGATCCGCGGGCGCGGGTCGTCTACTGCGACAACGACCCGATCGTCCTGCGGCACGCGGAGGCCCTCCTGGTCAGCCACCCGGAGGGGGCCACCGACTACGTGCACGCGGACGTGCTCGAGCCGGCCACGATCATCGAGGCGGCCCGCAAGGTCCTGGACTTCGACCAGCCCATCGCCCTGTCGCTCCTGGGGCTCCTCCACTTCCTCCCCGACGACGTCGACCCGCGGGGCATCGTGCGCACGCTGACGGCCACCTTGGCGCCCGGGAGCTACGTGGTGCTGTCCCAGGGCGCCTCGGACGTGAATCCCGAGCGCGGGGAGCAGGGCGCGGCCGAGTACGGCAAGGGCGGCATCCGGCTCGCGCTGCGCACCCGCGCCGAGTTCGCCCGTTTCTTCGAAGGCCTGGACATCGTCGAGCCGGGTCTGGTGACGGCTCCCGAGTGGTTCCGCGGCACGCCTGCGCCTGAGCAGGAGCTGAGCGGCGTCTACGTCGCTGTCGCCCGTATCCCGTAGTTCCGGTCCGGCAGGGGAGGTCCTCATGGCCGACGGCCACCAGCACGCGGCAGCCGAGGCGTTCGACGCCATCGGCGCCGACTACGAGCGGGCCTTCGCCGGCTCGCTCGCGCACCGACGCTCCCTGGACAGGCTGCTGGCGCGGCTGGGTCCGCGGAGCAGGGTTCTGGACGTCGGCAGCGGGACCGGCCGGCCGACGGCCCACACCCTGGCGGCCGCCGGTCACGAGGTGCTGGGTGTCGACGTGTCGCCCGTCATGGTGGAACTGGCGTCCCGCCGGGTTCCCGAGGCCTCCTTCCGCTGCGCCGACATCCGGGAGGTTTCGCTGGAGGAGGCGAGCTTCGACGCGGTCTGCGTCTACTTCTCGTTGCTGCAGATGTCGCGTGACGAGCAGTCCTCGCTCGTGCGCCGCCTGGCGGGGGCGCTGAGGCCGGGCGGGCATCTGGTGCTGGCGACCGTACCGCTGGACGTGCAGGACGTGGGCGCCGTGTTCATGGGCCGGCATGTGCGGGTGACCAGTTTCGGCCCCGAGGCGTTCAGGGCGCTGGCCACGGGTGCCGGGCTCTCCGTCGTGGACGAGGAACGGACGGTCTTCACCCCTGACCGTCCCGGAGCCTCGGCCGAACCCCACCTCTTTCTGCACTGCCGCCGGGAACGGGTGGGCCCGGGGGCCTGACGCGGCCGAACCGCGTCACAGCGGCCCGCCGGCCCCGGGCTGCAGGACCTGTTCCGTCCAGATCACCTTGCCGCCGTCGTCGGTGTAGCGGGTGCCCCAGCGTTCGGCCAGCTGGGCGACGAGGAACAGGCCTCTGCCTCCCTCGTCCATGCTTGCCGCCTGGCGCAGATGGGGCGAGGTGCTGCTGCGGTCGGACACCTCGCAGATCAGCGTCCTGTCACGGATCAGCCGGACTCGGATGGGGCCGGTGGCGTAACGGATGGAGTTGGTGACCAGTTCGCTGAGGATCAGCTCGGTCGTGAACGCCTCCTCGACCAGATCCCACTCGGTCAGTGTGCGGGAGACGTCGGACCGGACGCGGGCAACCGCCGAGGGGTCGGAAGGCACGTCCCACTCGGCCACGTTCTCCGTGGCGAGGCGACGGGTGCGGCCGACGAGCAGGGCGACGTCGTCACGGGCCCTGGTGGGTACAAGGACGCGGAGTACGGCCTCGCAGGTCTCCTCAGGGGTCCGGTCGGGATGCCCGGACAGCGTCCGGCGCAGCCGTTCGAGTCCTACGTCGATGTCGCGGCGCCGGTCCTCGACCAGCCCGTCGGTGTAGAGCACCAGCCGGCTGTCCTGTGCGAGCTGTACGTCGAGGGTCTCGAAGGGCATGCCGCCGAGCCCCAGGGGCGGGCCACCTGGCACGTCCGCGAAGACGGCCTCGCCCTCGGGGCTGACGATCACGGGCTGGAGGTGGCCGGCCCGCGCCATGGTGCAGCGCCCGGAGGCCGGGTCGTAGATCGCGTAGAGACAGGTGGCCCCGGTGACACCCGCCCCGTCGGAGCCGTTGGCCGACTCGTCCAGGTCGATGCGGGTCACCAGTTCGTCCAGGTGCCACAGGAGCTCGTCGGGGGGCAGGTCGAGGCTGGAGAAGTTGTGGACCGCGGTACGGAGGCGTCCCATGGTGGCGGCGGCGTGGAGCCCGTGTCCGACCACGTCACCGACCACGAGGGCGACCCGGGCGCCGGGCAGCGGGATGATGTCGAACCAGTCGCCGCCGACACCGCCCAGCCCGCCGAGCCCTGCCTGGGCGGGGAGATAGCGGTAGGCGGCGTCGATGGCACTCTGGTCGGGGAGCCCCTGCGGCAGCAGACTGCGCTGCAGGGTGACCGCCACGTTGTGCTCGCGCGAGTAGCGGCGCGCGTTGTCCATGCTCACCGCGGCGCGCGCGACGATCTCCTCCGCGACGGACAGGTCCTCGTCCTCGAACGGCTCGGGCCTCTGCGCGCGCCAGAACATGGCCACTCCGAGGACGACACCCCTGGCTCGCATCGGGACGGCGATCAGCGAGTGGAATCCACACTCCACGATGCGCTCGGCCCGTTCCGGGTGCTGCTGCTCCCAGCCGGAACGGCGCGCCAGATCGGTGTCGAGGACGGACCGGCCCCTGAGCAGACCGGCCCCGATGTCCGTGGACGGCAGGAAACGGATGACCGCGCCCAGCGGATAGAGACCCGTGTCGTCGCGGGCGCCGCTGAACGCCGAACGGCGCAGTCCGTCGGTGGACGCGCGGACGGCCGTGGGTTCCTCCCCGCGCAGCACGCCCTCGGCCAGGTCCACGGTGGCGTAGTCGGCGAACCTCGCCGTGGCGAACTCCGCCAGCTCCTCGCACGTCCGGATGACGTCCAGGGCGGTGCCGATCTCCGTTCCGGCGTCGTAGAGGAGCTTCAGCCTGCCGCGTGCGGTGGCTGCCTTGCCCGAGAGGGCCTGCAGCTCCGTGGTGTCCCGCAGCGTCGTCACGTTGCCGGGCGGACCGCCGTCCCGGTCGGTGGCCCGCTGGCTGACGGCGAGCAGGCGGTCGCCCACGGCGTGGACCTCGTCGGTGGCGGTGCGTCCGGAGACCAGCATGGCGGTCATCACCGGGTCGAGTCCCAGCTCGGAGACGGGTGTGCCCTCGACGTCCGGACCGAGGTCCAGGAGCCGTCGTGCCTCGTCGTTGGCCAGCAGGAGCAGTCCGTCGCCGCCGACGATCACCACGCCCTCCCGCACGGCGTGCAGAACTGCGTCGTGGTGCTCGTACATCCGGGTCATCCCGGTGGGGCCGAGGCCGTGGGTCTGGCGGTCGAGACGTCTGGTGACGAGCGCCGTACCGCCCATGGCGAGCAGCAGTATTCCGGCGGCGGAGCCGAAGAGGAGCGGGAACTGGTCCTCGGCGACTCCGCTGACCTTGCTGATGGTGATGCCGGCGGACACCAGGCCCACCACTTCGCCGTTCGCGCCGGTCACGGGCACCACCGCCTGGACGAGCGGGCCGATGGTCCCGTCGATCTTCTCCGTCACGACGTGGCCGTCGAGGGCGGGTGCCAGCTCGCCGACGAACTTCTTGCCGATGCGGTCGGGCAGCGGGTGGGTGTACCGGACGCCGTTCAGGTTCAGGACGACCACGAAGTCGACTCCGGACCCTTTCCGCGCGGCCTCGGCCTTCGGCTGGAGCACAGCGGTGGGGTCGGGGCTCTTCAGCGCGGCTTCCATGCCCGGGCCGCTGGCGAAGGCCTCCGCCACGGCGACCGAGCGGTTGCGTGCCTCGCGTTCGCTGTCGGCGTGGGACTGCAGCACGAGCGCGGTCGCGGAGGCAGCGACGAGCAGCACCACGATCGCCACCTGCAGGAGGAAGACCTGACCAGCGAGGCTTCTCATCCGGAGAAACGAACGCGGGCGGCCGTAGCGTCCGGCCATGCCCCCCTTTCTACACCCTGGTCATACGCCGGGCGAGCCGTGCGCCGCGGCCCCCGGAGCCGTGCGGGCCGGGGCCGGCTCTCAGCGGACGGCGGGTCCGCGCGCCGACCCGCCGTCCTCGTGGGCGAACCGGTGCGGCCACCAGACGCGCGGTCCGATGTCCAGGAAGAGGGAAGTGACCAGCACGGAGCGGACGACCAGCGTGTCCAGCAGGACCCCCAGGGCCACCGCGAAGCCGATCTCCGCGAAGGCCACCACCGGGAGTGTCCCGAGTGCGGCGAAGGTACCGGCCAGGACGAGGCCCGCCGAGGTGATGACCGCGCCGGTGGCGGCGAGCCCGGTGACCACGCCCGCGCGGGTGCCCTGGTGCAGGGCCTCCTCGCGGATCCGGGTGGTCAGGAAGATGTTGTAGTCGATGCCGAGCGCCACCAGGAACACGAACACGAAGAGCGGGAAGTCCGTGGTCTCACCCGCGTAGTCGAACACATGGCGGAAGACGAGGGCGCTGACGCCCAGCGCGGCGGCGAAGGACAGCACGACGGTGGCGATCAGCAGCAGGGGCGCCAGCAGGGCGCGCAGCACCAGCGCGAGGATGATCAGTACCACCAGCAGCACGAGGGGGATGATCAGCACGTTGTCGTGCCGGGTGGCGTCGTCCATGTCGAGTGCCGCCGCCGTGTCGCCGCCCACCAGCGCGTCCGCGCCGGTGATCGGGTGCACGGCGTCCCTGACCCGCTCGACGGTGCGTTCCGCGGCGTCGCTGTCGCCGGCGTCGGTGAGGGTGGCCTCGAAGATGGCCCGGCCCTCGTGCACGGGGCGGGTGCCGGGCGGCACGACGAGGGATCCCGGGAGGACCCCGCTGGTCCCTTCCACGGCGGCACGCACCTGGCCGCTCCGGTCCGCCGCCGCGATCACTACGAGCGGGCTGCCGGCACCGGCCGGGAAGTAGCGTTCCTGGATCTCCTGCCCGGCGACGGAGTCCGGTGTGCCGGGGAAGGAGTCGGCGTTGCTGAGTCCGGCGGCACGCAGCTGGAGGAGGCCCAGGGACAGTGCGGCCAGCACCAGGGCGGTCCCCACCCAGATCCTGCGCGGGTGGGCGGCCAGCCGCTGCCCGGTCCGTGCCCAGAACCCGTGCTCGGTGGGCTCCGGCGTGCCGAGGCGCGGGACGGCCGGCCAGAAGATCCAGCGCCCGAAGATGACCAGAAGCGCGGGGAGGAGGGTGAGCATGGCGATCAGCGCGATGGCCACCCCGATGGCGGCCACGGGTCCCAGGCCCCGGGTCGAGTTCATCTCGGCGGCCAGCAGGACGAGCATGCTCAGCACCACGGTTCCGCTGCTGGCCAGCACGGCCGGCCCAGCTCGGTGCAGGGCCCGGGCCATGGCCTCGTGGCGGTCCTCGTGGCGGCGCAGCTCCTCGCGGTACCGGGCGACGAGCAGCAGGGCGTAGTCCGTGCCGGCGCCGAAGACCAGCACGGTCAGGATGCCCGCGCTCTGACCGTTCACGGTGAGTCCCGCGTGAGCCGCGAGCAGATAGATGACGGCCTGTGCGGTGAGGAGCGCGGCGACGACCGAGACCACGGGCAGCACGAGCAGCGTCGGGCTGCGGTAGGTGATCAGCAGCATGACGATCACCACGGCGAGCGCGGCCAGGAGCAGGGTCGAGTCGATGCCCGAGAAGGCGTCGGCAGAGTCGGCGGCGACCCCTCCGGGGCCCGTGACGTGGACCGTGAGCCCTCCGCCTCCGTCCCCCACGATGTCCCGTACGGAGTCGACGGCGGGGCCGATCCGTTCCCAGCCCTTCTCGTCCATGGTGATCGGCACGAAGATCTGGGCGGCCGAGGGCGCGGCCTTCCTGTCGTAGAGCGGACCTCGGGTCTCCTCGCCGCGTACGCCGTGGGCGCTCAGCGTCGTGAGCTGCCGCTCGTCCCCGGTGATCCGGGCGCGGTCCGCCGCGGTCAGGCCGCCGTCACGGGCGTACACGACGATGGCGGTGATGATCTCGGGCCGGAACTCCTTGGACTCCTCCCAGACCCGCGTGGACTCGGCGCTGCTCGGGAGCCAGGAGGCCGCGTCGTTGTCCTGGGCGCCCATGAGCTTGCCCGCGAGCGGCGCCGCGATGACGAGGACGACGAGCCACAGCACCACGACGAGCCATTTGGTGCGGCGTCCGCACAACAGCCTGGCCACTCCACGCATGCCGCTCCCGCCCCTTCGTCCTGTCCCGTGGCGGCGAGATTAGGGCGGCGCGGGGCTTGCGCGGGGTGCGACATGCGGTGGGCGCCGGGCCGGGGGCTCCGGCCGGGCCGTTGTCACTCCTACGGACGGGCGGGGCGGCCGAAGCGGACCGGGACCCCCGGTGAGTACAGGACGCTCACCGGCGCACCGGCGGGTGCGGGAAGGCCGGCCGCCGTCACCAGGTTCTCGTCGCACTCCAGGAGCTGTGCGTGGTGCAGTGGCCAGCGGGGGTGTGCGTTCGGGAGGTACATCGCGCGCCCGTGAAAGGTGCTGTGCATGCCCCAGCGCGCGGTGAGGAAGTGCTCCAGCTCGCTGGGCTCCTCGATGCGCCCGCCGGTGCGCAGCACGATCCGGCTGTGGGCGCCCCGGGGCCCGGGGAGGCGCCTTCTGCTGGTGTAGGTGAGGGTGTCGGCGTCGCGCCGGACGGTCATCCGGGACCATACGTAGGGCAGCCGGAACGCGGTCCGGGCGACCGCCACGGGGATCAGCCTGGAGGCGTCGAGCGAGCGGAAGACCACCCCGCGCCTGCCGTGCTCGTCGCGGGAGTACAGCCGGACGTTGGTCTCGGGGAAGGTGCCCAGGTAGGGGATGCCGGGGAGGCGGAACCAGCCGACGCGGTGCATCCGGAAGGCGACGAGCCCGACGTAGGTGACTCCGTCCAGGGTGTCGGGCACGGTTCCGGCGGGCAGGAGTGGCGCCACGTCCCCCGGGTCGGCCGCCCAGTGCAGGAATGCCAGGTCCAGCCAGGACTGCGTCATCAGCGGATTCATCGCCGGGTGTGGCGGGTCGGGGGTGACGGGCTGCGGCGTTCGGGGTGAGGGCGGCACCCGGACAGGATGGCAGAGCGGGCGGGGCGGGCGGGGCCGCCCGTAAGGGGACGGCTACTGCAGGGCTCGCACCGCCGCGCCGAACAGCGCGGGCAGCCGGTGCGCGGCGGGCACGATCAGCCGGGCGGTCGCCGGATGCCCCACGGCTCCCAGCAGGGCCCCGGTCAGCAGACGGTGCCGTCGCGTCAGCCGCGCCCAGCGGGCCGGGTAGGCCTCGGGCCGGCCCGCCGCGAGGCAGTCGACCGCCGCCGACGCGGTCGCCACCGCCAGGGCGATGCCCTCGCCGGTCAGCGCGTCGACGTAGCCCGCCGCGTCTCCGGCCAGCAGGACCCGTCCTGCTCCCGGTGCGCTCACGCTCCTGCGCAGGGGCCCCGCGCCGCGTACGGGTCCCGCCTCCAGGCCCCGGAGGGTGCGGGCCAACGCGGGGAAGGCGGTGAGGTGCTGCTCGTGGGAGCGCCGGTGGCGGCTGAGCACCGCGACCCCCACCAGCTCCTCCCCCACCGGGGTCACGTACGCCTCGCCCTCGCGCGACCAGTGCACTTCCACGAAGTCCGTCCAGGGGGCGATCCGGTAGTGGCGGCGCAGCCCGTACCGGCGCTGTGAGGTGCAGGGGCGCTCCAGGCCGAGCGAGCGGCGCAACGGGGAGTGCAGGCCGTCGGCGGCGACGAGCCAGCGTGCCGTCAGACCCGCCGTGGTGACGCTGCGGCCGTCCTGGCGCACCTCGCCCGCCCGCCCCGTGACGACGCGCACGCCGAGTTCCGTGGCGCGCCGGTGCAGGGCGGTGTGCAGCTCGGTGCGGCGAACGCCGAGGCCTGGGCTGCCGCGGAAGGCCGCCTCCGCCCGCCGGGTTCCCTCGACGTAGCGGATGCCCCGGAGCGTGCTTCCTGCCGGGTTGACTCCCAGCGCGCGCAGAGCGGCCACCCCGCTGGGCATGATGCCCTCGCCGCAGGCCTTGTCCACGGGCAGGTGGCGGGGTTCGATCACGACGGCCTCCAGACCGGCCGTGGCGGCTCTGATCGCCGCGGCGAGTCCGGCCGGTCCGCCGCCCGCCACCAGGATGTCGATCACGCGCGCGCGTCCGCTCCGGCCGGGGCGGCCAGTGCGCCGTCCTCGCACCGGATGCGCACGGCCATGAGCGCCGCGTTGAACACGGTGAACAGGACGGCGGTCACCCACGCGCCGTGGACCAGCGGCAGGGCCGCTCCTTCGGCGGCGACCGCCACGTAGTTGGGATGGCGCAGCCGACGGTAGGGCCCGCCGGTCACCGGGGGCATCCCCGGGATGACGACGACCCGGGTGTTCCAGCGGCGCCCCAGGGTGCGGACGCACCACCAACGCAGTGCCTGGGCCGCGGTCACCACCGCGACCATGGCCCAGCCGAACAGTGCCGGGAAGGGGCGTCCGGCCAGCCATGTCTCGGCGAGACAGGCGACGAGCAGCCCGGTGTGCAGGGCCACCATCGCCGGGTAGTGCCCCCGGCCTGCCTCGGTGCCGCCCCGGGCAAGGCTCCAGCGGGTGTTGCGGAGCGCCACCGCGAGCTCGGCGAGCCGCTCGGCGGCGACGGCGAGTACGAGGGCCGTGTACCAGATCATGCGTTCCTCCGGACTACCAGCGCAGCAGCACCAGTTCGCAGCAGAATCCGGGGCCCATGGCCATCAGCAGGCCGGGCGAGCCCGGCTCGGGCCTGCGTTGTCGCATCGTGTCCCGCAGGACGTGCAGGACCGAGGACGAGGAGAGGTTCCCCGTCTGCGCCAGTGAGCGCCAGGTGACGTCCAGGGCTCCCTCGGACAGGGACAGGACGTCGGTGACCGCCTCCAGGACCTTGGGTCCGCCGGGGTGACTCACCCAGCGGGCGATGTCCTTGGGCTTGAGCCCGTGCTCCTCCAGGAAGCCCGTGACGTCCTCGGCGAGGTACCGGCGTACGACGTCGGGGACTGCGGGGTCGAGCACCACGGTGAAGCCGGAGTCACCGATGTCCCAGCCCATGACGTGTCCGGTGTCCGGGTACAGACGGCTGCGGGTGTCCACCACCTCGGGCCCCTCCACCGGCGCCGGGTGGCCGGCGCCGACGAGGACCGCGGCCGCGGCACCGTCGCCGAACAGGGCGGTCGCGACCAGGTTGGCGGCGCTGGCGTCACCGCGCTGGAAGGTCAGGGAGCAGAGTTCGACCGAGAGCAGCACCGCTACGTGTCCGGGCCTGCCGAGCAGGTAGTCGTGCAGCCGCGCCACCCCCGCGGCCCCCGCCACGCAGCCGAGTCCGAAGACGGGGAGCCGTTTCACGTCGGGGCGCAGACCGAGGCGTCCGACGAGCCGCGCGTCGACGGACGGCGCCGCGATCCCCGTGACCGAGGTGAACATCAGCAGGTCGACGTCGGCGGGCCGCAGCCCTGCTTCGCGCAGGGCGCCGCGGACGGCTTGGGCACCGAGATCGACGGCCGCGTCGACGAACACGTCGTTGGCCGCCCCGAATCCGTCCAGTGCGCCGTAGCTCTCCAGGGGCAGCACCGTGTTCCGGGTGCGCACGCCCGCGTTCGCGTGGATCCGGTCCAGCACCCGCCGGTCGGCCCCTTCCGGCAGGCAGGTGCGCGCCACCATGTCGGTGACGGCCCGCTGGGTGTGGCGGTGCGGTGGGAGGACTCCGTGCACCGCCGCGATCCGGGTCACCCTGGCCACCGCTTCGGAGAGGTCATGGCCACATCCTGCCCACAGAGCGGGACAAATCAGAGCACATGCCACGCGCGGCTGCCGTGTTCGTACGCCCAGGGGTCCCTACGATCGCCCCGTGGACACCACGGACCGGCCGCCGGTACCCGCTCGCGCCCCTTGTCTGTCGCACGTGTGGGCGCCTCTCGCACTGTCCTGTCATCCGGGTCCGGTCGCCGCGGTGACCGTCCTCGTGTCGGCCCTCGCCGTCGGTTCGGGCCCGGGGACCGGCCGGCAGGTCCTGGTCACCGCCGCCGTGTTCACCGGACAGCTCTCGGTGGGCTGGTGCAACGACGCCCACGACGCACCGCGCGACGCCGAGGCCGGGCGCAGAGGGAAACCGGTCGCCCGGGGCGCGTCGGCTCCGGGCACGGTGTGGGGCGCGGCGTTCGCGGCGCTGGCCCTGTGCGTGGTGCTGTCGTTCGCGTGCGGCGCGGCGGCGGGTGCCGCACATCTGACCGGGGTCCTCGCCGCGTGGGCGTACAACCTGAGGCTCAAGGAGACGCCGCTGTCCTGGCTGCCGTACGCGATCGGCTTCGCGAGCCTTCCGTGTGTGGTCGCCCTGAGCCTGCCCGGAAGCCCGTGGCCCGCGTGGTGGGCGGTGGCGGCGGGCGCGCTGCTCGGTGTGGCTGCCCATCTGGGGGACGTGCTCCCGGACATCGAGGCGGATCTGCGGGCGGGCGTCCGCGGCCTCCCCCAGCGGCTCGGGGCGGCGCGCACCCGGCTGCTGCTCCCGCTGCCCCTGTGCGCGGCCACGGCGGTGCTGGCCCTGGGCCCTCCGGGGACGCCCGGCGGGCCCGTTGTCGCCGTCCTCTGCGGGGTGGCGGTCTGCGCCGTGGTGGTGACGACGGTGTGCGCCGGTCCGCGGCGGGGCGGGAGTTGGCGCAAGGCGGCGCTCGCGGGGACCGT